>CAMLNB010000287.1 GCA_946481205.1 uncultured Kangiella sp. | reverse complement strand
GCATCCCAGGCTTGCGCCATGGCTTCCAGTTCGGCGGCGCATTCGGGTTCGAAACCGGGGCGGCAGTGGGCGACGATCAAGGCCAAGAGGCGTTACTCCGACAAGGCTTATTCAGGTTTTTTGGCCGGGCGCGGCATGCCGGCCGGAAACGGGGTGACATTCTCGCCCTTGGCATCGGTGATGCGGGCCTCGCCGATCTTGCTGACTTCGTCGATGCGAACAATCGAGTGGGCCGGGATGTAGCTGCGGCGGACGCCTTCGAATTCGTTCTTGAGCTTCTCTTCGGCCGGGTCGACCAGCAGCTGGCTGCGCTCGCCGAACACCAGTTCTTCGATTTCGACAAAGCCCCACATGTCGCTCTGATAGACATAGCGAGCGTAAAGCTCGTAGTGCTGACCCTGGTTCAGGAAGATCACGCGGTACAAACGGGGTTCAGTCATGGTGTCGAAACGGTATCGGAGTCGGGCGTTGCAGCGGGGCGCAATGGTAGCATAGCGGCCCTTCCGGCCACGGCTTTGCTGGCCGCCGGCCCCAGACCGATACTGTCACGACTGGAACTACCATGCCGTCCCCGCACCCGACCGCCTGCCGCTACCGTGAAGATCTGCACTTCAGCGCCAATGTCCGTGGCTTCGATTTCAATTTCACCACCACCCACGGTCTGTTCTCGCCGAAAGAGGTTGATGACGGCTCGCGCCTGATGCTGGACTACGTGGACCCGAAACCGGACGCCCGCACGCTCGATGTTGGCTGCGGCTACGGCGTGCTCGGCATGACGCTGGCGCGGATGGCGCCGCAGGGCATGCACACGTTGATCGACAAGGATTATGTGGCGGTCGAGTACACCAAAAAGAACCTGGCAGCGAACGGCATCAAGAACGCCGAGGCGTTTCTGTCCAACGGTCTGTCGGAAGTGGGTACTCGCCAGTTCGATCTGATTGTCTCCAACTTGCCAGCGAAAGCTGGCAATGAGTTGTTCTACCTCTATTTCTACGACGCTTTGCATCATCTGGCTCCGGGCGGCGAGCTGGTCGTTGTCACAATCAATGGCTTGCGTGACTTTATTAAACGCAGCTTCAACGAGGTGTTCGGCAACTACGAAAAGCGCAAGCAGGGCGCTCACTACACCATCTCGGCGGCGGTCAAAAAGTAGGCTTTGGCCAGACTCGATCGGGGTGTGAAAATGTCACAAAAAGGGTTCCACGACGGAATCTCGCCGCTTGCAGCCCGGTCGTCAAAACGTTTCACGAAGCCGTCATCGACTGTCCACAAATTCTGTGGATAACTTTGGTGAAATCTTGCCGAAACCCGAAGCCGGCCCCGCCAAATCTGGCCTTGTGCACGAATTGCTCAAAAAATGAGCAATAATAAAATAATCAATTTTATCAATCAGTTACGAATAAATTTTAGCGTTGTCGAAGGATTGTACAGCGTTTGTAGCCGAGCCTTTGACGCTGCACCGCGTCGAAAACCGGTCTGTGGACGAATGCCGTCACATTTTTGTCAATGTGACAACGGCGTGACGCGTTTTGGCCCTGCAAGTGAGGACTAACCTGAGCACTTTGGTCGGCTGGCGGCTCCTTTTTGCGACTGTAAAAAATCGCTGAAAGCAAAGCCAAGTCGGGCGCCAAGTGCAGGACCGATTTCATCCGCCTTGATCCCGATTCCGAGTCGACCCGAACTTGTCACCCAGGCGCCACGCCATGAATGACTGGGCTTGCTCAAACCCGACTTGAACGGCATCGTTGCTGAATTGATAAACGCCCTTATTGCGTAGGGCGCTGACCGCATCGCGGCGATGCTCCGCGAACAACAGCTACGTCCGGCTTCTGATCCGCCACTCCGGTGATATTCCATGGCTCGACCCGCAGAAAAACAGACGTACCAGACCCATGCCGCGATCCGTTCGTTGTTGGCTGTGGCCAAAGTGATTGGTCATCGTGGCTTGGCCGGGTTGGCGCCGGAAAACACCATGGCAGCGTTTGTCGCGGCCCGTGATGCCGGGCTGCGCTGGGTTGAGCTCGACGCCAAGCTTTGCGCCAGTGGCGAGCTGGTTGTGTTGCATGACAACCGGGTCGACCGGACCAGCAACGGCCACGGCATTGCCCAGCAGATGAGCCTGCAGGCCTTGCAACAGCTCGATGCCGGCAGCTGGTTTGCGCCGGCGTTTGCCGGCGAGCGCATTCCGCTGTTGCGTGATGTGCTGCACTTCTGCGCCGAACATGGCATCGGCATCAATCTGGAGCTGAAGCCGAATCGCGGCGACTACGTCGCGACGGCGCGCGTTCTGGCCGAGTTGCTGCAAGCTGGGGACTGGCTGAGCCGGCTGCCGCTGCTGGCCTCGAGTTTTTCGCTGCAAAGTCTGCGGGCGATTCAGCGCTACCTGCCGGCGCTGCCGCGCGGTTTGCTGCTGGAGCGGCGCTGGCCGCGCGAGCGCATCCTGGCCGAGCTCGATGCTCTCGATGCCATCAGTTTTCATTACGACGACCAGCTGCTCGACGAGCCGCTGCTGCAGGCCGTGCGCGCCAGCGGCCGCGAAGTGCTGATCTGGACCGTCAATGAGCAGGCACGTGCCGACGCGCTATGGAAAGCCGGCGTCACCGCGGTGTTCTCCGATTTTCCATTGCAACGACCGGTCTCCGGTTGACGGCGATACCCTCATCCGTTGGCGGCGTGGCCGATTTCCCAAGACTTCATTTCCTCAAGCAGCCATTTGTCCGGAACCAGCGCTATCAAGAACCAGCGCTATAGTTAGTGCACAGAAAAAGGAGCGCTGCCACGCTGCGGGCGGCGCAACCACATCAAGCAAGGATTTCGTCCTCGGATGCGCCTCGTTGTCCGCACATTGCTGGGCTGTCTGGCGCTGGCCGCGCTGTACTTCGCCGGTGGCGTGCTCGCTCATCAGCTGGCGCTACCGCCCTCGCAGGTCATGCCGATTTGGCCGTCGGCCGGGGTGGCCTTGGTCGCGCTCTGGCGTTATGGCCGGCACTGGTGGCCGGGCATTGTGTTGGGTTCGTTGCTGTTCAACGCGCTGGTCTATCTGCCGGCGATTGCGGTGCCGACAGAGACAGCGCCCACCAATGCCGTCATGGCCTGGCTGGCCGCGCTGCTGATCGGGTTGGGGGCTGCAGCGCAAGCACTGCTGGCGGTGGCGTTGTTGCGCCGCTTTGGTGGCAGCACCGCAGCACCGATGCCTGCCGGCCGCTTATTGCAGCAGGCGCTGCTGATTGGCCCACTGGCCTGTCTGGTAAGTCCGTTGATTGGCGTGGGCGCGTTGCTGGTGTTGCAGCAATTGCCGATGGCGCTGGCGCCCGAAGCCGCGCTGACCTGGTGGCTCGGCGACACCATGGGAGTGATCGCACTGCTGCCGTTGCTGTATTTGTGGCAACCGCAGGCGCAGCCATTGGCGCACCGGCGCTGGTGGCTGTCTGTGACGGTATTGCTGACAGCCTCCTTGGTCGTGATCACCACACTGAATCTGCGCGAGCGTGAACTGATCAAATGGCAGGCGCAGCAGAGTGTGATCCATCACCGAATTCTGCATCGCTTTGAACAGCAGCAAGCGGCCGTGCAACAGGCGCTGATCACCGTGCGGGCGCTGTTTGTCAGCTCCAGCGAAGTGACCCGCGCCGAGTTCCGTACCTTTGCCAGTGAGCAACTGCAATTTGCCCCGGCCATCACCACGCTCGAATGGGTGCCGCGCGTAGCCGGCGAGGCGCGCAGTGAGTTCGAGCGCGAGCAGCGCCGCTACGAACCGGCGTTTGAAATTCGCCAGCAAAGCGCCGGCGTGTTGATCAGCGCGCTACCGCGCAGTGAATATTTTCCGATCACATTCCTCGAACCCTTGTCGGGCAATCGGACGGTACTCGGTCTGGATCTGCTGGCCGAACCGAGCCGTGCCGAGTTTGTTCGGCGCATCCAGCATTCGCGCCGGTTTCAAGTCAGCGAGCCGGTGCAGTTGGCGCAAGCCAGCGAAACCGACCGCCGCGTTCTGGCTGGCCTGCCGTATCCGGCTGCCGTTGGCGATCGCGATGCTGTCGCCATGTCCGGTTTGCTGGTGGCAACGCTGCAAGTGCCGACGATGCTGCAAGCGGCCGTCGGTGACGATGCCGAAAGCCGTGTGCAAGTGCAGCTGTGGCTGGAAGACAACGATGGCCATTCGCAACTGCTGGCCAACTGGCCGATGCAAGCCGGCAGCATCAATAACGTCAGTGAAAATGCGGCCGGGGAAAGCTCAAGCGATTCCGCCGACAACGACAACTCCAACAACGACAACGCCAGCAGCAGTGACATCAGCAA
>CAMLNB010000286.1 GCA_946481205.1 uncultured Kangiella sp. | reverse complement strand
GCGATGGCCGATGAATCGATCATCGTCCGCAATCAGGGCACCATTTTCCTCGGCGGCCCGCCGCTGGTAAAAGCCGCAACCGGTGAAGTGGTCAGCGCCGAAGAGCTCGGTGGCGCGGACACCCACTGCCGCACCTCGGGCGTAACCGATCATTACGCCCAGAACGATCAGCACGCCCTGCAGCTGGCACGGCAAATCGTTTCCAATCTGAACACAGTCAAGAACATTCCGCTGGCGCTCAAAGACCCGCGCGCGCCGCTGTATGCGCCGGAAGAGATCTACGGCGTTATCCCGACCGACAGCAAGAAGCCGTTCGATATCCGCGAAGTGATTGCCCGTATTGTCGATGGTTCAGAGCTGGATGAATTCAAACCGCTGTACGGCACCACGCTGGTCTGTGGTTTCGCCCACATCTTTGGTTATCCGGTCGGCATCGTCGCCAACAACGGCATTCTGTTCTCGGAGTCAGCGCTGAAAGGCGCGCACTTTATCGAGCTGTGTGCACAGCGCGGCATTCCGCTGGTGTTCCTGCAGAACATCACTGGCTTCATGGTTGGCAAAAAGTACGAGCAAAGCGGCATCGCCAAAAATGGCGCCAAGATGGTGACGGCGGTTGCCTGCGCCAAGGTGCCGAAGTTCACCGTGATCATCGGCGGCTCATTTGGCGCCGGCAACTATGGCATGTGTGGCCGTGCTTACAGCCCGCGTTTCATGTGGATGTGGCCGAACGCCCGCATCTCGGTGATGGGTGGAGAACAAGCCGCAAACGTACTTGCGCAGGTCAAACTCGACAACTTCGAGAAAGAAGGCAAAGTCTGGCCGGTGGAAGAGCAGGAAGCGTTCAAGGCGCCAATCCGCGAGCAATACGAAACCCAGGGTCACCCCTACTACGCCAGCGCACGGTTGTGGGATGACGGCATCATCGATCCGGCCGATACCCGCATGGTGCTCGGTCTCGGTTTGTCCGCTGCCTTGAATGCCCCGATCGAGCCGACCAAGTTCGGCGTCTTCAGAATGTAAATTGCAGCATCTAATCAGCAAAAACTGGCGAAGCACAGTGTGGAGAAAACAATGATGGAAACCACCACCATTCTGGTTAGCAAGGATGAACGCGGCGTCGGCACGGTTACGCTGAACCGGCCGGACTTGCACAACGCCTTTGATGATGTGCTGATTCGGGAAATGACCGAGGTGCTGCAGGCGTTCGGTCGGGACGACAGTGTCCGCGTTGTCGTACTGCGCTCAACCGGCAAGAGCTTTTCTGCCGGCGCCGATCTGAACTGGATGAAGCGCATGGCGACCTATTCTTGGCAGCAGAACTACCAGGATTCGCTCGGCCTTGCCACGCTGATGCAAGCGCTCGGCCAGATGAAAAAACCAACGGTTGGTGTCGTGCAGGGCGCGGCATTTGGCGGCGGGGTCGGCCTCGTTGCCTGTTGCGATATCGCGCTCGCTGCCAACACCGCCAGCTTCTGTCTGTCGGAAGTCAAACTCGGTCTGATCCCGTCGGTCATCTCGCCTTATGTCATTGCCGCCATTGGTGAGCGGGCCGCCAAGCGTTACTTTGTGACGGCAGAACGCTTCGATGCGAACACTGCGCTGCGTCTGGGTCTGGTGCATGACTTGTACGCACCCGAACAACTCGATGCCGAAGCTGACAAGCTGATCACCACGTTGCTGGCAAACGGCCCGAAGGCCGTGCATGAAGCCAAGAAGTTGATCGCACGTGTTGCGAATCAGCCAATCGATGAGGAGCTGGTGCGCTTCACGGCACAGAAAATTGCCGACATCCGTGCCTCGGCCGAGGGCCGCGAAGGCGTCACCGCTTTCCTGGAAAAGCGGGCGCCGAATTGGGATGTGAAAGAAAGCACCGAACTGGATACCTGAGCGTGGCGTTTACTTCCGCCACCGTTACCGTTTTCCTGGAAAAGAATACGAAATGTTCGAAAAAATCCTGATTGCCAACCGCGGTGAAATTGCCTGCCGCGTGATCCGCACAGCGCACCGACTCGGCATACGCTGCGTCGCGGTGTACTCCGATGCTGATGCCAACTCCATGCACGTGGCGATGGCCGATGAGGCCTATCACATCGGTGCCGCACCGGCACGCGAGAGCTATCTGCTCGCGGACAATATCATTGAAGTGGCCAAGAAGAGCGGCGCCCAGGCGGTACACCCGGGCTACGGCTTCCTGTCCGAGAACGCTGACTTCGCCGAGAAATGCGCGCAAGCCGGTATCGAATTCATCGGCCCGCCGGCCTCGGCGATTCGCGCGATGGGTTCCAAAGCCGGTGCCAAGGAAATCATGGGGCCGGCCGGCGTACCGCTGGTCAAAAGCTACCACGGCGCCGATCAATCGCTCGCCGTATTGCAGAAAGCCGCTGATGACATCGGTTACCCGGTGCTGATCAAAGCGACCGCTGGCGGCGGTGGCAAAGGTATGCGGATGGTGTTCAAGGCAGACGAGTTCGCCGAGAACCTGAGTTCCTGTCAGCGCGAAGCCA
This sequence comes from uncultured Kangiella sp., assembly GCA_946481205.1. The sequence continues at coordinate 1,799 of CAMLNB010000286.1, read as the reverse complement.
AATCATCCTTCGGCGACGAACGGGTACTGGTCGAAAAATATCTGACCAAACCGCGTCACGTCGAAATCCAGGTATTTGCCGACAAGCACGGTAACGCCGTGTACTTGTTCGAGCGTGACTGCTCGGTGCAGCGCCGCCACCAGAAAGTGATCGAAGAAGCGCCGGCACCGTTGATGAAGCCGGAAATCCGCAAAGCGATGGGCGAAGCGGCCGTGCGTGCTGCCAAGGCCGTCGGCTATGTCGGCGCCGGTACCTGCGAATTTCTGTACGACGAAGATGGTTCGTTCTATTTCATGGAAATGAACACCCGTCTTCAGGTCGAGCATCCGGTCACCGAACTCATCACCGGCCAGGATCTGGTCGAGTGGCAACTGCGCGTTGCCAACGGCGAGAAAATGCCGAAAGCGCAGGACGAACTGCGCATCAATGGCCACGCGTTTGAAGCGCGCATTTACGCCGAAGATCCGGACAATGACTTCTTGCCGTCAATCGGCAAACTGGTGCATCTGCGTCAGCCGGAGCCGAATGCCAATGTCCGCATTGACACCGGCGTGCGTGAAGGCGACAGCGTCAGCATGTATTACGACCCGATGATCGCCAAGCTGATCGTCTGGGACGAAAGTCGCGAGCGCGCCCTCGCCCGCCTGCGCGGCGCGCTGGCCGAATACGAAATTGTCGGCCTGACCCACAACATCAAGTTCCTGCACGCGCTGGCTTCGCATCCGGAATTCATTGCCGGCAATGTCGATACCGGCTTCATCAAGCGTCACAACGACGTGTTGTTCCCGGCCGCGCCGGCATTGACCAGCGAAGAGCTGGCCATTGCCGCGCTGCATTTGATTGCGGAGCAGCTGCGTCACGCAGAAACCATTGCGCAGCATCACACGGATCGGTTCTCGCCGTGGAATCAGGTCTCAGGCTGGCGTTTGAATGAAGACAATCATCATGCGCTGACCTTCCTCGAAACCGAGAGCGGTCCTGAGCACAAAGTGATTGCCCAGTTCCGTAACAATGGTTTCTCGGTTTTGGTTAACGGCCACGCGTTGAGCGCTGCCGTCACCGCCCTGCCCGATCATCTGTTGGCGGTGAGCATTGATGGCAAGAAACAGCAGGTTCGCGTCATTCAGCAAGGCAACCAGCTCACGCTGATTGGTCATGGCTGGAGCCGCAAACTCTGGCTCAAATCTGTTGACGCCAATGCCGATTCAGCCGGTGGCGTACCAGCTTTAACTGCGCCGATGCCGGGCACGATCATCGCCGTGCAGGTCAAGAAAGGCGACAAGGTCACGCGCGGCCAGGCCCTGCTGGTGTTGGAAGCAATGAAGATGGAACACACCATCCGCGCCCCGGCCGATGGCGAGATCGCCGAGGTGCTTTATGCGCAGGGTGATTTGGTCGCGGATGGAGCAGAACTGGTGCGGTTCGCACGCAAGGATTAACGCATTTGCGGGAGCGGCCAAAGCCGCTCCCGCATGACAGGATAATCAAATGGCCCTGCCAAAATTCGTCAAGATCGTTGATGTCGGCCCGCGTGATGGCCTGCAGAACGAAAAGATCATTGTGCCGACTGACGTCAAGGTTGAGCTGATTCACCGGCTCGCCGATGCCGGCCTGTCAGTGGTCGAGGCCACCAGCTTTGTCTCGCCGAAATGGGTGCCGCAAATGGCCGATGCCGCCGAGGTGATGGCACGCATCCAGCGCAAACCGGGCGTGTCGTATCCGGTGCTGACACCGAACTTGAAAGGCTTTGAAGCCGCACTCGCTGCCGGCGCGCAGGAAGTGGCGGTGTTTGGCGCTGC
>CAMLNB010000285.1 GCA_946481205.1 uncultured Kangiella sp. | reverse complement strand
ACTCTTTGCCGTCTATTCCCGAAACCTGCAGTGCGGACTGCCGGTACTCCCCCGGTGTGCAACCCACCATCGCCTTGAACGAACGGGTAAACGGCCCGACTGAGGCAAAGCCACTTTCCAGCCCCACCACCAACACCGGCCAGTGCTGTTTCTGCGGATCGGCAAGCAGGGTTTTGGCGTGGTCCACGCGCAGGGCGTTGATCAGCTGGTTGAAGTTGCGTGCGTTCAGGTGGTTATGAATGGCTCGGCTGATTCGGTATTCCGATACATCAAAGCGCCGCGCCAGATCGGCGACTTTCAAATCGGGTTGCAGGTAAAGCGTTTGCTCGTGCAGGGCCGCGCGGATGTTGTGGGCGAGCTGCAGATCGGCTTCGCTGGATACCGGTTCTGCATGAGTTGAGGGAAGTTCGATGGCAGCTGCAGTGGTGGCGGATGCGGTTGCCAGCGCTTCGTCGGTGGCGACATCTGAACGGTGTGCTGCGTTTTGCTGCGATTGTTTTGACGCAGTCGTCGCGGGGTGACGCCAGTAGATCAGCGCTTGCGTTACCAACAGCATCAGCAGCGATGCCATGGCGATGGTGACTTCGATGACGGTGCTGCGGGTCAGTGGGTCAGCCAATGATGCGCTCACCGCTTTCATCATGGTGGTGCCAACCACCGACACGCCATAACAGATCAGGAATAGCAGCCGTTGCTGGCGATCGGTGCGGTTGGCGGTGGACCAACCGCGGCAGCCTTCCCAAAAGGCCAGCACCAGCAGGCAAGACGAGAGCAGCCCCATTAATGCGTTGAGTGCCGATTGGGTTGGCAGCAGCACAGCGGTTGGTGCGTCGCGCACGGTGCTGAGCAGCGTCAGGCCTTGGTCGCTCATCAGGAGCAGTGCCACGCTGCCGGCAATCAACACATGACGGCCCGCGACGGACGGGCCGTCACGCAAAGAACTGTCACGAAACAGCGCACGGGCCACCAGCCAATAGCCATTGCAGGTGGCACACGCGCCGAGCCCCAGCAGGTATTGATACGGGCCGAGCGAGTCGGCGCCCAGCCGCTTGCCCATCATCATGGCCATGGAACCGCAGAACACCGCGAACACCAGATGCACGATCTGTTTCTGCCGCACCGTGGCTTGCAGCAATAACAGGCTGAGTGCCGTCAGCACCACGGTGCCCTGTAGCCATTGAATGTCCATTTCCGTACTGCCTTGCTGTGGTGTCACTGACGCATCCCGGGTAGCGGTAATGCTCCCGCCGGACGCAGGTGAGCGTCAATGAACAAGATGTTTCGGGTTCTGTACGCACACCTTTTACGCCGACACCGGCAAAACCCTGCGCCGATTTTCAAATTCGGCACGACGCCAGCATGCACGGCGGCCACGCTGCTGGGCAGTCGTCATTCTATCCGAGGGTTTCTCATGCAGACGTCTTTAGCCGGCAGCGCCGATCTCAACACTTTTGCGCGTGCCAGCCACAGCGCTGACCGCGCCTTGCAGCTCAGCGTGACCGGTTGGGTGCTGGTCGCGCTGGTCGGGCAGTGGTTGTTCGCGCTCTACATTGCCGTGATGTACGGACTGCCGTTTGCGACCGGTAATCATGAAGCGGCCAACCAGGCACGACCGATCACCGGTTATGTGGCTGGCGATACCCTGGGCAATGCAATGCTGTTTGCCCACGTGCTGCCAGCGGCTCTGCTCAGCGTCTGCGGGGTGCTGCAGTTGTTGCCGGTGCTGCGCCGACGCTGGCCGATGCTGCACCGCTGGAACGGGCGGGTATTTCTGACCATGGGCTTGCTCGGTGCGCTGAGTGGTTTGTATCTGACCTGGGTGCGCGGCTCCCGCTTGAGTGATCTGGGTGCCATTGGCATTACCGTGAATGGTCTGCTGATTCCGCTGGCGGTGGTGCTGGCCTGGCGGGCAGCGCGTGCCCGTGAATTTGTTCAGCACCAGCGCTGGGCGGTGCATGCGTTTCTGCTCATCAATGGCGTCTGGACGTTCCGGCTGTATTTGATGGGCTGGTATCTGGTCAACCAAGGACAGAAAGGCAACACCAACACGCTCGATGGCCCCATGGATCTGTTTTTCTCCGTTGCCTGCTATGCGCTGCCGATGGCAGTTGCCGAGTTATGGTTCTGGGCGCAACGCCAGCGCAGCAGCAAAAGCAAATGGTGGGTAACAGGCGTGCTGTCGCTTGGCGCCTTGATCACGCTGCTCGGTGTGGTGGCCGCCGTGCTGATGATGTGGTGGCCGCGCATTGGCAAGGTTCTGATGAACGTTTAAGAAGGTAGTCCGGATCGTGTCGGCGGTATGACTCGGATATGAACAGTTGGGCATCGCGATGCATTCGCCACGCTATGCGCTGCCCAATCTCTCCAATCTCCCTGATCTCATCGAGCCGCCACTGCTATCTTTCATGCCTGAGCGAAGCGGTTGGTAGCGCTGCCCGACATCTGGGGTTCCATGCGAAAAGCGGCGGCCAAGGTGCCGCTTGTGTCTGTTGGCGTGATTGCAGGCGGCGATTTTTTTGCTGCGAGCACCAGAGGAGAACATGGTGAGGTTGTTTCTTGCAATGCTTGCTTATGCCGCTGCGCTGTTGGTTGTGGCAAGCCTTGTGTTTGCCGTGGTCATCGTGCTTGCCGGGCCGCATGCAGGGATACTGCCGTACGCGCTGGAAGTGCTGATGATGGTGCTCGGTTGGCTGGTGGTTCTCGTCGTTCCGTTTTTGGTGGCACGCAAGGTCTGGCTTCGCTTGGGCGCGATGCCGCCCAAATCTCTGTCATAGCGCGATGGCCATTCATCGGTTTGGCGGCGTAGAGCGAAGCTGAGTGCAATGTATCGCACCGAATGAAATTCCTATAAACGGAAGTGATCGGTAGCAACTCTCCGGCTTCCTTTTGAGTTTCCAAGAAATGTAGCGTAGCGACGCATGCGTCTTGCTGGATCGTGATTGCTGCAATGCGCAAGCTGCATTGATTTGTCATTGTTGCCATGCGTCATGACGCGCGGTATTGGTGATTTACTGCAGAGCAGCGTTGTCGGTTCTTGACAGAATGCGACTGTCTGCTTACATAGTTAGCTGCACTGTCGTGCGCCACTTCCGTACAGGGATATGTACAGTCTGGTCGGCGCGCCGTTCATCCCTGTGTGTTCCGTCTGCGAGAAAGGCTTGCCTTTGTCGTCCGTGAGTTTTTGTCCGCAAAAAGTTCGCTAGCTGCCGCGTGTCGCGCGCGCTTTTGTTGCGCCGTGCACGGGTCCCCAGCGGAGCTATGTCCAAATCATTCGAAGGGAGTCAAAGCGATGAAAGTGTTTCAAGCATCAACAAAGCGGTTGTCGGTAGCCATGCTGCTGGCATGTGCCCAGACCACGTTGGCCGGCTCCGGCCCGGCCGATAGCGACAGCCCGCCGCCAATTGCCAAGGCCGCAGCAATGGCGGCTGGCGCAGCAGATTCAGAGAGCTCGAATACCGCTTGTTATTTCAACAACAATGGCAGCATCACCTGGCAATGGGGGCTGAAGTCCGACAACGGTTGGTACTCGTTTACCGGGCAGTGGATCACGACTGCGTACACCAAAGTGGAGAAGTTCAGCACTACCACGACCACCTACGATTCCATCTATCAGTCCTGCGTGAACTCGCAGAAATACTACAAGGTAGGCGGCCAGCTCTTTGCCATTTTTGCGGCCACTAGTGGCGTCGGCAACAACTACCCGATCCTGGTCGGTGGTGGTGATTTGTTCCCTAACTACTGAAGCCAAGGAGCGCTACGATGAACGCAAAAAGGACGCTTGAGTTGTTGCTGCTGGTTGGCGCGGTGATGGTAATCACGCCCACGCAAGCAGGCTCTTGTGCCGCGCCGTCTGCGGTCAAGATGCCGCCGTTGTATTCGGTGGGTTGGATTCCCTGGCTCGGTGATCTGAAGAGCTGGCGAAATTATGATCCAACCACCATTCCCGGCATCGGCCGTTTGATCAATTCGCCAGACGGCACGATGGTAGGCGAGCCATTGGCGGGCAGCCCCACCTGCAATATTTTGCCGCCGGGTGAATACACCTATGTGATGCAGTGGCAGACCAATCAAACCGGGTTGGATTACATCCAGAACACCGACATCATCTATCTGTTGCAACCGATTGCGCCGACGCCGGAATACATCCGGCACAGCCAGATGGCGGCGGGCCTGCCGGTGTTCTGCGCCGGCACGTTCAAGATCAACGATCGCTGGTGGCCGAATGATGATGAGCTGTCGATGTTGAATGCCATAGTCGAAGTCACGACCTTCTCGGGTCACTACAAACCCAAATGCAGTTGCCTGGCTGTGCTG
>CAMLNB010000284.1 GCA_946481205.1 uncultured Kangiella sp. | reverse complement strand
GCTGTCAGGAAGTGGCAGCTCCGATGCGTGAAAACTTGGCATCCGGGCTGCGCCAGAAAACTTTCGCGGTATTGTCAAATCCAATTCAGCCGTTCCTGCAACGGGTGAATGCCTGCGATTTCGAATCAGCGATAAGGAAAGCATATGAACCATGGTTTTGGTGGATTGTTTCACGTGAAGAGATTCAACGGTGGATGGCTCCGAACATTCGCGTTGCTGTCTGTATTAGTAATGATACTGGCATTTACGCCTCGCCCAATCATGGCGAAGGAGGCCAATGAGGTCTTTGTTATCGGAACTTTGTATAAACGCCACGAGCAGGTGCCGGCGTTCAGTGTTGAGGTGCTGAAGCGGCTGCTTGCCGACATCAAGCCGAGCGTACTGGTGCTGGATGTCACGCCGACCGAGTTGGAAAAGAAAACGGTGTTTCCGGGCAAGATCGAGTACACCCAGGCGGTGTTCCCGTTGTTGGCGCAGCAACCGTACATTGTCTATGCCGCCGAGCCGGCCGAACCGCTGTTCAGCGAAATCGTGCAGGCCGTGTCACAAGCGCATCAGCAATTTCCGAAAGACAAGCCGGTGCAGGCGGCGGCGCTGAAGAAACACGAGGAAGCCACCTACGAGGTGCTGAAACAGCATTGGACCTCAGTGGCGCATGTGCAGGATGAGACCACCGGTGCCGCGCTGCGGGCAACCATCGAGTTGTCGGGTGCGATGATGGGGCCACCAATTCGCGACAACAACATTCGCTGGGATCGCCACACCACCGACGTGGTAATGAAAGCAGTTGCCGAACAACCCGGCAAACGCATTCTGGTGTTAACTGGCATTCGCAACCGGCCAATGGTGATGGAGAACCTCCACGATGCGCCGGGCATCAAACTGATCGATATGCCGGCTTGGTTACGCCAACACGGCTACGGTGAGTGAAACAACAAAAAGGGCAGCTTGAGTGCTGCCCTTTTTGTCTGAGTAACTTTCACTAGGCTGGCAACACCAACGGCAATTCCCGCAAACGTTTGCCGGTCAGCGCCGCCACGGCATTGGCCACGGCCGGTGCAATGGGTGGCGTGCCAGGCTCGCCAACGCCACCGGACTTTTCATTGCTGGCGACGATATGGGTTTCTACCACCGGCATTTCATTGAGCCGCAGCACGGTGTAATCGTGGAAGTTGGATTGCTCGATCTCGCCGTTCTTGAACGTCAGTTTGCTGTGTAACGCAGCGGCAAGACCGTAGGCAATACCGGATTCAATCTGGGCGCGAATACCTTCCGGATTCACGGCAATGCCGCAGTCGATGGCGCAAGTCACTTTGTGCACGCGGATCGCGCCATTCTCAACCGACACTTCCGCGACCTGCGCAACAAAGCTGCCAAAGGATTCATGCACGGCGATGCCGCGCGCCCGGCCTTTCGGTAGCGGCTTGCCCCAGCCAGCTTTTTCGGCGGCAAGATTGAGCACGCCGAGATAGCGCGGCTGATCTTTCAACAGTGCCCGGCGATACGCGAGCGGATCTTTGCCGGCTTTCTTGGCCAGTTCATCGATCACGCTTTCCATGACAAAACCGTTGTAGCTGTGGCCCACCGAGCGCCACCACAACACCGGCACGCCAGGCGTCGGTGAATGCAAGCCGACCCGGACATGCGCTACGTGTTTCATATACGGTGAGCCGGCAACGCCTTCAACCGACGAGTGATCGATGCCATCTTTGACGCCAAAACCCTCGAATGGTGTACCGGTCAGAATCGACTGGCCAACCAATTGATGATCCCAGATCTGCGGCAAGCCGCTGGCATCAAGCCCGACCCGAACGCGCTGGACGTACATCGGCCGGTAGTAACCACCGTGAATATCGTCCTCGCGACTCCACACGGTTTTCACCGGCGCGTTCGCGGCTTTGGCGACGTGCACCGCTTCGATCACAAAATCGGACGCGGGATTGGCGCGGCGACCGAAGCCGCCACCGAGAAAAGTGGTGTGGACCTGCACCTGTTCCGGTTTCAGATTGAGAATCTGCGCTGCAGCGCCCTGATCCACGGTTTGGAATTGGGTGCCGGTCCAGATCTCACAGCTGTCTTTCTCGATCTTGACGGTGCAGTTCAACGGCTCCATCGGCGCGTGCGCCAGATAGGGCACGTGGTATTCCATCTCCAGCAGATCTTTGGCATTGGCCAGCGCAGCATCGACATCGCCGGTTTTTGCCGCCATTGCGCCCGGCGTTTTCGCCAGCGCCTGATACTGTTTGCGCAGTTCGGCGCTATCGAGTTTGCTGTTGGGGCCGCGATCCCAATCCAGTTTCAGCGCATCGCGACCTTGCTTGGCGGCCCAATAGTGATCGGCGATTACGGCGACGCCGCTCGGCACCTCAACGACATGGCGCACACCTTTGATTGCTTTGGCGGCAGTGGCATCAAAGCCGCGCAGCTTGCCGCCGAACACCGGCGAGCGGGCAACGACCGCGGTCAGCAAACCGGGGAATTGCACATCAATACCGAACACCGCTTTGCCGGTGATTTTTTCCGGAGTGTCGAGCCGTTTGGTTGGTTTGCCGATGCGTTTCCAATTCTTGGCGTCTTTCAAGGTGACGCTGGTCGGCGTCGGCAGCTTGGCGGCGGCTTCGGCCAATTCGCCATAGCTGAACGATTTCTTGCCGCAAATCACTTTGCCGTTTTCGGCGCGGCAGTCGCTTTCCTTGACGCCAGCTTTCTGCGCAGCGGCGCTAATCAAAAGTGCTTTCGCCATCGCGCCGGCTTGCCGGTAGCGATCGAATTCCGACCACGTTGATGTGGAGCCGCCGGTACCTTGTATGCCCCATGCAGTGTGAGCGTAAGCAGGCGCCGCGGGTGCGTGTTCCACTGTGATCTGTTGCCAGTCCGCTTCGAGCTCTTCGGCAATCAACATCGGCAACGTTGTCCAGATGCCTTGGCCCATTTCCGAATGGGCCAGCAACACGGTGATGCGATTGTCGGTGCCGATGCGCAAAAACGCGCTCGGTACCGGCAACGGCGGCGGCGCCGGTTGTGCCGCCAGGGCACGGTGCAGCGGCAGCGAAATGCCAATGATCAAACCGGTGCTGAGCACGGCACTGGTTTGCAGAAATTGACGACGGGATAGATTGGTTTCAGCGTTCACGGTGCAGTCTCCGTTGCGCAAAGCCGGCGCGAGTGTAGTCACTGCGCCAGCAAAGAGGTCAGTGCCTTCAGGCCTTGGCCAGTTTGGCGGCGTGATGTACCGCGGCGCGGATGCGCGGGTAGGTGCCGCAGCGGCAGATATTGCCGCTCAATGCCGCGTCAATATCGGCGTCAGTTGGTGCGGCATTGGTGGCGAGCAGCGCGGCCGCCGCCATGATCTGGCCGCTCTGGCAATAACCGCATTGCACGACATCGAGCTCGGCCCAGGCGCGCTGCACCGGATGCGAGCCGTCCTTCGACAAGCCTTCAATGGTGGTGATTTTTTTGCCTTCCGCCAGCGACACCGGCGTCACGCACGCGCGCATCGGCGTGCCATCCAGATGCACAGTGCAGGCACCGCATTGGGCGAGCCCGCAGCCGAATTTGGTGCCGGTCATTTGCAGCAGATCGCGCAACACCCAAAGCAGCGGCATATCCGGCGGCGCATCGACATTGCGCTCAGCACCATTGACGATCAGTTTCATAAGCGGCCTCGCAATTGAGAGAAAGCAACGGACAGCAAACCCAGCAACGGCAGTTGAAAAAGGGCACAGCAGAACACGGCAACGGAAACGACTGAGGCTAGCGACAGCGTACGGCGAGCGGCAACACAGATGCGACCAATGGAGTTCGTCGCAAGCCGGCAGTGTAGACCGATTTTTTGTTCGCTGCTTGCGACCATAATGACCGTCATCGGCTTGTCATCCGCGGGCCGCCAGCACGCGCCCATCCGGCCGCGCTATGCTCGACGACCGCGCTGTTTACGCACCGGAATGGATCGTGACCGAACGACAACAACTGCTGCAGATGCTGGCCACGTTGCCGCCCGACGAGGATGTGGTGCTGGCCACCGTGGTCAAGGTTGAAGGCTCGGCCTACCGCCGACCCGGCGCCCGGATGTTGATCCCGCGCTACGGCAGCGCAGTGGGCACTTTGAGTGGCGGCTGCCTGGAGTCTGAGGTCAGCAAAAAAGCCTGGTGGCTGACTGAAGGCGGCAAGGCGGTGGTCTGCCGCTATTCCACCGCCAGCCTGGCCGTCGATGGCGAACCGGTCGACGAGGACGCCGAACTGACCTTCGGCCTCGGCTGCAATGGCACCGTTCATGTGTTGTTGCAGCGGTTGCCGGTTTCGGCGCCCCTGTTCGGCCT
>CAMLNB010000283.1 GCA_946481205.1 uncultured Kangiella sp. | reverse complement strand
TCTCGGCGGAGAGTTAGGCGGCCGGTTCAGGGCAAGCTGAACCGGAATGTCGCACCTTTGCCGACTTCGGCTTCTGCCCAGATTTCGCCACCATGCCGGTGAAGAATCCGCTGTACAGTCGATAAGCCGACGCCAGTGCCGGTAAATTCATCTTGCCGATGCATGCGCTGGAACGGCGTGAACAACCGGCCGGCGTAGTGCATATCAAAGCCCGCGCCATTATCGGCAACCACATAGTGGATTTCACTGCCGACTTTCTCGCTGAAAAAACGGATCTCGGCTGCTGCCGCTTTGCTGGTGTACTTGAAGGCGTTCGACAGCAGATTTTCCAGCACGGCGCGCATCAGCCGGCGATCGGCGTGCACCCAGAGCTCTGGTTCAATCTGTACCGCGACGACACGTTCCGGTGCGGTGTTGCGCAATTCCTGAACAATCTCTTCGGCCAGCTCGGACAGATTCAGCCGTTCACGCTGTAGATCGACCCGGCTGAGCTGCGACAGCGTCAGCAGCGCTTCGATCAATTCTTCCATCCGGACTACGCCATTCTTGGCTCGCTCGATAAAGCGCTGACCATTGGCATCAAGTTGATCGCCGCAATCTTCCTTCAAGGCGGTGACAAAACCGTCAATCGCACGTAATGGTGCTCGTAGATCATGCGAGACGGCAAAGTTGAACGCTTCCAGCTCGGTATTTTGGTTCTGCAATTCGCGAGTACGTTCGCGAACCTGCTGCTCCAGCTGCTCGCGTTCTTGCTCCAAGCTGCGCAGCGCCACCCGGCGTTCAAGCACCAGCTTGCGTAAATGCGCTTTGACATCCTGCCAGATGCGCGGCAAGCGTGGCTCGACACCGAGGTTCTGCTGTGAAGCCATATCGGCCAGCAGCAGTGACGGTGTGACAAAGTAGCGCGACAGCAGCCACCACAGGATCAGCATCAGGGTAATCAGCAGCAGCTGGAAATGGCGCAGCGGCTGGATATCGGCCGCGACCAGCTCATCAATGCGCGCCTGTTCAATGATGACTGTGGTCAGCCAATTGACGCCTGTCAGCGGCAAGCTCAAGCGATAGCGACCGGTTTCCAGTTTCCAGGTCGGTGCCATCAGTTCAGTCACGGCCGCTGCTTGTTTGGGGGCCGGGTAGAATTTGCTGGAGCGCAGTTCACTGGGGTGACTGCCGGCGCTGTCGGCGATCAATTCCTGAGTTTGGGTCAGGATCTCGATATGCAAATCGCTGGGCAGATCGGCACGCAACAGTGCAACCAAGAATTGCAACTGAACATCGGCCAGCACATAGGCTTCCAGTTTGTTCTGGTGCCAGACCGGTGCAAAGATGGAGACGATATAGCCGGTACCGGCTTGATCGAATGACGGCGAGCGCCAGACCAGATCGTGCTGCAGCAGCGTTTGCTTCAATGAGACAAAGAACTGGTTCTGGTATTGATTCAGCAGGGCATCGCGGATGTGGTTTTCGCTGGCGCCAACCAGAAACGCATCAATGCTCTGATAGGGGTAGGCCGCCCAGTTGCCGCTGTGAAAAGAAACGATGCCTGACCATCGTAGAGCATCATCCAGTTGGTGCTGGGCGATCATGGCCGGGAACAAGGACCAGGCGACATCCAGCTCGCGTTGGTGGTAGGCATCGCTGAGCGGTGCGTGCGCATAGAAGTTGCCACGCTGCATCGCATGGGCATCAGGCTGGCGTGGTAGCTCGTAACCGACAATCTGATTCTTGCGGATCGTTGTCAGCAGCGCCGGTGCCGGTGTCAGTCGCGGTTCATCGTAGGCTTGCTCGGCCAGCGCGCGTAGCCTCTGAACGTGATCAGCGAGCAGGCGGAACCGCAGATCGATTTGCCGCGCCTTGAGCTCGGCGTTGATGCGGAAGCTCGCCAGATGCGCCTGAGCCCGCGCCGCGGCATAACGCTCAAGCAGCAACTGCATGGCCAGTGCGATCAGAATGACGAAGACGATGGTACCGAAATGGAATCGGTTGCGAAGCTTCTCGATCGCCGGATGATGTTGGGAGGTCATGGCGTCCACATTCGGTAACGTCGCGCGCTTCTACCGGACGCGTGAGGACATGGACAGAGTCAAGCAGGTTTCAGCAGGATTTGCCAGCGTTAGCGTAGCGCGCCGAGACGATGGTCACGCGGCAGCCATCACCAAACCATTCTCGGTGGTGGCTGCCGGCTTCGGCGTTGGCCTGTCAGCACTCGATGATATTGACCGCCAGACCGCCGCGAGCGGTCTCCTTGTACTTGCTGTTCATGTCGGCACCGGTTTGACGCATGGTCTTGATGACTTTGTCGAGTGAGACCTTGTGGCTGCCATCACCACGCAATGCAAGGCGCGAAGCGTTGATCGCCTTGACCGAGGCCATTGCATTGCGTTCGATACAAGGCACTTGGACCAAGCCACCGACCGGGTCGCAAGTGAGACCGAGGTTGTGCTCCATGCCGATCTCAGCGGCGTTCTCGACTTGCTCGGGCGAGCCACCGAGAACTTCGGTCAGCGCGCCGGCCGCCATCGAGCAGGCCACACCGACTTCGCCCTGGCAACCGACTTCGGCGCCGGAAATCGAGGCGTTGATCTTGTACAAGATGCCGATGGCGGCGGCCGTCAGCAGGTAGCGGACAATGCCGTCTTCATCGGCATGTGGGTGAAACACGCTGTAGTAGTGCGCCACGGCCGGAATGATGCCGGCGGCGCCATTGGTCGGCGCGGTGACAACGCGACCACCAGCGGCATTTTCTTCGTTGACCGCAAGCGCGTACAGATCGACCCAATCCATCACATGTAACGGATCTTTGGTCGTGCCTTGCTCGGTTCTCAGCTTGCGGAAAATCGCCGGTGCCCGGCGTTTGACTTTCAATCCGCCGGGCAGAATGCCTTCTCTTTCGCAGCCGCGTTTGACGCAGGCTTCCATGGTCCGCCAGATCCGCAGCAAGCCGTCACGGATTTCCTGTTCGCTGCGCCAGCTCTTTTCGTTTTCCAGCATCAGTGTCGAGATGCTGATGCCATGCTGCTTGCACAGTGCCAGCAATTCGGCGCCGCTGCTGAACGGGTATTTGACCGGGGTTTTGTCTTCGACAATTGGGTCATCCGGATTGACATCGCCGCTGACGATAAAGCCACCGCCAACCGAGTAATAGGTGCGCTGCAGCAGCTCTGCGCCTTGCGCATCATAGGCGTAGAACTTCATGCCGTTCGGGTGCGCCGGCAGCGTTTGCCGTTTGAAGAACACCAAATCGGTAGCCGGATCAAAGTCGAGCAGTTTGTTGCCGGCGAGATTCAGCTTCTTGTTCTTTGCCATTGCCTCGAGGCGAGGCTCAATGCTGTCGATATCGACCAGGTCTGGCTGTTCGTTTTCGAGACCGAGCAACACCGCTTTGTCGCTGCCGTGACCTTTGCCCGTTGCGCCGAGTGAGCCGTACAACTCGGCCTTCACTTTCACGGTTTTGCCGAGCAAATCGTTTTCCTGCAGGCGCGCGACAAAGCGCTTGGCGGCACGCATCGGGCCGACCGTATGCGAGCTGGACGGACCGATACCGATGGAAAACATATCGAAAACACTGATGGCCACTGCAGAACTCCGTAGAAAATTTCAGCGGTTACTGCTGGTTGGCGACATCTCCACATCTGCACTACCACCAGCCAGCGGCCGGGGTGTAGACCGCTCTCCCAAGACGGGATCGCGGTGCGAACAGAGTGAGAGATGAGGCGGCGGAGGCGATCACATGCGCCCTGATGGTGCATGCCGCCAACCAGCCAGAAAACCGGGTTGCGCTAAAGTGGCGCGAATTCTACCACTGTGGCGCCGGCTGGCTGGTAAGGCCAAGCAGATGGGAGAGGGTGACGATCATCCCGGCGGTGGCGCCCCAGATCCGGCGCTGCTCGAACAGGATTTCATAGAACTCGCGCGGCTGACCCTGCCAAATGACCCGATGCGGTCGGTGCTGACTTGGCTCCAGCACCCATTGCAGCGGCACATCGAACACCTCGTGCACTTCGTTGTGGTCGTACTCACCTTGGACGTAGTGATGAACGATGCCGAGGTAGGGTTGTATGTAGAAGCCGCTGACGGTCGTGATATGCGCCGGCAACGGGCCCAGCACCTCGACCTGATTGGGCCGCAGGCCGATCTCTTCTTCGGCCTCCCGCAGGGCGGTGGCCAGTGGTGAAGCATCGGTCGTCTCGACTCGACCGCCAGGGAAACTGATCTGGCCAGCATGGTGCTTCAAGTGCGCCGCCCGCTCGGTCAGCAGCAAGCGCAGCCCGTCGGGCCGGTCCAGCACCGGCACCAGCACTGCGGCATGGCGCAGGCCGCTTGGCGGCGTACCCGGCAGCAGCCGGTCAGCGTTCTGTTCGCGGGC
>CAMLNB010000282.1 GCA_946481205.1 uncultured Kangiella sp. | reverse complement strand
AGGCCAAGGTACCCGGAATGACCGACACAAACGCCAAAGCGTTTGAAGAAAAACTGCTCACCATCGATCTCATCGACGGTCTGCGCCGCGAGCAAGAGCGCCTCGATCTCGCCTTGAGCGACGGCGAGCAAATGAAAGCGCTGCGCACGCAGATTCAAGCTTATTATCAACAGGCTGGGATCACCGTATCCGATGCACTGATCGATCAAGCCATCGCCGAGCGGCAAGCTCAGCGCAACACGTTCAAGCCGAACAAGTTGTCGGCACTCGGCCGCGCCATCGCAACCGGCTACGTTTACCGCCGTCGTATCGGTATCGGCCTGACGGCACTTGCCGCCATCACGGTGTTTGCCTGGTTTCTGGATCGGCAAATCAGCGCTTGGCAGAACGAGCGCGAGCTGAGTGCTTATCGGGCAACGCTGCAGCAGCAGCTGGAACGCTTCCAAAGCGCCCAGCAAGCGGCAGCCGGATTGCCGGCGGAGCTGCCAGCGCTGAGCTCCGAGCAAATCCCGGCGTTGCCGCAATGGTCACAGCAGCTGCAGCTGGATTTCGCTCAGGCCAAACTGGCGCTGAATCCGGATGCCACCTGTGCAACGCTGGCGATACCGTCGGAATTGACCATGCCGTGGTCTGGCGAAACCGCACTGAACCACTGTGCCGATGGCAGCACAGCAGTGCAGAGCGCTGCCACGCAAGCACAACAGACTGTGCGTGCACACCAGCAGCTGGCGACAGCCGTGCAGCAATACGAACTGCTGACGCAACGCATCGCCGCGACGCCAGTGCTCGGCACATGGCGCGCGGTCAACACCGCGCTTGCGACGGCAACAAGCAACACCGCTATCGGCAGTGATCGGCAGGCCTTTGTCAGCGCCACCGAGCAGGCCGCGAAAACCGTCGAAACGATTGCCGGCATCGCCGGCAGCCACGAGCGCAGTGCTGCTTGCCTGCGTGAAGCCAGCAGTCAAGCGGCGGGCGATGACAAAGCGGCACTGGAGACTTTGCTCGGCGCCGGTCTGGCCTTTCGTGATGCCGAACAGATCGCCGGTGTTGCCGAATGGACGAACCAGGCCGAACAGACCTGCACCTTTTTCAAATCACCGATAACGCTGCGCATTGTTTCCGAGCGCGGTGAAAAAACCGGTGTCTGGCGCGAATACGATGGCAAGCGCGGCGTGCGCACCTATTACATCATCGTCGACGCCTTGGGCGCAGGCGGTGCCGCCTTCACCACCCGCATTCAAAGCGTCGAGGACCAGAAAAGCTATCAGCGCGAGCGCTTTGGTGTGCAAGTCGATGAACGCACGTTTGAAGCCATCAAACGCGACAAGCAAGACGACGGCCTGCTGGAGCAGCCGGACATTGGCAAGAAACCCGCCAACAGCCTGCGCTGGCAATTGCAACCAGGGTTTGACGCCAAATTCATCGCGGAATGGTAAGTAGGAGTGGTAAGCATGAGCACCAGCGCCAGTTTGTACAGCCGCTTGCAATCGGCAAGAAATGCCCATGACCGCGTGCAGCATGACTACCAGCAGCGGCAGAGCGCCTTGCAACAAACGCAAGCCAGCATGGCCAACACTTTGCAGCGCATTCGTACCGTCATTATCGAAGCCATTCGCGATGGCGAACGCTTTGACTGGACAGACACCGACGAACAGGTTTCGGCGCTGTTCAAGCAGCTGTACGCACGCCATGACGAACTCGCCGAGCAGCTAAAGCGTGATGATCAGGCTGCCGCCAGCGCCAATGAGCGGGTCAAGCAGGCGCTGGCACGGCAGGAACATGCCGAGCAGGCGCTTGATCATCTTGATCAGCATATTGACAAGGCAACGGAAGCGTTGCCGGCGGTGCAAGCCTTGCGTCAACAAGCTGATGAGATCGAGCTGCTGACCGAACGGCTGAAGAACCAGAAAGCGGATGCCGATGCCGAAGCGAGTAACAAACGCCAGGCTTATGAAGCGGATCGCTATTTTCGCTACTTATGGCAGCGCAGCTACGGCAGCGACCGCTATGCCGCGGGCGCGATTAGCCAGCGCTTTGATCGCTGGTTGGCCGAGAGTTGCTATTACAGCGACAACGCCCGTCAGTATCAGCTGCTGCTGGCCATTCCCGAACGCCTGCAAGCGGCCGTTACCGAATCGAGCAGCCAACTGGCGGCGCTTGATGAGCAGATCGCGGAGCAACGTGCCCGCATTGCCGAACAGATGCAGCGAGCCGCCGCGCAGAAAGCGCTCGACGATGCCAGCGCAGAAGTGGCTGCGGCAAAAGCCAGCGTTACCGAAATTGTCGCCCGCATCAATGCCAGCAAAGCTGAGACCGGCACGATTCAAACCGGTGGTCATGATTTGCATCAGCGCATGGCCAGCGTGGTTGACAGTGCCCTCGACAATCAGCAATTGAAGCGTTTTGTCAGCGCGACCATGACCAATGTCGATGACAAACTGCTGCAACAGTACGATGGCCAATACCGACAGCAGCAGCAACTGCAAGCGGATCTGTCCAGTCTGTCGGTTTCGCTGCAATCGCTACTGAACGACATGGCGGAACTGAACTCGGCCTATAACCGCGCCAAAACCTTGGAGGCTGCAGCGGTCGCAGCAGCAGCGGCACGCCGTTCCAATCGCTCCGGCGGCGGCATGTGGGGTGGCGGCATGGGCGGCCTGGGTGGTGGTGGTCTTGGCAGCGGCGGTTTTGGTGGTGGCGGCTTCAGTTCCGGCGGCGGTTTCGGCGGCGGAGGTTTCCGCACCGGCGGCGGTTTTTGATTCGCACGTGCGCGCGGCGAATCATCCCGCGCGCAAAGCATCAACGATATTGAGTCGGGCCGCTCGGGCGGCTGGCAAGAAACCGCCGAGCAGGCCCATGATCAAGGAAAAGATCAGGGCATTCAGCACGATGCCCGGCGTCAGCGTGAAACTAAACGCCAACTCGGAGAAGGTTTGCCAGTTCATCGTCGAGATGGTGAAGAACTGCATGCCAGACGCCAGCAGCAAACCGACCACGCCGCCGAGTGCCGACAGCAGCAAAGACTCCACCAGAAACGCCAGCATCACGGCACGGCGGTTGAAACCAATCGCGCGCAAGGTACCGACTTCACCGACCCGGTTGGCGACAGCGGCGTACATCGTGATCATTGCGCCGATAACGGCACCAAGCGAGAAAATCACACTGAGCGTGACGCCAAGATAACGGATGAACAGCGCCATCACCCGCGATTGATCGGCGTAAAACTGGGTTTCGCGTTTGGCTTCGACCGTCAGGCGAGGATCTGCCTCGAAGGCTTTGACCACCTCATCAAACTGTTGTGACTCGGTCAGCTTGAATGTCGCGGCTGAAAACACCACGCGCCGGAACGATTGCATCATCAATTCACTGTCGGCCCAGATCTCCGAATTGAAGCCGGTTTTGCCGGCATCGAAAATGCCGACCACGACCCACTCGCGCTGGCCAAACCGAATCGTTTCACCCAGACCGGCCCCTTGAAAGCGATCCGCAATGGCGCGACCGGCGATCACTTCGGCACTGCCCGGTCGGAACATCCGGCCTTCGGTGATCTGCACCTGTGGCCGCAACGTCAGACCAGCGGCATTGGTGCCACGAATAATCACGTTGGCAGGTTTTGCCGGTGCGCCTTTAGCAACCCCGCGTTTGTTCAGACTGATCAACACCACCGACTCTTTGGCGATCAGTTTGTCGCCGTTACGGTCGGTGGCAACGCGTGAGTTGCTTTCAATAATTGCCGCTTGCGAGCGGTCGATGACGCTCTGCACCTCGGTTTGTGAACCTTTGCGAATCACGGTTACATTATCGGGCGAACCGGTCGCAACCAGCGTTTGGGCCAGCCCGGCTTCCAACATCAATACCGTGGCATAGACAAACACCACCAGCGCCATGCCACCGGCAGTCAACAGCGTAGTCAGCTTGCGGGTGCGCAGGTTGCGCCAGATATAGGAAAACGGGATGCCCGCTTTCATAAGTGCAGTCCCATAAATCAACCCCCTTCAGCCGATGCTCCGCAAGCCATCGACGATTCGCACCCGCGCCGAGCGTATTGCCGGCGTCACCGCTGCCACCAGCGCCACCACCAACGCACACATCAGCTGCAACCAAGGTGTTTCACTGGCGATATTGAACACCGGAAAAATACTGTCGAGCGCATTACCAAAGCCGCGCGCCAGCGGATAGGTCAAGGCAATACCAATCACCGCACCGAGCGTGCACAGTATCAATGACTCCAGCACAATCAGTGTCGATATGAAGCCGGGAGCAAACCCCAAGGCTTTCAGCGTCGCATATTCGCTGGTGCGTTCGCGCGCTGCCATCGCCATGGTATTGGCCATCACCGCCATGATGATCAAGATGACCACATAGGACACGATCTCGATGGCGACGACGATGGCCTCGGTCATCGCGACAAAGCCAAGCTGGAAGGCTTTCTC
>CAMLNB010000281.1 GCA_946481205.1 uncultured Kangiella sp. | reverse complement strand
CATCGGTGAATTGCAGCGACAAGCCGACGGCATCCAGCTCAGCCTGTGTGGACCCCGTTTGGGCGGACCCGAGTTGTGTAGGTACGGCTCGCAGATCGCACAGCGCCGGAATGGGTGAACCCGCGGCAGCATTGGCGTAGGTTGATAGCAAGCTCTGATACATTCCGAGCGATAAAGTGACCGGGGCCAGTGCGAAGACCGAATCGGGCAAGCCCAGCGCACGAATGCGTTGCGCGGCCTCCTGCGCCAGCGCGTTGTCATCGACCGCAATCAACATGCCTTGCTCGCGCAGCCAGGCACAATGCTGTTTGGCTTGCAGTTGCGCGGGCGGCGGCAGCAAAGGATTGCTCGCCACCGCGCACGGCAGCAACAAACCGACTTCCGGAAATTGCAGCAGTGCTGCAACACCAACCTGCTCTATCGCGCCGTCACCCACGCGCACCGGTTGCAGCACTTTTGGCGTGATGTTCGGTTCGCCGGCAACGACAGCGTCAATCCATTTCTCCTGGTCCGCTTCAGCAGCGCGCAGCACAGCGGCACCACCATTGGAAACACCGGCCGCGATCACTGTCAGCGCCGGTTTGCGATACGCATGCGTAGCGGGGTGTTGTTCCTGCAATGCACTGATCGCCCAGCGCAATGCCGCTAACGTCATCAGCCCCCAGTCGGCTTCTGCGCCAGCACCATCATGCAAATGCCGGAACGCAACTCCATCTTCTGCGCGCCAAACGCTCGGTCGCCACATCGCCTCTGCCGATGGCACCACGCGGCCGCGCGCATCCAAGGCAAGCGTTGCGCTCGCCACACCGGCGCCAACGGCCTTGTCATGCAGCAGCAGCGCGCAACCACGTGGCAATGCCCACTCGCCTACCACCGGCAATGCACCATAAACGTTGCGCGAACCGCTCGCCGGCGCCACCACCAGACACGGCGCCGCGACATCAAAGTTGGCCGGGATCTGCAGCACGGCAGCAAAGCGCTGATCGCGCCACGGAATCATCGCGACAATCTCGGTGCCCGCGACACCAGTATTCAACGCGTTGCCATACAGGCGACCAAAACCGCCGCCCGGCGTGCGATCAATCAAGCCGCGGTAGTGCATGTAGATGGCACGGCGGCGAATCGCTTCGGCATCGTCCGGCGTTGCCGCAGGTGGCGTTGCGGATTGGATACCGGCAATTCCCAGCCCGGCACTGAGCAGATCGTTGCTCTGGCCGTCATAGCGCGTGATGGACACCACCGTCGCGGCGCCCCGTGAATCCGCCATGGAAGACTCCGATTGTGGCGTGCTGGCGCAAGCTGTCAGCAACATAGCGGCGGACAGCACAACCAGCGAAGGGATAGGACGAAGCATAGTTGGCATGAGGCGGCTTCCGAAGTGAAATCTGCGCAGACCGACTGTATAGCAAAGGGTCGAGAATGGCGTTCTCTGCACAGGCTCGTGCTGAATGAGCTACTGTTGCAAGTGATGCCTTGATAATACGCGGCGGCTACCCCGCCAATAGCACTTTGGTGGGACGGACAAACGGCGCCGCACTCGCTATTGTTCCACCATTCCCGAGTGCAACCTGTTCTCAAGAGCACTCCATTTACGAGAACAACCTGTGAGCCCTTTATGCCCTTGCGTGTTCTGATCACCGGTGCCGGCAGCGGCATTGGCGAAGGCATTGCCCGACAACTGGCGGGTGCCGGCCACACCATCATCGCAACCGATGTCGGGCTCGATGCGGTTAACGCGCTGGCCGCCGCCTACCCCACCGGCCGGATCCGCCCGTACAAACTCGACGTTACCCAGGACGCCGACATTCAGGCATTGATGTACGCCGAACCGCAGATCGATGTGCTGATCAACAACGCCGGCATCCAGCATGTCGCCCGCCTGGAACAGTTTCCGATGAGCAAGTGGGCGCAGTTGATCGACATCATGCTGACCGGCGCGACGCGGATGACGCAAGCAGTGTTGCCCGGCATGCGTGAACGCGGTTTTGGCCGCATTATCAATATCGGTTCAATCCATTCGCTGGTGGCGTCGCCGTTCAAATCGGCTTATGTCGCCGCCAAGCATGGTCTGCTCGGTTTCTCGAAAGTGGTGGCGCTGGAAACCGCCGACACCGATATCACCATCAACACCGTCTGCCCGACCTATGTCAAAACACCGCTGGTCGACAAACAGATTGCCGCCACCGCCGCCGAGTACAACATGAGTGCCGAGCAGGTGGTCAGCGAAATCATGCTGAAGCCGATGCCGAAAGGCGTGTTCATCAGTCTGGAAGAGCTGGCCGGCATCTGTGAGTTTCTGATGAGTCCGGTCGCGCGCAATATCACCGGTCAAACCATTACCGTCGATGGTGGTTGGACGGCACGCTAAGCCGTCCAGCCTTCCTCTGCGCTGTTCAATTAATCGCCAACGCGCATCACAACTCACCGCTGATATCGGCCACGGCATCGGCACCGTCGTCCTAGTCGTTTGGCGCACAGCGATGCGCTGACTGCATCACGGCCCGTTACCCCGGCAAAACCTGCCAATAATGCGGTGCAGCAACCACTCCAACCAGCCATGTACAGCGCACGGTAGCGAATGCAACAAAGTGTGTCGGCCGAGCCCGGCCCGGCCCTGCTCCGGTAAACTCGCTGCGCTTTTTGCGGCCAGGTGGCCGTACGCTTCAGGGGACACTTACTGTGAACAAGAAACTGATCAACGCATCGGTTGTGGCGCTTGCCGTCAGCGCCGGTGCCGCCTTCGCCAGCGAAGGCATGTGGATGCCAAAACAACTGCCGCAGATCGCTGAGGATCTGAAAGCCACCGGCCTCGAACTCGATCCTGCAACGCTGACCCAGCTGACCGAATTCCCGATGGGCGCCATCATCAGCCTCGGCGGTTGCACGGCGTCGTTCGTTTCGCCGCAAGGCTTGGTCGTGACCAACCACCACTGCGTTTACGGCAGCATCCAGTACAACTCGACCGCCGAAAACAATCTGATCAAGAACGGCTTCCTCGCCAAGACGCTGGATGCCGAACTGCCGGCCGCACCGGGCAGCCGCGTCTACGTGACCGTTGATGTGCAAGAAGTCAGCGACAAAATCATCGACAGCAAAACCGCCAAGCTGAGCGGCAAGAAACGCGTTGATGCAATGGAAGCCAACGAAAAAGCCCTGGTCGCCGAGTGCGAGAAAGACAGCGGCCATCGTTGCAATGTCTACAGCTTCTACGGCGGCCTTGAGTTCTACTTGATCAAGCAAATGGAAATCCGCGACGTGCGTCTGGTGCACGCTCCGGCTGACGGTATTGGCAAGTTTGGTGGCGACACCGACAACTGGATGTGGCCGCGCCACACCGGCGACTACAGTTTCTACCGTGCTTACGTCGGCAAAGATGGCAAGCCGGCCGATTTCAGCAAAGACAACGTGCCGTACACACCGAAGCACTATCTGCGTCTGGCCAAAGACTCGCTGGACGAAGGCGATTTCGTCATGGTCACCGGTTACCCGGGCCGCACCAATCGTCACCGCCTGCCGTCGGAAGTCGAATTCACGTTCGGCTGGAATTACCCGGCGTTTGTCAAAGCCTCGGGTGAAGCGCTCGACATCATTGCCAAAGAAACCAAAGAGCGCAAAGACGCCGAGATCAAGTACGCCTCGACCGTTGCCAGCATCAATAACTATTACAAAAACCGTCAGGGCATGCTCGATAGCTACAAGGGCAGCGATTTTCTGGCGCGCAAACAGCAGCAGATGAAAGACCTGAAAGCCTGGGTCAATGCTGACGGCAAGCGCAAAAAGCAGTATGCCGGTGATATCACCACAGCCGAAAAGCTGATCGCCGAGCGTGATGCCATTACCCAGCGCGAATTCCTGCTGACCTATGCCACTCCGCGTTTCCTTGGCAGCGCTCGCACGCTGTACAAGCTGGCGAACGAAAAAGCCAAGCCGGATATGGAGCGCAAATCGGGTTACCAAGAACGCGACTGGCCGCGCATCAAGCAAAGCCTGGACGCCATCGACAAGCGCTATGACGAGCAAGTCGACAAAGCGATCACCGCACACTTCCTGCAGCAGTATCTGGCGCTGCCGAGCAAAGATCAGAACAGCGCATTCCTTGCCGCACTGGGTCTGAAAGCCGGTATGGATGGCGCCGCCATCAAAGCGCAGCTCGACACGCTCTATGCCGGCAGCAAACTGGCTGACAAGACCGAACGGCTGAACTGGCTGGAGCGCGATGTCGCGGCCTTCAAAGCCAGCGATGACAGCTTCATCAAGGCCGCTATCGCGCTGTACGGCGATGACGAAGCGCGCGACAACCGCGACAAGGAACTCGGCGGCAAAATCCAGCAAGCCTATGCCAATTACATGAAAGCACTGATCGCCTTCAAGAACAGCAAAGGCGAAGCGGTATACCCGGATGCCAACAGCACGCTGCGCGTGACCTACGGCAAAGTCGCTGGCCGCA
>CAMLNB010000280.1 GCA_946481205.1 uncultured Kangiella sp. | reverse complement strand
CTGTCCCGGTTGTCGATGAACCCGGTCTACACACTGGTGCTGAACGGCTTCCGCAGTATTTATTACCGGGTTGGCCGTTATCATTTTCAGCGCGTGGAAGCGCGCGAGCAGGCCAAAGCGTATTACCGGGCGTTGGTCGACGTAATCAAGCGTGACGATCTGAATGGCCTGAATTCGGTGATTTGGCAGGCCGGTCGGGAAAGCGGCCGGCTGTGGCAAGAAGCGCGTAGCAAGTTGGCCTCGCTGCATGATCTGCCGGTGACCATGCTGTAACGGCAGGCTGCTCAGCAATAAAAAAACGCGGCGCCGAGCCGCGTTTTTTATTCCGAGAAGTCTCAGGCGCTGGCCCGTTCCCGGTTGCGTTCGCTGATCGTGCACAGCGTTTGCACATTGCCTTTTTCATCCAGCGTATCGAGCCGGACATCAAAGCCCCAAAGCCGATGCAGATGGCGAACGACTTCCTCATACCCATCGGCCAGCGGCACACCGTTATGTGGGGTATGCCGAAGTGTCATACCGCGGTTGCCGCGGACATCGACATTCCAGACCTGGATATTGGGCTCGTTCATCGACAGGTTGTACTGATTCGACAGCGTCTGCCGGATGGCTTTGTAGCCTGCTTCATCGTGAATGGAGGTGATCGCCAGTTCGGTTTGCTGCTCATCGTCCAGCACCGCAAACAGCCGGAACTGGCGCATCAGCCGTGGTGACAGAAACTGGGCGACGAAGCTTTCATCCTTGTAGTTGCGCATGGCGAAGTCGAGCGTTTTGTGCCAATCACTGCCGGCGATATCCGGGAACCAGTAACGATCTTCGTCATCGGGCTGTTCGCAGATGCGCTTGATGTCCATGTACATGGCAAAACCGAGCGCATACGGATTGATGCCGGAAAAGTACGGGCTGTCAAAGCTGGGCTGATACACGACATTGGTATGCGAATGCAGAAACTCCATCATGAAGCCTTCGCTGATCAGGCCTTCGTCATAAAGCTGGTTCATGATCGTGTAATGCCAGAACGTCGCCCAACCTTCGTTCATCACCTGAGTTTGCCGCTGCGGATAGAAGTACTGGCCGATCTTGCGGACGATGCGGACGATCTCGCGCTGCCAGGGTTCCAGTAACGGTGCATTTTTTTCGATGAAATACAGAATGTTTTCCTGCGGCTCGCGCGGGAACCGGGCCGATTCGCGCGCTTCAGCTTTTTCGCGGCTATGCGGTATGGTTCGCCAGAGTTCGTTAACCTGTGATTGCAGAAAGGCTTCGCGCTCGCGCTGACGGCGCTGCTCTTCGCGCAGGCTGATGGGGTGCGGCCGCTTGTAACGGTCGACGCCATGATTCATCAAGGCATGGCAAGAGTCGAGCAGACCCTCGACGGCCTCGACGCCGTAACGCTCCTCGCAGTCGGTGATATAGCTCTTGGCGAACAACAGGTAATCGATGATGGCGTCAGCATCGGTCCAGGTTCGGAACAGGTAATTGCCCTTGAAGAACGAGTTGTGACCATAGCTGGCGTGAGCGATGACGAGACATTGCATCATCATCGTGTTCTCTTCCATCAAGTATGCAATGCATGGGTTGGAGTTGATCACAATCTCGTAAGCAAGACCCATATGGCCGCGCTTGTATTGTTGCTCATTGACAATAAAGTGCTTGCCAAACGACCAGTGGTTGTAGCCGACCGGCATGCCGACGCTTGCGTAAGCATCGAGCATTTGCTCAGCGGTGATCAGTTCAATCTGATTCGGGTAAGTGTCGAGCTTGTAAGCGCCGGCAATCCGGGCGATCTCGCGGTGGTAGGCTTCGATCAGATCCAGCGTCCAATCGGAACCGGTAGTCAGGGGGCGACGTTTTTCCATGGTCAGGGTCGCTCAGGCTTTTTGCCGTTTGAACAGCTCGCGGAAGATCGGGTAGATATCGCCGGCTTCCTCAATCTGTTGCATGGCAAAGTTACGGAACTGCGGCGTCAACTCGGCGTAATGTTCCCAAAGGCTCTGGTGATTGCGCTTGGTGATCTCGATGTAAGCGTAGTAACGGACAATCGGCAGAATCGCTTTTGCCAGCAGGTCCTGACAGAGGGGAGAATCATCACCCCAGTTGTCACCATCGGATGCTTGCGCCGCATAGATGTTCCAGAGCTGTGGTGAGTAGCGGGCGCGAACAATCTCATCCATCAGCTTCAAGGCGCTCGAAACCACCGTGCCGCCAGTTTCCTGCGAATAGAAAAACTCCTTCTCGTCGACCTCCTTGGCTTGGGTGTGATGACGGATAAACACTACCTGCACATTTTTGTAGGTCTTGGTCAGGAACAAATACAGCAGCAGGAAGAAGCGTTTGGCCATGTCCTTGGTGGATTGATCCATGGAGCCAGACACGTCCATCAAGCAAAACATCACGGCCTGCGTTGTTGGCACCGGTTGTCTGACAAAGGCATTGAAACGCAAATCAAAAGTATCGATGAACGGAACCTTGGCAATGCTGGCGCGCAGCGCTTCGATGCGCGCCCGCAGCGCCCGGGTCTCGCTGTCGTCTTCCTCTTGATGTTGCTCGGCTTTTTCTTCCAGTTCGCGCAGTTCGCGTCGGGCCTCGCCGGACATGGCCATGCGCCGGGCCAGCGCCCCGCGCAAGCTGCGGACGATGTTCAGCGTGGCCGGAACACCATCGGTTTTGTAGCCGGCGCGGACGGTACGGAATTGTTCGGTTTTGCGCAGTTGGGCGATATCCAGATTGGGCAGTTCCAGATCTTCGAACAGCAGATCGATGTATTCATCGCGCGACAGCTCGAACTTGAACTCATCTTCGCCTTCTCCGCTGTCGCTGGCGCGCCGACCCTGGCCACGGGATTCGCCATTCAATGGTCGCTTGATGCGATCACCGCTGACGAACTCCTTGTTGCCGGGGTAGATGCGCTCGCGCACGCCGCCTTGGCCACTGCGAAAGGTCGGCTCGCGGGTGTCTCGAGACGGGATGGAAACATTCTCGCCATTGTCGAGATCGGTGACGCTTCGTTTGTTGAGCTGATCGGAAACGGCCTTCTTGATCTGGCTTTTGAACCGACGGATAAACCGCTGCCGGTTGACGGTGCTTTTGTTCTTGCTCCACTGCCGACGATCAACGAGACGTGACACGGCATAGTCCTCTTTGAGCGAAGGCCGATAGGTCGCTGTATCGGCCTTCGCGATCTGTCAGCTGGCTTTTCTTACCCGCAGATACCATTCGCAGAGCAGGCGGACCTGCTTCTCGGTGTAGCCTTTCTTGACCATGCGGGCAACAAAGTCCTGGTGCTTCTTCTGGTCCTCTTTCGAGGCTTTGGCATTGAACGAGATGACCGGCAGCAGATCTTCGGTGTTCGAGAACATCTTCTTCTCGATCACGGTGCGCAGTTTTTCGTAACTGGTCCAGTTCGGGTTGCGACCACCGTTATTTGCGCGCGCCCGTAGGACGAAGTTGACCACCTCGTTGCGAAAGTCTTTCGGGTTGCTGATGCCTGCGGGTTTCTCGATCTTCTCCAGCTCTTCGTTGAGCGCTGAACGGTCGAAGTTCTCGCCAGTTTCCGGATCACGGTATTCCTGATCCTGAATCCAGAAATCGGCATAAGTCACATAGCGGTCAAACAGGTTCTGGCCGTACTCGGAGTAGGATTCCAGGTAGGCGGTCTGAATCTCCTTGCCGATGAACTCAACATACTTCGGCACCAAATGCCCTTTTATGTGCTCGATATATTTATCATAGGTTTCCTGCGGGAACTGTTCGCGTTCCAGCTGGGTTTCCAGCACGTAGAGCAGGTGGACCGGGTTGGCCGCGACCTCGCTGTGATCGAAGTTGAACACCCGCGACAGGATCTTGAAGGCAAATCGGGTTGACAGGCCGTTCATGCCTTCGTCAACACCAGCGTAATCGCGATACTCCTGATACGACTTGGCTTTCGGATCAGTGTCTTTCAAGGACTCACCGTCATAGACCCGCATCTTGGAATAGATGCTGGAGTTTTCCGGCTCTTTCAGTCGCGACAGGACCGAGAACTGCGCCATCATCTGCAAGGTGCCGGGCGCGCATGGCGCGGTGGTCAAATCGCTGTTTGACAACAGCTTCTGGTAAATCTTGATCTCGTCCGATACCCGCAGGCAGTACGGAACTTTGACGATATAAACCCGATCAAGAAAGGCTTCGTTGTTCTTGTTATTGCGGAACGCTTGCCACTCGGATTCGTTGGAGTGCGCAAGGATGATGCCGCTGAACGGCAGAGCAGACAGTCCTTCGGTCCCGTTGTAATTGCCTTCCTGCGTTGCCGTCAGCAGCGGGTGCAGCACCTTGATCGGCGCCTTGAACATCTCGACGAATTCCATGATGCCTTGGTTGGCGCGGCAAAGTGCGCCAGAGTAGCTGTAAGCATCGGGATCGTTCTGGGCATAACGCTCGAGCATCCGGATGTCGACTTTGCCGACCAGCGCCGAAATGTCCTGGTTGTTTTCATCGCCAGGTTCAGTCTTGGCAATGGCGATCTGATCCAA
>CAMLNB010000279.1 GCA_946481205.1 uncultured Kangiella sp. | reverse complement strand
AAAGACCTGCCGGACCGGACTCCGGCCAATTGCGGAATCGCTCACAGAAAACGGCGCCCACTGGCGCCGTTTTGCTTATACCCGTGGCAACACCAGCCATCCTGCCAACTGGATCGCAGCCGGTTTTCGCAGTCCTCCCTAGAATCGCCCGCTGCTGATTGTGCCTTCCGTGCGGCGCGGCAACTGCACCCCCGAGCCAGTTTGTTCGCTACCACCGCCGTCTGCGCAGTTCTCCGGCTCGGCCTTGCCAAGCATCTGTCAGCACCAATCCGATGGAATTTTTTTCCTGCCGCCTACCGCGGCGGGATCGGCCGCTATTCGGTCGCATAACAAGGAGTCGTCATGCTGTTAAACACCTCCCGCTCGCTGACCATTCTGAGCCTTGCCCTGCTCAGCGTTTGCTCGTCTGACACGGCGGCGAGCATTTCAGCAAACAGCGCCTGCGACGGTGAATTGACCGAGCAACGGATCGCCGATCAGCGCAAGCTGACGCTGAAATTGGTGCGGCAACTGCAAGCACAGCGCAGCCTCAGTCTGGCGGATCTCTGCGCCATCCCGGAGAAAAAACTGCAGCGGGCGATCCGGCGCGTCCACGAACCGAAACCGGATCAACCAGGCGAAGCCATGCGCTTTCGTCGTCAGCAATGGCAGGACGAGCGCGGCGTTGTCGCCGAGCACGGCTTGCTGCGCGCCCAGCAGCAACTCAAACGCATGCAAAAACAACCGCTGGCCGCTGGCCTTGAGCGCGGTCGTTGGCAATGGCAGGGCCCGGGCAATATCGGCGGCCGCGTTCGCGGTTTGCTGATTCATCCGAGCAATCCACAGCGTTTGTGGGCCGGTTCCGCCGGCGGCGGGATCTGGACCACCAACGATGGTGGCGCCAGCTGGCAGCCAGTCGATGATTTCATGGCCAATCTCGCCGTCGCCAGTATGGTCATGCACCCGAGCAATCCGGATCGGTTGTATGCCGGCACCGGTGAAGGTTTCTTCAACATCGATGCCATCCGCGGCGCGGGCGTGTTCCGCAGCGATGACGGTGGTGTCAGCTGGCAGCAATTGTCTTCGACCAACAACAGCAATTTTCATTACGTCAACCGGTTGGCGTTCAGCGCCAATGGCCAAACGCTGATCGCGGCAACCAATCGCGGTCTGTTCCGCTCGACCGATGGCGGCAGCAATTGGACGAATGTCACGCCCGGCGCAATTGCCGATGCCAATCGCTTTCTCGATCTCGATTTTCACCCGAGCGATAGCCAGAAAGTGATCGCGGCCGATGATGACATCGGCGTGCTCTACTCCGACGACGGCGGCCTTACCTGGACGCGCGCCAGCGGTTTCGGTAGCCCGGAGCGTGTTGAAATTGCCTATGCCCGTAGCAATCCGCAAGTCGTTTATGCCAGCGCCGAAGCCGACAACGGCCAGATCTGGAAAAGCACCGATGGCGGCCGCAGCTTCAGTCACCTTGCGACACCGAAACACACCGGCAGCCAAGGCTGGTATGACAATGCAATTTGGGTCGACCCGAGCAACGCCGATCGCCTGGTAGTCGGCGGCATTGATCTCTGGCGCAGCACCAACGGCGGCAGTGACTTCACGAAATTCTCGACTTGGTGGCAAGCGCCGGACTCCGCCCACGCCGATCAGCACATCGTGGTGTCACATCCACAGTTCAACGGCAGCAGCAACAACACCGTGTTTGTCGGCAACGATGGTGGCGTCTACCGCGTCGACAACGTGTTCACAGCAATGGGTTCGGATGGGTTTACCGAACTGAATAACCAGTTCGGCATCACCCAGTTCTACAGTGTCGCCGCATCGCCGGATGGCAAAGTCGCTGGCGGCACCCAGGACAACGGCCATCTCGTTCGGCAAGGTGACAACGAAAACTGGGTCGATACCTATGGCGGTGACGGCGGCTTTTCTGCGATCGACCCGACTGACAGCAATTACGTATACGGCGAATACGTCAGGCTAGCAATTCACCGCAGCACCAATGGCGGCGGCCCATCATCCAGTAGGCAAATCGCCACCGATGACATGACCGAAGATGGCGGCAACTTCATTGCGCCGTTCATTCTCGATCCGAACAATCCGAACACCATGTTGGCCGGTGCACGCCAGTTATGGCGCTCCACCAATGTCAAAGCCACGACCCCGAGCTGGGCGTCAATCAAGCTAGCCGAAGGCTCCGGGCCGATCAGCGCCATCGCGGTGGCCCGCGGTAACAGCGATCTGATCTGGGTCGGTCACAACAATGGCGAGCTGTATCGGAGTCGCGATGGACGCGCTACCAGGCCAAGCTGGACCCGGATCGGCGCCGGCCAGTTGCCGAGTCGTTACATCACGCGCATCGCCGTGGATCCGGCCGATCACGACACGGTCTATGTTGCGTTCGGCGGTTTCAACAGCGACAACCTGTACAAGAGCCGTGATGGCGGCGCCAGCTGGCAAGCGATAACCAGCGGTTTGCCATCGGCACCGATCCGCGGCATTGCGATCAAACCGGACGACAGCCAGCGCATTTTCATTGGCACCGAAGTCGGCGTATTTGCCAGCGAAAATGCCGGCAGCAGTTGGGGTTTGCCACATGACGGCCCGGCCAATGTCTCGGTCGATGAACTGGCCTGGATGAACAACAACACACTGGTTGCCGGCACCCATGGCCGCGGCATTTACCGCGCCACACTTGATGGCAATGACGATGACAGCACGCCCGATCCGGTGACTTTTGCCAGCCAAACCGGCGTCGCACGCAATACTGCTGTGCAATCCAATACCGTCACTGTCACCGGCATTGATGTGCCGATTGCCATTCGCATCAGCAACGGCGCTTACGCAATCGATTGCAATGGCAGCTTCACAACCGCCGCCGGTACCGTATCGGCTGGTACCCGACTCTGCCTGCGCCATACCAGCGCCAATGCCTACAGCACTGAAACGGTAACAACGCTGGAATTGGGCGACAGCCGCTTCAGTTTCCGCTCCGTCACCAGTGG
Source organism: uncultured Kangiella sp. (assembly GCA_946481205.1). The sequence continues at coordinate 1,515 of CAMLNB010000279.1, read as the reverse complement.
CGATACCGATCCGGACGCGTTTGCTTTTCCGAGCCAGAGCAATGTTCTGCTCGACACCCTGATCACCTCGGCCAGCATCACCATCAGCGGGCTCAGTGAAGCCACCAGCATCCGGATCAGCGGCGGCGAGTACGCAATCGGTTGCAGTGGCAGTTTCACCAGCGCGGCCAGCAGCATCGGCAACAATCAACGTGTTTGTGTCCGCCATCGTTCGGCGGCAACGACCAGCAGCAGTGTCACCACCACGCTGACCATCGGCGAGCGCACCGGCACGTTCACCAGCACCACGGCCGGCGCCGATGCCAATCCGGAGCCGTTCAGTTTTGCCGCGCAAACCGGCGTGGCCTTGGCCAGCGTAGTGCAATCGAACAGCGTGACCATCACTGGCATCAATGTGCCGGTCACAGTCAGCGTGCAGAACGGCGAATACTCGCTCGGTTGTAACGGCAGTTTCCGCAGCAACAGCGGCAGCCTGCAGAGCGGCCAAACACTGTGCCTGCGCCATGTTGCCGCCGCTGTGCCAAGCAGCAGCGTCACCACCACGGTGCAAATCGGCGAGCGTAGCGCCAGTTTCCAGAGCACCACCGTCGCAGCGGACAGCCGACCGGACGCCATCAACTTTGCTACCCAACGCGATGTCGCGCTGAATCGTCAGCTGCAATCGGAAACCGTGACCATCAGCGGCATCAATGTTGCGGTGCCGATCAGCATCGTCAACGGTGCCTATTCGCTGGATTGCAATGGCAGCTTCAGCACGGCAGCAGGTTCCGTGACTGCCGGCCGCCAGATCTGCCTGCGTCACACCAGCGCCGGCAATTACGCCAGCGAAACGATCACGACTTTGATGGTTGGCGACAGCCGCTTCGATTTTGTTTCGGTCACCAAAACCGACGACGATCCGGATGCATTCAGCTTTGCTCCGCGCACCGGCGTCGAGCCGAATCAGCTGATCGAGTCGGCACCGGCGACAATTACCGGATTGATCAACGCCACGGCGATCAGCGTGTCCGGCGGTGAGTACGCACTCGACTGCGACGGCAATTACCGCCGCGAGCCGAGTCAGATCCGCAACAATCAGCGCGTCTGCTTGCGTCACCAATCGGCCAGTGCTTATGGCAGCACCAGCACGACGCTGCTGACCATCGGAGGCCGTACCGCCAGCTTCCAAAGTGCAACATTGATTGCTGACCGCTTGCCGGAAGCATTCAGTTTCCCCAGCGTCAGCAATGTGTTGGCGAATACCCAGGTGCAATCGGCTACGGTCACGGTCACCAGCATCAACGTGCCGGTCGCGGTGTCGGTCAACAATGGTGAGTTCTCGATTGGTTGCAATGGCGTGTTTCGCAACAGTCCGGCCGAGATCCGCGATGGCGAGCAACTTTGCCTGCGCCATCGGGCGGCCGCCGGCAGTCAAGCCGATGCCATCAGCACCGTCACGGTTGGCGAATTCAGCACCACGTTCCGCAGCACCAGCCTGAGCAGCACGGGCGGACTCGAAGCCGGCAGTGGCGGCGG
>CAMLNB010000278.1 GCA_946481205.1 uncultured Kangiella sp. | reverse complement strand
CGTCCGGCGGGGCGCACATTCTACAGCACCCCTTTCGCTTGTCAACACGTCGTTTTCGACTTTTTCATCGCGCTGTCAGCCTCTATATAAGTGCTGACAACCGACTTGCTGACTGCGGTCTTCGCTGCAACTGAACCGGCTGCTTTCGCTGCCGTCAGCGCGTTGTGCGTCGACAGGGCGCGCATTATAGGGGGCCCAAAACGGCGCGCAACCCCTTTTTGAAATCTTTTTGACAGCGCGTACAAGACGCAAGCAAATTGGCCAGTCACTAGGCAAAAAGCACGAAAAACCGGCACTTTTTCCCTGTTTTTCTAACAACCAAAAACGCAAATGGCGACCTGTGGTCGCCATTTGCTGACACCGATTGTGCGTTTTTCAACCGCCCATTACCTGCGGCTCAACTCACCGACACCTTCGCGACCCGGCGTTTGCCAACTTGAAACACCGCTTCGGTACCACGGGCAACGATCCGCTTGTCATCGTCCAGCTTGTCGCCATCCACTTTGACGGCGCCCTGCTTGATCATGCGGATTGCTTCCGAGGTTGACGCAACCAAGCCCGCTTCTTTCAGCAGATTGGCGATCGGCAACCCGGCGGAATCCCCGGCATTTACCGTGATTTCCTCGAGGTTTTCCGGCAGCGCGCCCTGCGAGAACCTGGCGATGAACTCGGCCTGCGCGGCTTCGGCGGCGGCCTGGTTATGGAAGCGAGCGATCAGCTCCTGCGCCAATTCAAACTTCACATCGCGCGGGTTGCGGCCGTCGGCGACCTGCTGCTTCAGGCCACTGACTTCTTTCAAAGGCCGGAAGCTCAGCAGCTCAAACCAGCGCCACATCAGCTCATCGGACACTGACATGATCTTGCCGAACATCTCGGTCGGCGACTCGGCAATACCGATGTAATTGCCGAGTGATTTCGACATTTTCTTCACGCCGTCGAGGCCTTCGAGCAGCGGCATGGTCATGACGATCTGCGGCTTTTGCCCGTAGCTTTTCTGCAACTCACGACCGACCAGCAGATTGAACTTCTGATCGGTACCGCCAAGTTCGACGTCGCATTTCATCGCGACCGAGTCGTAGCCTTGCGCCAACGGATAAAGAAACTCGTGGATCGCGATCGGCTGGTTATTCTGGTAGCGCTTGGAGAAATCATCACGCTCCAGCATCCGTGCCACCGTGTACTGCGCCGCCAGCTTGCACATGTCGGCCGCATTCATCTTGTTCATCCATTCGGAGTTGAACATGACAACGGTTTTTTCCGGATCGAGGATCTTGTAGACCTGCGCCTGATAGGTCTTGGCGTTTTCCAGCACATCCTCACGGGTCAGCGGCGGCCGGGTCACGCTCTTACCGGTCGGGTCACCGATCATGCCGGTAAAGTCGCCAATCAAGAACACGACCTCATGGCCGAACTGCTGGAACTGGCGCATCTTGTTCAGCAGTACCGTATGGCCGAAATGCAGATCCGGCGCGGTCGGGTCGAAGCCGGCCTTGACCCGCAGCCGGGCGCCAGTCTTCAGCCGTTCTTTCAATTCTTCGGCAACGATGCACTCGCTGACGCCACGCATCAGCTCTTCATATTGTTCCTGCGATGATTCTTGGGACTGTTCTGGGCTGGCCGCCATGGTGTTTCCTGTCACATCCTGTCCGGGGTCGACGTTACCGGGCCGGCGATTCTAGCAGGCTCACCCACCAGCGGGCCGCCCCGAAATGACAGCGCAAGCATCGGCTGCGACCCGGCCAACTATTCACAGCTGGCTGAAATGTCCCCTGCATCATATTGATTTTGCTAACAAGTCTATTGACCAGCCCTTCCGCCGGCCGCTACCTTATCCGGCATCTTTATAAGGGCTTTGGCGGACCATGCAGCATCCGGATTTCCACCCCTCCCACCACAAGGACCAAGGTCCGGTGGCAGGCGCATTGGCCCGTTTTGGTTCCCGTCATTACCTGGCGCTGACCGGTGTTGCCTTGCTGGTGACTGCGATGTGGTTGCCACTGCCGCAATCCGAACCGCTGCAGCCGACGCCGTTGTCGGCCTCCGCCGATGCCCATCTGGCCGAAGCTCCCCGTGCAGAATTGCCGCTGGCCGTTACCGAAATGGCACTGCAGGTGTTGCCGGAAATTCGCTGGCAGAACGCCACCATCCGCAGCGGTGACAGCCTGTCGTCGCTGTTCAAACGCAATGATCTCGATCTGGGCGATCTGCACGCGATCATGCAGCTACCCATCGCGTCCGACGTATTGCGCAAAGTGCTGCCCGGTCGGCAGCTGAGTTTCAGCCTGAATGAACAGGGTCAGCTGCAGGCGATTCGTTATGAACAGGATGCGCTGAACAGTTTGATCATCCAGCGCCAAGGCGATGGCTTTGTCGCCAAGCAGGAAAACAAACCGGTGGTGACGCGCGAGCAATTTGGCGCCGCCACCATCACCAGCTCGCTGTTTGCCGCTGGCCAAAGCGCCGCCTTGCCTGACAGCGTGATCATGGAGCTGGCCAATATTTTCGGTTACGACATCGACTTCGTGCTCGATCTGCGTCAGGGCGATCAATTCGCGCTGGTCTACGAAGAGCGCTTGGTCGATGGCACACCGATCAGCCCCGGCCCGGTGCTGGCAGCCGAATTCGTTAACCAGGGCCAGCGTTTCCGCGCGGTCCGCTACGTCGACAGCGAAGGCCGCGCCAGCTATTACACACCGGAAGGCAAATCGCTGCGCAAAGCCTTTCTGCGCACGCCGGTGCCGTTCTCGCGGGTCAGCTCGAACTTCAATTTGTCGCGCAAGCACCCGATTTTGAACCGCATCCGCGCCCACAACGGCGTCGATTACGCCGCGCCGTCCGGCACGCCGATTTACGCGGCCGGCGATGGCCGGGTCAGTTTCGTTGGCACCAAAGGTGGCTATGGCCGGATGGTCGCCATTCAACACGGCAATCAATACAAAACCCATTACGCGCACCTGTCGCGTTTTGCCAAAGGCCTGCGCAGTGGCAGCCGGGTCCGTCAGGGTGAAATCATTGGTTATGTCGGCGCCTCGGGTCTCGCCACTGCGCCGCATCTGCATTATGAGTTTCTGGTCAACGGCGTGTTCCGGAATCCGCGCACGGTGCCGTTGCCGCAGGCCGAGCCAGTGCCGGCCGCCGAGCGCGAGCGCTTCATGGCGGCCATTCAGCGACCGCTGCTGAGTCTGGATGCCCGGACCCGGGTGATGCTGGCGCAAGCCCGCTGAATTCCGATTCAGCCACGACTCCACGCCACTGAACTAGCGGCCAACACGGCACGTAAAGGCTTGCTGCACAAAACGATACAAGAATAATTTAACGGCAACGTGCCCGATCCCGCGGGAACGACAATACTTGCCGTATCTACCTGCCGCTGCACTGGCAAAACCACCGTGAGGAAACATGGCTGAGTTTTATATAGGCGCACTGTCCGGCACCAGCATGGATGGTATCGATGTCGCGTTGGTGCGCTTCTCCCCACAACCGGAACTGCAAGATTGCCATTTCCAACCGTTTCCGGCCGAATTCCGCAAACGCTTGGTCGCATTGGCCGAACCCGGCGATAACGAAATCGAACGACTCGGCGTCATTGATGTCGAGTTGGCGCAATTGTTCGCCAAAGCGGTGCGCGAGCTGCTCAGCAAAGCCGGCGTTGAAGCGGTCAACGTGCGCGCGATCGGCAGTCATGGCCAAACCATTCGGCATCGACCGAATGCGACACCGCATTTCACCTTGCAAATTGGCGATCCGAATGTGCTGGCCGTGGAAACCGGCATTCGCGTGGTGGCCGATTTTCGTCGCAAAGACATGGCGCTCGGCGGCCAAGGCGCACCGCTGGTACCCGCCTTTCATGACAACGTCTTCCGCAGCCGGCAAGCCGATCGGGTGATCTGCAATATCGGCGGCATCGCCAATGTCACCGTGCTGCCGCGCGGGCAATTCTCCCCGATCCTCGGTTTCGATACTGGCCCCGGCAATACCCTGCTCGATGGATGGTGCCAGCGCATGCTTGGCGAGCAAATGGACAAGGACGGCATGCTCGCCGCTCGGGGTCGCATCCAGCCGCAGCTGCTGCAGAAAATGCTCGAAGATCCGTATTTCAGTCAGCGACCACCGAAAAGCACCGGCCCGGAATATTTTTCGATGGAATGGCTGATGCGTCAGCTCGAAGCCTTCGGCCGGCCTGGCGTTGCCGATGTTCAGGCCACGCTGCTTGCACTGACCGTGCACACCATCGCCGATGCGGTGAAATCGCTGCCGATGCTGAAGAATCCGGAGATCTATATTTGCGGCGGCGGCGCCAACAACATCGCGATGATGCGCGCGCTGCAAGTGCAATTGCCAACCTGCAAAGTCGGCAAGACCGATGAGCTTGGCATTGCGGCCGATTGGGTTGAAGCGATGGCATTTGCCTGGCTCGCGCGGCAACGTATTCAAGAGCAACCGGGCAATCTGCCGATTGTCACCGGCGCCAGCCGGCCGGCAGTGCTCGGCAGCATTTATCTGCCGGGCTGAGTCGCTGCCGA
>CAMLNB010000277.1 GCA_946481205.1 uncultured Kangiella sp. | reverse complement strand
AGCGTTTCTTTCTTCTTGCTGATCAAAATCGAATCGCCCGGCGCGACTTTGATGTGCACCTGACCATCGCAAGACAACTGCGGATAGGTTCGGTTATTCGCGCCGATCACGATCTCAATTTTCGAATCACCATCGAGCACAATCGGTCGCGCGGTCAGGGTGTGGGCAAACATCGGCACCAGCACCACGGCGTTCAGTGACGGGTGCATGATCGGGCCACCCGCGGACAGCGAATACGCGGTCGAGCCGGTTGGTGTGGCAACGATCAAACCATCCGAGCGCTGGCTGTAAACGAACTGATCGTTCACATAAACCTCGAACTCGATCATCCGGGAAATTTCACCCGGATAGAGCACGATGTCGTTCAGCGCTTCGCTGGCGGCGATCGGGTCATCGTGACGCAGCACGCGGGCGCTGAGCAAAAAGCGCTTCTCAACGAAGTACTTGCCGTCGAGCACCTCAGCCACTTTCTGGCGGAATTCGGTCGGCCGGACATCGGTCAGGAAACCGAGATGGCCACGGTTGATGCCGAGCACCGGAATGTCGAAATTGGCCAGCGTGCGGGCGGCGTGCAGCATCGAGCCATCGCCGCCAATCACAATCACCAGCTGGCAGACATTGCCCAGGTTATTGATCGGCACCAGCTGCCGAGGTGGCAGGTCGAGTGAGCGGCCGCAAACTTCCTCGACGACGACTTGGTGGCCGCGTTCGATCAGGAATTCGCGCAGGCCGAGCATGGTGTCGGCGGCGCCGGCGTGGTGTGGTTTGCCGATGATGCCGATCACCGGAAAGCGCTGATGGGCGGAAATGGGCGGGGACGAGGCGGGTCGGTCGTTCAAGGCGGGCCTGTGCGTCAAGTAACGTGAGGGTCTCCGGCGCGCAAGGCAGCGCGACCGTGCAATGTCGGCAGTGTAGCGGATGGCTGTCAGCCCGCCTACCAAGCGGGCATCGCGCGGCCGGCTTTGTCACCTGCCGAGGCGAACCGCCTTCTACACTGTGCGGCAGGGTCGGTGTTCAAAATACCGTGCCAGATATTGCTGACCTTTGGTCAGTTACGAGTAGAATGGCGGCCTGCCGTCGATCCGTGAGCCTATTTGCTGACCCGGATCGTTGCCGTTTCCTGCCCCAAGACTGCTGCTTTGTGAGGGATTCATGCTTAGGCCCCGTTCATCCCGTTTTGCCCTATTGGTGCCGCTGGTGCTGACGCTGGCGTTGACCGCCTGCGGCGCGCCGGAATCGACTCAGGCACCGCCGCGACCGGTGCGTTCTTTGCTGGTCAAGGCCGAGTCGCTGGCGACCAGCGCGACGTATTCCGGCGAAGTGCGCGCCCGTTACGAAACACCGCTGGCGTTCCGGGTAGCTGGCAAATTGGCCGAGCGCCGCGTGGAAGTCGGCACTGTGGTCAAGAAGGGGCAGGTGCTGGCACGACTTGATGAGGCTGATCTGCAGTTGCAAGCCGCTGCCGGTGAAGCCGGTAAAGTCGCAGCGCAAGCGCAGCTGACACGCGCCAAAGCCGATTACGAGCGTTTCAAAGCGCTGCGTGAGAAAAATCTGGTCAGCGAATTTGATTTCAAAAGTGTGCAGACCAATTTCGAGGTTGCTCAGTCACAGTATCAACAAGCGGTGGCGCAAGCGCGTGTCGGCGATAACCAAGCGGCATACACCACACTCGTTGCCGACGCCAATGGCGTGGTGACCGCGCTGCAAGCGGAAATTGGTCAAGTGGTTGCTGCAGGTCAGCCGGTGCTGACGCTGGCGCGCAGTGGTGAGCGCGAAGTGCAGATCGCGGTGCCGGAGTCGCGCGTCGATGAACTGCGCCGGGCAACGGAAATTTATGTCCGGCTCTGGGCCAAACCGGAAAAAGCCTATCCGGGCAAAGTGCGCGAGATTGCGCCGGATACCGATCCGATCACCCGCACCTACAACACCCGCATCAGCGTGCTTGATGTCGATACCGATCTGAAGCTCGGCATGACCGCCACCGTGACGCTGACGGGTGCTGGCGCTCAGGCGTTTCGCTTGCCGCTGACAGCCATTTATCAAACCAGCGCGCAGCCAAAAGTGTGGATTGTCGACAGCAATAACCAGGTCAAGCTACGCAATGTCACGCTCGGCGACTTCATCGAGAACGACGTCATCGTGCTGGAAGGGCTTAGCGATGGTGAGCGTGTGGTGACAGCCGGCGTCAACCGCCTGGTGCCGGAGCAAACGGTCAAGCTGATCGAGGGCGAATGATGCGCGGGCCGAATCTGAGCGAATGGGCACTGAAGCATCAAACCCTGGTGCTTTACTTCATGCTGCTGATCGCCGCGGCCGGCGTGTTCAGCTATTTCAAACTTGGCCGTGCCGAAGATCCGTCATTTACCTTCCGTGCCATGGTGATCAACGTGGTCTGGCCGGGCGCCACGGCGCGCGAAATGGAACAGCAAGTCACCGACCGTATCGAGAAAAAGCTGCAGGAGACGCCGGGTCTCGATCACGTCAACAGTTTCTCGAAACCGGGCGAAGCCTTCATCTTCGTGTTCCTGCGCGATGACGTTGAGCCGACGACTGTTGCGAACTCCTGGTATCAGGTGCGAAAAAAACTCTCCGATATTCGCCACACGCTTCCCAGCGACGTCATTGGTCCATTCTTCAACGACGAGTTTGGTGACACTTTCGGCAATATCTATGCGCTGACTGCGGATGGCTTCAATCAGGCCGAGCTGCGCGTGTACGCGGAAAAAGCTCGGCAGGAATTGCTGCGGGTGCCGGATGTTGCCAAAGTCGAATTGCTCGGCGTGCAACCGGAGAAAATCTACATCGAGCTGTCTGATAGCAAGCTGGCGACACTTGGGCTTGATCCGGGTCTCATCCTGACCACGCTGCAAAGTCAGAACGTGATGACCTCGGCTGGCGATGTCGTTACTGAGAGCAATCGGGTGTATCTGCGCGTCACCGGCAATTTCGAGACGGTCGACAATATTCGTGAGATCGGCATCCAGGCCAACAACCGGATCTTCCGGCTTGGCGATATCGCCCGCATCTATCGTGGTTACGCTGACCCGCCGGGCGTGCGGATGCGGTTCAAAAGCCAGGACGCCATCGGTTTGTCGGTATCGATGAAGCCGGGTGGCGACATTCTGAAATTGGGCGAACGGCTCGATGCGACGTGGGCGCGGGTGCAGGCCGGTTTGCCGATTGGCATCGATGTGCATCGGGTGTCCGATCAGCCAGCCGTGGTGAAGACCTCGGTCAACGAATTCATGCGCACGCTGTTTGAAGCGGTTGCGATTGTGCTGGTTGTCAGTTTTTTCAGTTTGGGTATGCGCACCGGTCTGGTCGTCGCACTGTCGATACCGCTGGTGCTCGCAGCCGTGTTCCTGTTCATGGGCATCTTCAATATCGATCTGCAGAAAATTTCGCTGGGTGCGCTGATCATCGCACTCGGTTTGCTGGTCGATGACGCCATCATCGCGGTCGAGATGATGAAGCTAAAGCTCGAGCAAGGCTGGGACCGGGTGCGTGCTGCGACGTTTGCCTATACCAGCACGGCGTTCCCGATGCTGACTGGCACCTTGATCACGGCCGCAGGTTTTCTCCCGGTAGGTTTGGCGGAGTCGGCTGCTGGCGAATACACCTTCGGCATTTTTGCCGTGGTCGGTTTGGCGCTGATCATTAGCTGGTTCGTCGCGGTGATTTTTACCCCGTATATCGGCTACAAACTGCTGCCGGAAAATCTGGCTGACAGCCATCATGGCCACGAGGTTTATGACACGCCGTTCTACAACCGCTTTCGCACGCTGGTCGAATGGTGCGTGCAGCACCGGCGTATCGTCATTTTCGCCACCATTGCGGCGTTTGTGCTGTCGATACTCGGCTTTCGTTTTGTTTCGCAGCAGTTTTTCCCGGATTCAACCCGGCCGGAATTGATTGTCGATCTGTGGTCGCCGGAAGGTTCGTCACACCTGGCGACCGAAGCGCAGGCGAACAGGCTCGAAGCGATCCTGAAAGATGACCCCCGCGTCGAGAACTACGTTGCTTATCTCGGTGGTGGCAGTCCGCGTTTTGTTCTGGTGCTCGATCAGCAGATGCCGAACACCAATCTGGTCGAGTTCGTCATTCTGGCCAAGAGCCTGGAAGATCGCGAATCGCTGATGGTCGATCTGCGCAAGCGCTTCGATGAAGATTTTCCGGGCGTACGCGCCCGTGCTTCGCGGCTGCCGAACGGCCCGCCGGTCGGTTACCCGGTTCAGTTCCGGGTGATGGGCTACGATCCGGAAAAAGTCCGCGAATACGCCACCGAAGTCGCCGCCGTGATGCGTGCCAACCCGAACACGGTCGATGTCAATTACGACTGGTTCGAGAAAACCAAGGTGGTCCGGCTAGAAGTGGATCAGGACAAAGCCCGCACGCTCGGTATCTCGACCCAGGAGCTATCTAACAATCTGCGCACGTTGCTGACCGGCCTGCCGATCACCCAATATCGCGAACACGATCAGCTGATCGATATTGTTGCCCGCACCACCGATATCGAACGCGGCGATCTGTCGCG
>CAMLNB010000276.1 GCA_946481205.1 uncultured Kangiella sp. | reverse complement strand
CGGTAAACCGACACCGGTAAACCGCCATTGCAAAAACCGCGGCGACCGGCGCCCAATTCACTGCGACGTGGTCGATACCGCCATGGCAAAACCGGGCGAGGCGTGTGGCAGGGCGTCCGGCTGACTCAGCCGGTGTTCGAGCAAGCTTAGCCAAGCGCTCAGCGCCCGTCGCATTGCTGCATTCGCAAGCGGCGGTTCAGCGCGCTGTTCACAGCACAGACTCAGTACCGCATGCAGGCGCAGCAGCAAATCGTTATCGCTGCCGCTCGCCGGCACCAAGGCTTGCGCCACCGCCAACAGACAGATCAGGGCCTCTGATCTGCCGTTGGCCAGCAGCGATTCGCTGACATCCAGGCTGACATGCCAGCGCGCCAGCTGCAGCGTCGGTGTTGCCAGCTGGCCGGTTTCCGCCAGCCATTGCAGCTGCTGCCACAAGGCCAGCGCCGCTTCGGCATCGTGCCGGATCAGCGCGCGGTGGCGCGGGCATAACCACTGGTGCTCTGGCGCGGGCTCATCGTCGCGCGACTTGAGGCGAGACAGCATCATGAACGCAGCGCTCCCGTAGCCATCGGAGCGGCCGATGCCTGCACCGACTCACGCAACCACAGTTCGCGCAGCAACAGCTTCAACGCCGTCCGGCTCGACAGCCGCTTTTCGCCGCCGGCGGTTTGCAGCGTCAGCACCGGACCGCGCAGGGTGTAATGCAGCCATTCATCGCCACCGGCACCCAGCTGCAAATGCAGCCGGCCATCGCCATCGGCCATCGCCCGTAACTCGCACAGCATCGCCGCCTCCCTCGCCATCACCTGGCCTGCGTCATGGATGCGACGAGCTTATATGAGAACAATTCTCATTTGCAACCGTGACAGCGGCTTTTGTTGCGGCCAGCCGGTTTGCCCGGACCCGGCACAGGGATAATGGCGACCCCTGTAAAGAAGCCCGACTCCCTTTCAAGACCCCGCCATGACCCGCCAACCCGCTGCGCCACGACCTCAGCAGAAAACCGAGCTGCATCCGCGCAATCGCCATCGTCACGGTTACGACTTTGCCCAGTTGGTCCGGGCCGAGCCGGCGCTGGCGGCGTTTGTCGGGCCGAATCGTTACGGCAACGTCTCGATCGACTTTGCCAACCCGGATGCCGTGAAGCTGTTGAACCGGGCCTTGCTGCGCCAGGACTACGGCGTCGCCGACTGGCAGATTCCGCCGCAGTACCTCTGCCCACCCGTGCCCGGTCGGGTCGATTACCTGCATTACGCCGCCGATTTGCTGGCTGTTGATCAGGGCGGCGTGATCCCGCGCGGTGAAAACATTCGCGTGCTTGATATCGGCTGCGGCGCCAATCTGATCTATCCGCTGCTCGGTCAGCACGAATACGGTTGGCGTTTCGTCGGCGCCGATATTGATGCACCAGCGCTCGCCAATGCCGCTGGTATTCTGCGCGCCAATCCGCAGCTCGCTGCACGCATTGAACTGCGTCAGCAACAAAACGCCCAGCAGATTTTCACCGGCATCATTCAGGCTGGCGAACGCTTTGATCTGACGCTGTGCAATCCACCGTTTCATGCCTCGCTTGCCGAGGCCCGCGCCGGCACCGCGCGTAAACTGCGCGGTTTGGCTGCCAGCGCCGGCAGCACGACGAAACGGCCGCCACGCAATACCAAAACCGCGCTGAACTTTGGCGGTCAGGCAGCCGAGTTGTCTTGCCCCGGCGGCGAAGCGGCGTTTATTGGCCGGATGATTGTTGAAAGTGTCGCGTTCGCGACGCAGGTGCGTTGGTTCAGCACACTGGTGTCAAAAGAAAGCAACCTGCCCGGCCTTTATCGCGCACTGGCTCAAGCCGGCGTGGTTCGCTACGAAACGCTGGCGATGGCACAAGGCCAGAAACAAAGTCGTGTCCTGGCGTGGACGTTTTGGGATGAAAAAGCCCGGCGCCGCTAAAACGGCGCCGGGCTCATGTCGCGATGACGGCTATCGGCGAGTGGCTGGTGAAGTGCCACTAGCGGGCGTTACGGCGCGGCAGTAATCGCGGAATCGGCTACGGCAGCAGACGTCGTTTTTTCCGGCTCATGCAGGGCTGATTCATTGATCCCCGACTCCGTTAAGAATTGCAGCCGCGCCAGCTTGGCGTACAGCGGATTGTCGCGCACAAGCTCATCGTGGGTACCGAGTGCCACCAAGCGGCCCTGATCCATCACGGCAATCCGATCGACATGGCGCACGGTTGCCAGCCGGTGCGCGATGATCAGCGTGGTCCGGTTCTGCATCAGCCGGTCCAGTGCCAGCTGCACTTTGCGTTCGCTTTCGGCATCCAGTGCACTGGTGGCTTCATCGAGCAACAGCACTGGCCGATCCGCCAATAGCGCCCGCGCAATCGCCAGGCGTTGACGCTGGCCGCCACTCAATCGCACGCCGCGCTCGCCCAGTTGCGCATCGAGTCCACCCGGCATTTGCTCGACAAAATCGAGCGCATAGGCGGCATCCAGTGCAGCGCGAACGTCCTCGTCAGTGGCCTGCGGCCGGGCAAAGCGCACGTTCTCGCGCACCGTGTCAGCGAAAATCACCGGATCTTGCGGCACCAGTGCAATGTGCTGACGTAGCAGCTGTGGCTCCAGCGTTTTCAGATCGAGGCCATCGAGCCGGACCGTGCCGGCTTCCGGATCATAAAAACGCAGCAACAACTGAAACGCCGTGCTCTTGCCGGCGCCACTTGGGCCGACCAGCGCAATCCGCTCACCGGGTTTGATTTGCAACGAGAACGCATCCAGCGCCGCGGTATCCGGCCGGCTCGGGTAATGAAACTGTACCTGATCAAACTGCAGCTCACCGCGCACTGGCGTTGGCAGCACTTGCGGCTGCGCGGGCGGTTGAATGGCCGGCACGGTATTCAGCAATTCCATCAGCCGTTCGGTGGCGCCAGCGGCGCGCTGCAGATCGCCAAACACTTCGCTGATCGTACCGACCGCACTGGCCACGATAACGGCGTAAAACACAAACGCCGACAATTGCCCGGCGCTGATCCGGCCATTGATCACATCGTGACCGCCGGTCCAGAGAATAAAACCGATGGCACCGAACGCCAGCACAATGACAATCGCGATCAGCGCCGCCCGTGCCCGGATGCGCGCCCGCGCGGTGCCAAATACCGCATCCAGATGCTGGCTGAAGCGCGAGCGCATCACCGGCTCGGCCACCGAGGCCTGCACGGTGCGCACTTCATGAATGGCTTCATCGAGAAACGCGCTGGCGTCACCGAGTCGCGCTTGCGCATCGCGCGACAAACCGCGAACTTTGCGGCCAAACACGATAATCGGCACAACCACCAAGGGCACTGCCAGCAACACAAACATGGTCAGCTTGATGCTGGTGACAAACAACATGATCAGGCCGCCGACCAGCATCAGTGCATTGCGCAGCGCCATCGACAGACTGGAACCGATCACCGTTTCCAGCATCGTGGTGTCGTTGGTCAACCGCGACAGCGCTTCCCCGGTGCGGGTGTTTTCGTAGAACGCGGGCGACAGCGTCAGCAGATGCTCGAACACCTGCTTGCGCAGATCGGCAATCACCCGCTCGCCAAGCCAGGAGACAAAATAAAACCGGATGTAGGTCGCAACCGCCAACACCAGCACGACCACAAGGAAGAAACCCATCGCCTGATTCAGTGCGGCCGGCGCGCCGGTGGCGAGGCCCTGATCAATCACCGCTTTCAGGCCCTGGCCGAGCACCAGAAAACTGCTGGCAGCCACTACCAGCGCCACCAGCGCAATCGCGATTTGTTTGCGGTAAGGCTTCAGCAGATCGACCAGTTTGGCCAGTTGGCCAAGATTGGCCTTTGCAATGTCGTTCTTGGAAAATTCAGCAGGGGGCATGACCAGCTCCGGCAGCAACAGCGGCTGATCATGCGCCCGATTGCCGCAAAATCAACCACCGACAGCGACTGATTGTGCGCTCGCGACCGCTTGCACCGGCTTGGCTTTGAGGCCGAACAACAGCCGCGTCGCCGCCCAGCGCTTGATGATGAGTTCATACAGGCCAAGGCTGATGGCAGCCGTGCCGGCCAGCACCAGCAGGTATTTCGCGCCCCAGCCCCACGGCAGCTGGATAATGAAATAGCCAATCACCACCGTCACGGTCTGGTGCAGGATGTAAACCGGGTAGCTCGCTTCACGCAGGTAACGCAGCGCCGGATTGCTGAACGACAGCCAGCGCTTGCCGTAACCGAAGAACACCATCAGCCAGGTCCAGGTGAACAGGTTGGCGGCAAATGCATCACCGACAGTGTTGTCGTGCAGAATGCCGACGCTCTCCAGGGTCAGAATCGACACGATGATGCTGATACCCACCACCAACAACTGCCGGCGCTTTTGCATCAGCCAGTCCCAACTTCCCGGCAACCAGCACAGCAGCACGCCATAGCAGAACAGCAGCGCGTAGTGATTGAAAATGTACCAGTCGCTGATCAGGTTGTGCGACTCAGGAAACAGCGGCTTCAGAATCGCTTCATTGAGACCCAGCGGCAAACCGAGGGCGTACAGCCAGTTGCC
>CAMLNB010000275.1 GCA_946481205.1 uncultured Kangiella sp. | reverse complement strand
GTATCGGGTCTGGTGATTGGCGTGATGAAATCCGGCGTGGCGGCGGTGCTGATCGCCAATGTGGTGTTGTTTCTTGCCATCGGTGCGGTAAGAGCGATGATGGACCGCAACTGACAACAAAGATTGAGTTCGTAGGGCGGAGTCGCGTAGCAATCCGCCGTTGTGATCACGAAAGGTCGGCCTCAGGCCATCCCAGCTCCAATGGTCGCGCGAACGGGAATGCCGGTCGGGTCAAAATTCTCCAGACAGAAAACATTGATGCCGTAATAATCCGGCGTAACCCGCTTGCGGTGAAACGGATAGATGCCGCAGATGCGGCAGAAGTAATGCGTCGCGGTATGGGTGTGGAACTGGTAGGCGGTCAATGCTTCTTCACCAGCAAGCAGTGTGAACTGGCTTTCATGCACTTTGACCATCAAGGCATTCTTGCGCCGGCAGATGGAGCAGTCGCAGGTGGTCAGCTCGGGAAAATCCGAGACAATCTGAAAGCGCACGGCGCCACAGTGGCAGGAGCCCATCACGGTTCGCATGCAGAGCAGACCTCATCCGGTGTCACACCGCTGCCATCATAGCGCCCGTGATGGCAAAGCCAATCCCGGATTGGGGGGAGGGCAGATTGTTGTTCACGACTGATCGACAAAGGTTTGCTTGCTGCGAATGTTCGGAGGGGGTGGTATGTGGTCACGACGTCAGTTCCTGCGCAATAGCTCACTGGCGCTTGCCGCAATGAGCATTGTGCCCACTTCGTTTCCGAGCCAGGCGGCGGCAACGCGCGGCCCGCTCGGCAAAGCCATTGGCTTGCAGCTGTACACGCTGCGTGAGGCGGCAGCAAAAGATCTGCCCGGCACATTACGGACCGTTGCCGACATGGGCTATGGCGAAGTCGAACTGGCTGGTCAGCCGCCGCTGTCGCCAAGTGCCCTGCGCAGCGTGCTGAGCGAATGCGGGTTGGTGGTGCCGAGCATGCACGCCAGCATGCAGGAGCTACAGCGTGATGCCGCGCAACGCATTGAGTACGCCGCCGCAGTCGGCATTCCGTATCTGGTGTGCTCGTTTCCCGCCACCGCCGATGACCGGGCATTTCCAAACGGCTCAATGAGCAGCGGCATGACGCTCGGCGACTGGCAATGGAACGCCGAGCAATTGAATCGCATTGGCGAACGGGCGCGCAAAGCGGGCGTTCAGGTCGCGTATCACAATCACAATATGGAGTTTCGCCGCTACGGTAGCGTTACCGCGTTTGATGAACTGCTGCGCCTGACCGATCCGAAGCTGGTGACCGTGGAACTTGATATCGCCTGGGTGGCAACCGCGGGTCTGGATCCGGTGACCTGCTTGCGCCAGTACGCTGATCGGGTCTCGCTGCTGCACGTGAAGGATGTGCGCAAGGACCTGCAGATCACCTTGGAGCTGCACGCGCAGACCACCGAAGTGGGCGCCGGCCGTATCGATTGGAAAGCGCTGTTCGCGGCGGCCGATCCTGCGCGGATACGGCATTATTTTGTCGAGCAGGAAAACTTCAACGGCGCGCCAATCGATGCCGTCAAGGCCAGCTTGGCGCACCTGCGTGCGCTTGGCTAATCTTCACGCACGCAAGCTGCGCACGGGTATCGACCCACAGCAACTGCCAATCGGAGGGACGCCGCAATGACTGAGCTGGAGAGTCTGGAGCTGCAACTGAAGCAGCTGGACGTGCAGAAGCGACAGGAGGAGATCAACCAGCTGCGCAATGCCGGCAAGATCCGCTGGGTGACGCCGGCAACCTTGGTTGCGATTGTGCCGCTGCTGCTGTGGGGCCTGACCATGGTCAAGGAGTACACGGCCGCCATTCTTTCGTTGAATGAGGTGGCAGGGCTGAAAGCGCAGCGCGCCGAGCTGGAGCAACAAAAGCGCGATCTGCACGGTGAGATTGCCTCGCTGCTGGCGCTCAAACAGCACTACCGCGACGAAGTGCGAGCGCGACAGGATGCCATCGACAAAACCTATATGCGTGGCAAATTCACCAGTGACGAGCTGGTCTATGCGCTGAGTCACGTGAAATCACTACCAGCGATGCCGGCATCCGCCATACAGCAACTCAGCAGCAATGCGGCGCGGCTGCCGGTGGACAGTCAGCGCACGTTCAATGAGATGCTCAATCGCGCGCAGCTGACGGAAGATATCGTTGGATACTCCAGCAATCTGGCGGCAGAGTTTCAGCAGCTGTTTGCGCTGATGGCGCCATCGGACTGGACCAAGAGTTATCAGGCCATGCCAGCGGGAATGCTGGCGGGACGCCGGTTACTGATTTCCGAGGGCGTCGGCGTCAAGAGTTACTACGATATTGATCTGGGTCGTCTGCTGACGTCGGAAGAAGCGAGCAAGCTACAGTAGACCTTTGCTAGCAAGTTGTAGCGGCGCGATGTGTTTTCGCATCGCCATCAAACTCGGACGTTTCATATAACCAAACCGGCTGCCGCAACGATTGCGACGGTCACGATTTGTTGTTGATGATCCGCGCGACTCGTGTCTATAGTGAATTCCTGCGTCAGGATGATGCAGATCTGCGGCGACAGTCTGTGAAAAGGAGTTTCATCATGTCGTATCACCTCCCCTCTCACTGAAACACTGACGTCGTTTCCATTGACCATCACCGTTAGCGATGGTGCGGGAACGGCGTAGTCTTGCCTGTTTTGCCGTCTGGCGAAGTGCCGGTTCATGCGTACCGCATCGTGGCTGCGGCTGGTCTTCTATTGTCTATCAAAGGAGTACTTCCATGCGGACAAGGAGCATGAGTCATCGCAAAGCAGTTCAGGCCGGTGTGGTTGCCGCGCTGATCTTCACTGCGGGTGCATATCCGGCAGCGCAGGCGACCGGACCTACCTACTTCATCGACGAGTCGACCGACTTTACTGGCAATGGCTGCCAGAACACCGATCTCAATGATGTCACCTCGAGTTTGCGCAGCCTGCTGTCGTCGGATGGCTGGACCGGTAGCCGGTTCCTGAACGCGTCAGCGTGGCCGGAGGATTTTATCGAGCAGAATTTCGGCGGTATCGATAACTTCTACGGTGACAGCAAAACGCTGAGTGTATATGCCGGCCATGGCAATCGCGGCCTGCTGCAGTTCGGCTTTCAGCGCAACGGCCGCTGCGTCGTTCAACACCAGAACGATCTGCGCCTCGGCACCCAAGGCGGCGATGATGCGGCTTACGCCATGTGGGTCACCAGCTGCACGGTGCACCTGGATTCATTGTCGCGGCATTTCAATCAGCAGATCCGGCAGACCTTTGGTTATCACAACTCACCAAGCGTGAAAGACGATCAGCCGCGCGATTTCTATTCGGCGACCAACAACATGGTCAACTCCACCGCCTGGATTGAGGAGATGGAAGATCGGCCCGGCTGGTTCACCGGCGATAACTCGCCGATCAGCCTGACGTTTGGTGTCGATTCCAGTCACTGCTGGTGGATCAATGACACGGCCAAGCTGCGCTCGCAGGTGTTGCTGTCGGATGCGCCGGAACCGATCGGTTACTACTGCTATGTGATGTACGACCACGGTAGCAACTGCTAATTGACCCAGACAAGGAAGGGAATCATGAATATCAGGAACACTCTGATTGCCACGGCCTTGACCGTGGTCTGCAGCCACGCTGCGATTGCGGCGACGCCTTCTGCCTCAGCGCCGCTCTACCCACAGGAACTGTTCTGGGCCGAACGTTCGCCTGAACAAGTGACCGAGCGCGCGCAAGCGATGATCGAAGTGCTGTTGCAAAAGCCGGTGCAAGTGGCCGGCCTGCGCGATGCGATGACCGCACAAGGCGCGGAGCCGCAATGGCTGCAAGCGATTGCGGATTCACCCGACATTTACGTCAAGCACTTTCCCGCCTACGACGAGCTGCGCGTGATCAACACGGCGCTGAGCAAGCAGCGCGAGGTCAGCCACGATGTCGGTGAAGCCGAAGCAGTGCAGCTGGCCAAGCGTGCGGTGCTGCAACTGGCCAAGCGCGGTTTGCTGAACGCCAAACAGTACCAGCTCGATACGCCGCACGTCGGTTATCAGCGCGTGGGAGCCGGTACGCCAAACGGCGGTGAACTGTATAGCCGTGTGGTCGAATACCGGGTGACCTTCAATCGCCAGATCAACGGTATTGAAGTGGCCAATGCCGGCGTTCGATTGGGTGTGCACGCCACCGGCGCGCTGACCAGCATTCGACTCGGTGGCGTGTCGGTGCGCAGTCGCTTGCAGAACGGTATGGAGTTGCCGAACAGCGGTATGGCAGCGGCCACGCGCCGGGTCAGCGATGCACAGCTGAGCAAGCGCTTTGAAGCCGATGTTCCACGCGGGGCTGATGCCAACATCGCGCATGCCCGCTTGATGTACGTGATGCCGGAAGATGTCCGCAAAGCCAATGTGATGCCGATGCAGGTGTACTCGTTCGCGCTGGCACAGGATGTGGCCGGCGAGACGATTCACAGCCGTCGGCAATTGGTGGGCTATTCGGTAATCGACGCAGCGGCACCGGCCGTGCAACTCACCGCGACGCATCCGGCTGGAAAAGATCCGGGTGACAAGCGTTA
>CAMLNB010000274.1 GCA_946481205.1 uncultured Kangiella sp. | reverse complement strand
ATCACAAACGCCAAAAGCAAACCGAACGCTACAATCAACATCACCAGCTCCTTGTCTTAGTGCCCACTGGGGCCACCGCAATCCGCCAGGGTCTTTGCTTGCTTTCTACTCAGGTACCGATCCGCAACGGTATAGCCAACGGTCATCATCACTACCAGCAAGGCGCCCTCCAGAACCGGCGGCGCCGGTGCCGGTATCGCGAACTTCCGGCAGGCAAAACCAATCAGGAAGCCGAGCACGAGCCCAGCCAGAAAGCGCCAATTCATAGCATTCACTCCTGTTGGGATGCGACTGCCCTATGTGGGTGGCAGTTCAGTGGCCACCGGTCCCACCAAGTGCCGCACTTTGGGCGGTGAAGTACCACGGTGAAACTTCAGGATCCGTTGTTGCAGCAGCTGATCATCCGCCGTGACACGGTGATGCTGACGCAGATGTTCCAACCAGGAGCCGAGCAAAAACGTCTCGACATAAAGTCCAGGCGAGTCAATGTCCTCAACGATGTGCCAGCTCACTGCACCGTCCCGACGACGGGCGATACCCAGCTGCTGCATCTGACGCAGAAACTCGATGCGGTCTTCGGTATCAATGCGGTACTCGATCTGTATCATCGCGGGCGAGCGATCTGGAGTAATACTGTGCTCCGGATCGGGATGGGGCCAGTGCTGGCTGGGGCTCAGATCCAACTGACTCGCCGGCGCGATTCGCCATTTCATCGCGAGTGAGCCCAGTGCCGCTGCGCCGGCTGCCGCGACCAGCAGTGCCGTGTCCACTGATGCATATTGCGCGAAACTTCCCCAAGCCAGGCTACCGAGGGTTTGTCCCAGCGAAAATGTAATCACATAGAGTGACAAGGCGCGAGCGCGTACCCATCCGGGCACTGAGGTCTGTGCGGCAACCTGCAGGGTGCTCAGTACGCAGATCCACGTAAAGCCAGATAAGAGCGAAACCACGAGCAAGGTCGTGATGGTGTTCAACCAAGCCGTGAGCGCCATCGCGATGGCATAGCCTAAGGTCGCAACCCATATCAGGTGATCGTCGTTCAGTCGGCGATGCAATGCGGGTAGCGACAAAGCGCCAGCGATTGCGCCAATGCCGATGGCAGCCAGCAGCAAGCCAAAGGCATTGGCGCCACCGTTCGCTTCATGCTTGGCCACCAGCGGTAACAACGCGGTTAATGCGGCCGCGCAAAGAAAGAATGCCAATGCTCGAATCAGTACGGCGCGAAAGATACTGGCTCGTCTGACGTAGCGAAGACCAGCCAGGATGGCGCCACCAATCTGTTCCGGTGGCAATGATTCGGTTTGCGTGTTTCGTCGCCAGCATAGCAGGGCAACGATAAAGACCAGATAGGACAACGCATTAACGCCGTAAGCAATGGCGGCGCCGAGATTCGCAAGGATGAGACCGCCAAGGGCCGGACCAATTGCGCGTGCGACATTAATGCCGAGTGAGTTCAGTGCAGCCGCACGTGCCAGAAGCGACTTCGGCACCAACTCAGGTGTGATTGCACTCTGCGCGGGCAATGCCATCGCATTGCCGAGCCCCAGCGCAAATGTCAGGCCGATGAGCAGCCAAGGACTCAGCCAGGAGAGGGCGGCCATCGTTGCCAGGGTGGTGGCAACCAGACACATCCAGATCTGGGTTGCAATGAGATAGCGGCGCCGATCGACAATGTCGGCCAGCGCACCTGCAAGTAACGCCAGCAGTATCACCGGCAGCGTTTGTGCCGCCTGTACCAAGCCCAACATCAATGGGGAGCCGGTCATCTCGGCGACCAGCCAGGCCGTCGCAACGCTGTCGATCCAGGTGCCGATATTCGATGCCAGCACGGCAAACCAGATCAGCCTGAAGTCTGGCTGTGACAAGGGCTGCCATGGACTCGGTTCTTTGGCTGAAATTTGCGGCTGCGGCAACGGTGGGCTGCTCATGGTTCAGAACGCAAAACAGCTGCAACCCAGCACACCAAAGAAGCTGCGTTCGTCGCTGACGGGTAGCGGTGTGCTCAATAGCTTGCTGTGGTGACCATGGACGTTGCAGCAAGCGCTATGGTGGTGTGCCTGTTGCGTGCTCGCCAATGCGCCCAATTGCTGCCGCGATATGCCGACGTAACTGCCATAGTGCGCGACCGGTGACCAGTCTGGCATGGGGCGTGGTAATTCAGGGGCAAACTGCGTGAACTCTCCACTGCCATGGACAACACGACCGGCGACAACCGTCATGACACTTTCGATGTCGACAATCTGTTCATCCGGCACCTGGAAGTAATCGGCGGATAGCAGGGCAAAATCGGCAAATTGCCCGACAACCAGCTTGCCCTTCTTGCCGGCATCGTTTGAGAACCATGCCGACCCAACGGTCCATAACCGCAGTGCTTCGTCGCGGGTCAGCAGATTGCGATCATCGTACAATGGCGTACCGCCAACGGTACGACCGGTGCTGAGCCACGATAACGCAACCCAAGGATTGTAACTCGCTACGCGTGTAGCATCCGTGCCGGCACCGACCGGCAGGCCTGCTTGCAACATCTTGCGAATGGGTGGGGTATTGCGCGCTGCCTCTTTGCCATAGCGTTCAATGAAATACTCACCTTGATATGCCATGCGATGTTGAATGGCGATGCCGCCACCGAGTGCGCGGATGCGATCGATATTCCGCTCGCTGATTGTTTCGGCGTGATCCATGAACCATGGCAGACCGGCAAACGGCACCTCTCGATGAACGGCTTCATAGATATCAAGAATACGGCTGATGCTTTCGTCATAGGTCGCATGAATGCGAAACGGCCAGCGCCGCTCGACCAGAAAGCGAACCACCGCTTGCAAGTCCCCTTCAAGTGAAGCCGGCAACTCGGGTCTCGGCTCGCGAAAGTCCTCGAAGTCTGCGGCGCTGAAGACCAGCATTTCGCCCGCACCATTGTGCTTATACATGTCGTTGCCATCACCCGGCCGCACGATGGCAGCCCAGCGCTGAAAATCAGCCAGTTCCCCCCCTTTGTTCTGGGTAAACAGGTTGTATGCGATGCGGACGGTCAACTCATCCGCTGCCGCCATCGATTCGATGATCTTGTAGTCGTCTGGATAGTTCTGAAAACCGCCGCCAGCATCGATGACCGACGTGATACCGAGGCGGTTCAGTTCACGCATGAAATGCCGGGTCGAATTCAGTTGGTAGTCGTAGGGTAACTTTGGCCCGGCCGCGAGCGTTGCATACAAAATGAGGGCATTGGGTTTGGCAAGTAGCAAGCCAGTCGGCTCTCCGTTGGCATCCCGCTGGATCTCGCCACCTGGCGGATTCGGCGTTTGTTTGCCGTAACCAACCGCTCGTAACGCGGCCCGATTGAGCAGGGCGCGATCGTACAAATGCAGAATGAATACCGGTGTATCCGGTGCAATGCGATTCAATTCCTCAAGCGTAGGTAGCCGTTTTTCCAGAAATTGGTGTTCAGTAAAACCACCAACGACCCGCACCCATTGCGGCGCAGGTGTGCGGGCGACTTGCGCTTGCAGCATTGCCATGGCGTCGGCCAGCGAGCGCACGCCATCCCAGCGCAGTTCCAGGTTGTAATTCAAACCGCCACGGATCAGGTGCGTGTGGCTGTCGTGCAGACCTGGAATGATGCGTCGACCTTTTGCGTCAATGACCCGGGTTTCGGTGCCTGCCAATGCCATGATGCTGGCATTGTCACCAATAGCGCTGATGCGCCCGGCACGAACCGCCAAGGCATTGACTTCCGGTTGCGTCGCGTCAAGCGTTGTGATGCGAGCGTTGTGAACGATCAGATCAATCATGGCAGAATCTCTGCTGCGCGATGCGCATCCGGTCCATGACAAGGTGCCGAGCGCCAGCGCGGCGCCCAGCACCTTTCGACGGGTGAAATCGGGAGGAGGGTTAAGCACCTTAGTGGCCTTCCTGTGCCCCGAACATGGATTTGGCGTAGATGATGCCCAAGCCATAACCGCCACCGTGTTGCCGAGCGATACCGGTGGTCAGGTTGTAGGTTTCGCCTCGTGCCCAGTCACGTTGTAGTTCAAGCAAATACTGCAGCGAAGTCATCGGCTGTGCACCAATCTGGATCATTCGCTGCATCGCGCGCTCATGAGCTTCATCCGAGACATCACCACAGGCGTCGGCGATCACGTAAACCTCGAAGCCTTGCTCAATGGCTGAGAGAACCGGACCGACAATACATACGCTGGTCCATAGCCCGCCAAACACGATCTTGTTTTTGCCGATGACATTGACGCGTTCGGTAATACGGCTATCTTCCCAGCTGTTCATGGTGGTGCGGTCGATGATTTGTGCCTTCGGGAACGCTTCGATGATCTCATCGAATATCGGACCGGAAAATGTCTTCTCGGCGACGGTAGTCAGAATCGTCGAAACACCGAAGCCTGCCGCACCTTTGGCCACCAAAGCGGTGTTGTTGCGCAGATTAACGGTATCAATGGATTTGGTGGCAAAGGCCATTTGCGACTGATGGTCGATGAGAATAAGCGTATGGTTAGTAGGGTTAAGCAAGTTTTTTCCTGGGGTGGGTGCAGCCTTCATGATCAAATCCTCATTGATGACAAGTGGTTGGC
>CAMLNB010000273.1 GCA_946481205.1 uncultured Kangiella sp. | reverse complement strand
CATTGCTGACCCGCAAGCCCGAGCACCAGAGCCGATCTCGCCCCTGCTTCATTCGATGTTCGCCCATTCCCGGGGCTGATCGCGTGATTCAACGTGAGTTATTGCTTGCCACGCATGTAGTGCCACCAAGGTTTCGACCTGAGTCGCTTTCCGCTAACCTGTAGCCTGCGCCATCTCACGAACTTTCGAGCCACCTCGTGATTCAGCACCACGCCGATCTCAGCCGATACAACACCTTTGGTTTGCCACTGAGCGTTCGCGCGTTCGTGCGCGCAGAAACGCTGGATGACTTGCGAGCGGCACTGGTCGATGCTCGTGACAGTTCCTTGCCGCTCTTGATCCTCGGCGGCGGCTCCAACTTTCTGTTCGTTACGCCACAACTCGATGCCTTTGTGATCCAGCCAGCGCTGATCGGTATTCACTACCATGAACTGAGCGACAATGATGTTCTGGTGACGGCAGGAGCGGGTGAGAGTTGGCATCAGTTGGTCATGGCCACGCTTGAGCGTGGACTCTGCGGATTGGAGAATCTGGCGCTGATCCCCGGCTCGGTTGGTGCGGCGCCGATTCAGAATATCGGCGCTTACGGTGTCGAGCTCGCTGATTGCCTGGTGTCGGTTCAGGCGATGGAGATTGCTACCGGCAATCTGCGTCATTTCCATAAAAGCGAGCTGCAGTTTGGGTATCGCGACTCGGTGTTCAAGCGTGCACTGAAAGATCGCTACGTGATCACGGCGATCACGTTGTTGTTGCGCCGGCAGGCGGAACTGAAAACGAGTTACGACAGCTTGGCGAAAGCCTTGGCAACGCAGCCGGATTTACCGTTGACCGCAAAGCGCGTCGCCGAAGCGGTGATGGCGGTGCGGCGTGCGCGCTTGCCGGATCCGGCTGTGCTCGGTAACGCCGGGAGCTTTTTCAAGAATCCGGTGGTCAGTGCGGAGCTGGCCGCGGAGTTGCAAAAAGTGCAGCCCACGATGCCGGCGCATCCGCAACAGGATGGAACCGTCAAGCTGGCTGCCGGCTGGTTGATCGAGCAAGCCGGCATGAAAGGGATTCGTCGCGGTCAAGCCGGAACCCATGAGCACCAGGCCTTGGTGCTGGTCAATCATGGTGGCGCTACGGGCGCCGAGGTGTTGGCGGTCGCGCGCGAAGTGCAGGCGGCGGTGCTGCAAAAATTTGCGGTGACGCTGGAGCCGGAAGTGTGGATTGTTGGCGCCTGAGCGTGGGCGCTGATGCGTTGCTGAATGGAGTTTCTGCGTGACTGCGACTTCACCGATTCCTAGTGCGCTGCTGCAATTGCTGGCCGATGGCGCCGAACATTCCGGCACCGAGTTGGGCGAGCGGCTCGGCATTTCGCGCGCGGCCGTGTGGAAGCAACTGCAAGCGCTGACCGAATTGGGCATCGCGGTCGATGCCAGTCCCGGTCGCGGTTACCAATTGCGCGAGCCGCTGGACTTGCTGGATCCGGCAGCCATTCATGCGGCGATTGATGGCCGCATTGCGTTGGCGTCGCTGGAGGTATTCAGCCGAATTGATTCGACCAATGCGTTCTTGTTGGCCGATCAACGCTCGACCGAAAATGCGGCGCTGCGCGTGGCGTTGGCCGAGCAACAAACGGCAGGCCGTGGTCGCCGTGGCCGCGATTGGATCTCGCCGTTTGCGCGCAATATTTACTGTACCGTGAAGCGGCAATTTCCCTGTGGCCTCGAAGGTTTGTCTGGGCTTAGCTTGGTTGTCGGGCTTGCCATCGCCCAAGCGTTGGATACGCAAGGTATAGCCGGTGTGCAATTGAAATGGCCGAATGATCTGCGGGCGGGTGGCAAGAAGCTCGGTGGTGTGTTGATCGAACTCGCCGGCGATGCCGGCGGCCCTTGCACTGCGGTGATGGGCTTTGGCATCAACGTTCGGATGCCGCGCGACGTAGCCGACGCCATCGATCAACCGTGGACCGATCTGCAGGCACTGAGCGCGCAGCTGCCGTCACGCAATACGCTGATTGCCGACATGCTGGTGCAGTTGGCACAGGCGCTGGATCAGTTTGCGGATGCCGGGTTTGCGCCGTTTGCCGCGGCCTGGTCGGCGCGCGATGAGTTTCGCGGTTTGCCGGTCAAAATGCTCGGCGTGAACACAGAGCAGACGGGTATTGCTGCTGGCGTCGATGATCGCGGCGCCTTGTTGCTGGAAACGCCAACTGGGTTGCGCGCGGTGGTCGCTGGCGAAGTATCCTTGCGCCGGCAAGACTGACACGCGTCATCGGCGCAATGAGAGGCCGGCATGCTTTGGCTGGATGTAGGAAACACGCGTTTCAAATGGCAACTCGACCACGGCGACAGCACGCTGGCTGGCGCTGCCGTGCATGGCGGCGGTGAGTCGCTGGCCGATGCGCCGATTTGGTCTGAGTTGAAGCCCGGCACACCGATCTGGGTGGCCTGTGTGGCCAGCCCCGCTTTGCGCGACGGCATTACCCAACTGTGTCAGCAAGCCGGTTGCCCGAACGTGCAATGGGCTGTCAGCGCCGCGACGATGGGCGGTCTGAAGAACAGTTACAGTGAGCCGCAGCGACTCGGTGTCGACCGTTGGCTGGCGATGCTGGCGGCGTGGCAGGAACGACCCGAGCCGGCGCTGATCATCGACGCCGGTTCGGCGATCACCGTGGATTGGCTTGATGAGCAAGGCCAGCACCGGGGCGGTCATATCGTGCCGGGCTTGCGCTTGCTGGAGCAGGCGTTGCGCCGCGGTACCGCTGGCGTCCGAGCTGCCAGCATTGGCTCCGAAACAGTTTTGCCGGGTACCAGCACCGATAGCGCGGTCAATCATGGCGTTTTGGCGATGGCTGCCGGCTATCTGCGTTACGTGCTTTCAGAAGCATGGCCAGGAAGTGAAAGTGCTCGCTTACTTCTCTGTGGTGGTGATGGGCCTGCACTGGAGCCTTTCCTGCCACGCCCGGCGCTATGGCGCGCCGATCTGGTGTTGGATGGTCTGCGCCACTACGCCCGTTTGCACGATGCCCACCAGCAAGCCGGCAGCAAGGAGGACTAAGGCGTGCGTTGGATTGTCATTAGCCTGCTGTTGGTCAACGCGCTGATTTTGGGCTGGCGTTGGTGGGCCAATGAAAACGAGACGCCGGTGCCGACCCGGTCGGCTCCGGCTGTGCAGCCGGCCATTGAATTATTGCCGGATGGCGCCGTGGCGCCGGCGCTGTCAGACGCGCCGGCGAGCGCCAATGAAGATGTCGTCGTTGAAGCGCCCGTTGATGCCGATGCCAGTAATCAGGCGCCTGACACGTTGACGCCCGACTTGGTGGGCGATGGCAGCGCCAACCCAAACGGCCTGTCCGAGCCTGCCGGCGCCACGACTGAGCCGCCCGCCGCGCCGGTCGCGCAAGCTATCGCCCACTGCGCCTGGACCGATTGGCACACCAAGCCCCCGGCAGTCGAAAGCGGCAGCGAGGCCATCCAGGCCGAGCAGCGCGAGCAGGAGATTGGTCGCAGCTATCTGGTCTATATCCCGGCACTGGCCAGTCGGGAGCAGACGCTGACGCGACTGGCTGAGGTCAAAGCGCTGGGCGTTGAAGCGGCCTTTCTCAACAAGGGCCCGCAGGCCGGCGGTATATCTCTGGGTTTGTTCAGCAAGCCGGAATCGATGCAAATACGGATGGCCGAACTCGGCAAAGCCGGGGTCAGCGATGCGCTCGGGATCGAACGCATCCGCACCGAGACGCAAACCCGGCAGTTAATTCGCTGGACTGGCGAAAAAACACCCACTTCCGTGCAAAATCAGGTACTTGTTTCGTGTAATGACGTTGCGCCGGCGTCTTCAGGACAGTAGAATTTGCGCCCCTTTTGCGGGAAGCAAACGCTGGGGTGAGAGTGAGTCTAGGCGGCCTGAACTGGTCGTTTTGATGAGCTGGCACCGCGGTCCGATGCTGGCTTAGCTCAGTCGGTAGAGCAACTGACTTGTAATCAGTAGGTCGTGAGTTCGAGTCCCACAGCCAGCACCACTTTTGCGTACCAGTCCTGCAGCAGTCAGTGCCCAGCCGCGGTCAACGTGGCTTGCAAAACACTGGCCAGGTTGGCAGAATGCGCGGCCCTTGCGGGCTGGCATGGCCAGTTTGAAAGGGTGCAGTAATAAGGAATACCCGGAGGGGTACCCGAGTGGCCAAAGGGATCAGACTGTAAATCTGACGGCACTGCCTTCGAAGGTTCGAATCCTTCCCCCTCCACCAAATTTGCAGGTTGCAGTAAAGCAGTACGGGAGCCTGCGCAAGCGGCTTCGGAACGCGCGGGTATAGTTCAATGGTAGAACTCCAGCCTTCCAAGCTGGTAGCGCGGGTTCGATTCCCGCTACCCGCTCCACTGCAACGCGGCGCCGCTGGCGCAAACGAACGATGCTGATATAGCTCAGTAGGTAGAGCACTCCCTTGGTAAGGGAGAGGTCTCCGGTTCGAGTCCGGATATCAGCACCAGGGTTGAGTCGAATCGGCTCACTATAGGGCTGCCGCACATTTGCGGCGGCCCGTTTGTGTTAACGCCCAACTGGGCATTGGTTTAATCAAGCGTAGTTTTCTTGCGCGCGAACGCGGAGGCAGCCATGTCGAAGGAAAAATTTGAACGTAACAAGCCCCACGTGAACGTGGGCACCATCG
>CAMLNB010000272.1 GCA_946481205.1 uncultured Kangiella sp. | reverse complement strand
TGCAACTCGACGGCGCCATGCTGAACGCAACACAGGCCGAACAGCGACTCAGCCTGCAGCGTTGGCAAGTACAAGTGCAGCGGCGCGATCAGAACTGGCAGGGCACTGCCTCGGTGCAGCAGCTGCGCTGGCAGCAAACACAACAACAACTGCAACTCGAACCGCTGACGATAACGCTGGAGCAGCTGACGGCTGACGGCGATGCCGTGCTACACATCAACGCTGACGCTTTGCAGCACAGCGAGCTCAATGGTTGGCCGCGCCCAGCGCTGACCATGCGCCTCAACAAGCGCAGCGATACTTTGCGGTTCAGTGGCAAGCTGGCACAGCAGCAAACCGAACTGGCGCGCTTCACCGGCCAACACCAGTTGACGAATGAACGCGGCAGCGCGGTCGTGCAGTGGCAACATGAAT
The DNA here is from genome assembly GCA_946481205.1 of uncultured Kangiella sp. The sequence goes on along the minus strand of CAMLNB010000272.1, from coordinate 4,232 downwards.
TGCTGGCACTGGATCGCCTGCTGCAGCCACGGCCACGCGCGCTGACTGCACTGAGCCGCTTGCTGGGCAATGATCAGGGTGAGCTGACGGTGAACTGGCATCTGGCCGCCACCGAGCCCGTCAATGCTCACGGTACGCTGCAGGTGCACAACGCGGCGCTGCAATGGGATCAAGCCAAGGCCGAACAGATTCAATTCCACGCACAACTGCAAAGCCTGCTGCCTTTGCAAGGCAGCCTGCATTTGCAGGTGCCGAGTGCGCAGCTGGGCGCTGGCATTCCCGTTCAAAGCACGCAACTGCAACTGCAATTGGATGCCGAGCAACTGCAATTGCAGACGTTGCACAGCGAACTGCTCGGCGGCATCTGGCAGGCGGCAGCGCAGCAACTGCCACGGACGCCGTCGGAGCAAGCGCTGCCGATTCAGATCAGCGGCCTCGATCTGGCGCAAGTGCTGGCCTTGGTTGATGTCGACGGCTTGAGCGGCAGTGGCCAATTGGATGGGAGCCTGCCTTTTGTCTATCAGGCCGATGGCATTGCGATCCGCGCTGGCGAATTGGTCAGTCGCGCACCGGGCGTACTGAAGTACGCGCCGGAAACTGTGGTCGGCGATAACCCAGGCTTGCAGGCGCTGCGCGATTTTCGTTATCAGCAGATGCGGGTCAGCGTCGATTACCAGCCAAATGGCAATTACCACATCCGATTGAAACTCGATGGCCACAATCCATCGTTCTACAGCGGCTATCCGATCGCGTTCACCTTGAATCTGAAAGGCGAACTGCCCGGTCTGTTCCGCGCCGCGATTCTGTCCGGCGACTTCAATCAGCATGTGCTGCAGCAGCTGCAATCCGGTCAGCTGCAGTGATTCAGGATTTTTTCAGCCCGGCCGACTACACTGGCGGCACCAACTTGTGCCGCCTGCGCTGGCGCAACGGAGAACACCCATGATCCGGACTGTGTTGTCTACGCTCCTGCTGGCCGTCGCGGCCAGCGCCTGCACGCCCACGGTGCGCATTGAAGCGCCGGACAAACCCATCGAAATCAACATGAACCTCAACATCAAGCACGAAATCCTGGTCAAAGTCGAAAAGGAAGTCGAGCAGTTGTTTGATGAAGACAAAGGCCTGTTCTGAACGCTGACCTGAACACGCGAGAGGATATTTCCATGCAGATGCTGAACAAGTGTTTATTGGTGCTGTTGCTGACTGTGAGCAGCGGCGTCTTCGCCGCCGATCTGAAAACCGCCAAAGCACAGGGCTGGATCGGCGAACAACAGGATGGCTACCTGGGCCTGGTCAAAGCTGATGCCCCGGCCGACGTCAAAGCCTTGGTCGCCGAGGTCAATGGCCAGCGCAAGGCGCACTTCGCCCAGATTGCGGCCAAGACCAATGCCACCCCGGCCCATGCTGCCCAGGTTTTTGCCAAGGAGGCCGCCGAGCGAACCGAACCAGGCAACTACGTTCAGGATGCCGGCGGCAACTGGGTACGTAAGTAGTCACTTCCGATTTGGTATCGATAAAGCGGGCGACTTCGGTCGCCCGTTTGCTCTCTGATGGCAGCCCGCTAAACACCCAGCAGGGCCGGGGCTGGTGGCGCGAGACGGCTCGGGTTATGCTCCGGCCGTTAAAAATACTAGACAGATAGTTTAGCCATGCCACACAGCACGACCTCCAGCGGCCACCCGCACGCCCCCTCCTATTACGCCGCCTCGGCCAATCCGGCGCCGGAGCGACCGCCATTGCAAGGCGCGGTTAGCACCGATGTCTGCGTCATTGGCGCTGGCTATACCGGGCTGTCGGCGGCGCTGCATCTGGCCGAAGCCGGGTTCAAGGTGGTGGTGCTTGAGGCCAATAAAGTCGGCTGGGGCGCTTCTGGTCGCAATGGCGGCCAGATCGTTCACTCGTATTCGCGCGACGTCGATGTGATCGAAGCCAAGTACGGATTGGATATCGCCCGCGCGCTCGGCAGCATGATTTTCGAAGGCGCCGATATCCTGCGTAGCCGGGTGCGCGATTACCGCATTGCCTGCGATCTGAAAGACGGTGGCGTTTACGCTGCCACGACCCCGAAGAAAGCCGAGCAATTGCATCACCACCGCGAGCTGTGGCAGCGCTGGGGCCATCCAGGCCTGCACTATTTTGAGGGCAGTGCCGCGCGCGCAGTGGTCAATTCCGATCGCTACAGCGCGGTGTTGGTGGACCCGACCGGCGGCCATTTTCATCCGCTGAATCTGGCGCTTGGTGAAGCGGCAGCCGTCGAGTCACGCGGCGGCGTCATTCATGAGGGCAGCAAGGTTGTTCGTATCGAGCGCAGCACGGAAAACCAGCGACCGATGGTACACACCGAACACGGTCGGGTTAGTGCGCAATTTGTCGTCGTGGCCGGCAATGCCTACCTCGGCAATCTGGTGCCGGAACTGGCGGCGAAGTCGATGCCCTGCGGCACGCAAGTGATCGCCACCGAACCGCTCGGAGCTCTCGCTGACGAATTGATTCCCAGCGATTACTGCGTCGAGGACACCAACTTCCTGCTCGATTATTACCGGCTTTCTGCCGACAAACGGCTGATTTACGGCGGTGGGGTGATTTACGGCGCTCGCGATCCGGCGCATGTTGAACGGATCATCCGGCCGAAATTATTGAAAACCTTTCCGCAGCTGAAGAACGTCAAGATCGATTACGGCTGGACCGGTAATTTCCTGCTGACGCTGTCGCGCCTGCCACAGTTCGGTCGCTTGAATAGCCAGATCTATTACGCGCAAGGTTGCAGCGGCCACGGCATCACCATGACCCATCTCGCGGGCCGTCTGCTCAGTGAAGCAATACGCGGTCAGGCCGAGCGTTTCGATGCGTTTGCCAAGCTGCCGCATCTGCCGTTTCCGGGCGGGCGCTTGTTTCGGGTGCCGGCGACAGCGCTCGGCGCCTGGTATTACCAATTGCGCGATACGCTTGGCATCTGAGCGTTTGGTTCGCTCTGCCGCTCGACGCAGCACAAACAAAAACGGCCCGCGATGCGGGCCGTTTTTGTTGCTGAGTCAGACTCAGGCCATCTTGCGAATGGCAGCCGCTTGCAGGCCTTTCTGGCCTTGCTTGACGGTGAATTCGACTTTCTCGTTTTCGGCAAGGGTCTTGAAACCGTTGCTCTGGATTTCCGAGAAGTGGGCGAACAGATCGGCGCTGCCGTCGTCCGGGGTGATGAAGCCGAAGCCTTTGGCTTCGTTGAACCATTTGACGGTGCCGGTTTTGGTCGACATGTGATGCGTTTCCTACTATGAAGCTAAACATGATCAGGCGGACGCCTGCGTTTGCAGCGTTCAGGCGGCGTAGTGAGAGGTGTTCAGGAGACAGCGCGGAAACCGGCAAGACTCGGAATGAAGCACGGACAGCTACAGGGCAAGAACGTATGCAGGCGCCACCCTACAGGTAAAGCCCGGCGCTGTCGAACGCTTTTTAGCCAGCGGCGGCAAACTCGCACTGCCGTGCATTGGTGTGATGACCTCACGCAGGCCGCATCAGTCTCAGCGCGCTTGGTGCGGGATATGGTCGTTATAGGCGCGCGGGTCGCCGAGCGGCTCCAAATGGATGGTCAGTTGCACCGCCGGCAGCGCCGCCTGCACGGCCGCCTCGACCTCTTCGGCCAGATCATGGGCGCGGCGCACCGACCAGTCATCCGGCACCAGCACATGCACCGAGGCAAACGCCTGCTGGCCGGCTTGGCGATGGCGAAGCGCATGCCATTGCAGCGGCGCGGCAACATGCCGGTTCAAGGTGGCGACCAATTGCTGGTGCTCGTCGGCATCGAGCGCCTCATCCATCAAGCCAGCAACGGCACGGCGCAGCAAACCGACACCGGTAAACAGAATATGACCGGCGACCAGCAGCGCAACCACGGGGTCCAGCCACCACCAGCCAGTCAGTGCAGCCGCAACCAAGCCAATCAGCACCCCGACCGAAGTCCAGACATCCGTCAGCAGGTGATGGCCATCAGCTTCGAGGATCAGCGAGCGTTGACGCCGGCCGACCCGCAGCAGCAGCACGCCAACGCCGAGATTGATCAATGAAGCCAGCGCGGCGAACACGACACCAAACCCGACATTGCTAAGCGGCTGCGGCTGCAGCAAACGGGCAATGGCGAGATAGCCAATGCTGACGGCCGCCAGCAGAATCAATGCGCCTTCAAAACCGCCAGCGAAATAATCGATCTTGCCGTGACCGTGATGGTGATTTTCGTCATC
>CAMLNB010000271.1 GCA_946481205.1 uncultured Kangiella sp. | reverse complement strand
CCGGGTGGCACCGTGGCCGGTACCGAGCTTTGCAGCACGCCGGTGGAGTCAAACGTCAGACGGCCGAACAGTTGACCGCCGGCACCAGCAGTACCACCGGTGATATCAACCGGGTTGCCATCGACATAGTAGTACGTCGCCCAGGAGTTCGGCGTCGCGGCATCTTTGACAAAATAGAAGGTGCCAATGTGGGACTGACCGAGCGAATCGAAAAACGAAATCGACGTCGAGCTGCTATAGGTGGTCGGCTGGGTCGGGTCGAACAGGTTGACGTTCAAACCGTTCGCACCGGCCGACAGGTTGGCGCCAATCTCAATTTCAGTCGTGTTCGACGGTGTGCCGGCGGTTTGCGGCAATTGGATCGGCACCGTGCTCGACAGCGACGTTGAGGTCACCGAGCCATCCGGGTTTACGGGAAAGGCTTGCAGCACTTGGCCAGTGGCATTGACTACGTTGCCGCCGTCATCGACGCCAAACGCACCGGCGCGGCTGTAAACACGCTCAACGCTGCCAAGGTTCGGTGCCAGCACAAAGAAACCTTCACCGCTGACCGCCAAATCCAGCGTGTTCTGGGTGAAGTTCAGGTTGCCCTGATTGAACTGCTGCGCGACCGCGCTGAGCAGCACACCGGCACCGATTGACGTCCGCACGCTGCCGAACGGCGACAACGCATAGATGTCGGCAAACTCGGCACGCGACTCCTTGAAGCCGGTGGTGTTGACGTTGGCGATGTTGTTCGACGTCACGGCCAAATCCGATTGCGCGGCATTGAGACCACTGAGTGCGGTATTGAATGACATGGACTGCTCTCCTCTTGACCGTATGCGTGCGGTGAACGTTCAGCAGCAACTGGCTGCTCAGGCTCAACCGCCAATTTCTTTCACGTCTGACAGCGGCACCGAGCCGAGACCCGCCAGATTCAGCACGATGCCACCGGTACCGCTGCTGAGGTTGACACTGGTCACCAGCGCCCGCGTTTCGACCGGCAATTGCTCGGTGCGATTGCCGATGCTGGCAAGCACGGTCACTTTGTACTTGCCGGCCGGCAAACGGTTGCCGCTGGCATCATTGCCGTTCCACCACAGATCGATCTCACCGGCCGATTTCGGGCCGAGCTCTTCGGTGTGCACCAACTGACCGGCTTCATCGGTCACCTGCAGCTGAACGCGGTAAGCATTGGCCGTCAGTTCGGTGCTGCCACTCATGCCACCTTCGCTAAACAAGTAGGCGGTATCGCTTGGCACCAACACCGTACGCCCGACCATTGATGAGGCCTGCAAGGCTTGATTGGAGGTCAGCGAACTGGCCAGATCGTTGACGCTGTTCAGCAGCTGCTGCTGGCTATCAAGCGTGGAAAACTGCGCCATCTGCGCAATGAACTCGGTGTTTTCCAACGGCTTGAACGGATCCTGGTACTGCAGCTGCGTTGTCAGCAGCGCCAGAAAATCTTCCTGGCCCAGCTGTTTGCGATCCTGATCGGCCGCTTCGTTGCGGGTCAGCCCCAGGTTGCTGAAAACATCGGTTGCGCTGTTGATCGTCATGAATGACGCTCCTGCCTTGCTTGCAATGCCGCCGCGCTACGCAACACGACGGCCATCATGTTCCAAACCATTTGCTGACCCAGTTACTGACTCGCTACTGACTCGTTACTGACCTAGTTGCAAGGTGCGGGCCAGCATCTGCTTGGCCGTGTTCGCGACCTGAACATTGGTCTGGTACGAGCGCGACGCCGAGATCATGTTGGCCATCTCTTCCACCAGATTGACGTTCGGCTGGTAGATGTAGCCATTGGCATCCGCCTGCGGATGATCCGGTTGGTAGCGCTGCTGCACCGGCGCGCTGCTCTCGACTATGCCCTTGACCTGAACGCCACCAACACCTTGTTGCTGCAGCGCTTGTTGAATCGCAGCAAAGACCGGATGCCGGGCTTTGTAGGTTTGATCGATACTGCTGGAAATGCTGTCGGCATTGGCCAGATTGGAGGCGGTGGTGTTGAGCCGTACCGACTGTGCCGACATCGCCGTGCCGGCGATGTCCATGACATTATTCAAATCCATCATTCACCTCGATCGTGTTTCGCACGCACGCTTACGGTCTTTACTCACCACGAATCGCGGTCAACAAGCTGCGAATCTTGCCGTTCAAAAACGTCAGGCTGGTTTGGTACTGGACGGCGTTCTGAGCAAATGCAGCCTGCTCGACGTTGGCGTCGACCGTGTTGCCGTCACCGGTATCGGGTTGCATCGGCACCCGATACTGTTGTTCGGTACTCAGGTAGCGGCTGTTACCGTTGAAATGGCGGGCATCGGACTTGCTGAGCCCAGCCGATTGCTGGCCACTGACCGCGTTCTGTAGCGCTTGGCGAAAGTCGATATCACGGGCTTTGAAACCAGGGGTGTCGGCGTTGGCGATATTGTTGGCCAGCACAGCCGAACGGCGCGATTGCACCTCGAGCGCCTGCTCGTGGATGCCAAAGGCTTTCTGAAAATTGATGCTCATGATGGGGCCCTCGCCCGGCGGACACGACCGGTCAAGAGCTAATTGGCAACTTCCATGCCAGTGACAGATTCAACTGTAAGCCACGGCATCACGCCACGAAAACAGCGGCAACTCCTGCCGTACGGCTGCGTTGTGGCAGCCGGGCTTGCCGGGCCGGCAAAACCTTGCCGCTTGCCACGAAATCAGCGCTCAGAGATAAAACGGGATAGATAACGACGCGCTATTTCAGCTTGTACATGATGCCGGGGTGGCAGCGGATCATATCGTAACGGTCGGCCAATTCGCCGAGCGCTTCCGAGCCGCCAAGAAACAGCACACCACCTTTCTTGAGTCGTGCGGTCAGCGCGGTCAATACCTGCAGTTTGACTTGCGGCGAAAAATAGATCAGCACATTGCGGCAGAAGATCACATCAAATGGCCCGACCGAATACGGCATGCTCAGCAGGTTCATCGGCTGAAAACTGATGGCCGATTTCAGCGTGGCTTTTACCTGCCAGCGGCCATCGGCCAGGCTGTCGAAGAATTTTTTCTTGCGTTCCGGCGACAGGCCACGAGCCACCGCAAGGCCGTCGTAGATCCCCTCTTTCGCGGTTTGCAGCATCTGCGCCGAGATATCGGTCGCAACGATACGGATACCGGGAAAAATCTTGGCTTTGGGTTCGGCGCGGTATTCATCGGCAGTCATGGCGATGGAGTACGGCTCCTGACCACTGGAGCAGGCAGCGCACCAGATACTCATTGGCGCGCTGCCATTATGCTGCGGGAACAGCTCCTTGCGCAGTACGTCGAACGGATACCCATCGCGAAACCACATGGTTTCATTGGTGGTCATCGCATCGATGACTTGCTGCATCAGGCCTATCGGCTGGCCACGTTGCAGCCGCTCCACCAAATCCAGCAGCGAGCTCAGCTGATGCTCTCGCATCAGCTGACTGAGTCGACTGGTTACCAGGTATTGTTTACTGTCGCCAAGCACAATGCCGCTGCGTTGCTGAAGCAGTTCGCAGAAGCGCAGGTAACCCTGCTGGTCTCGGTCCAACGTGCTATTGCTTACCGCCACAGCGGAGTCTCCGCCCCGTTCGTTTCAGCTCGACGCTTCAACACGCCGTTGAACCGCCTGAGCCAACTCATCCGGATTGAACTTGGGAATGAAATCGTCTGCACCAACTTTTGCCACCATCGCCCGGTTGAACACACCTGACAGCGACGTGTGCAGCAGAATGTACAGGTCTTTCAGGTTCGGGTCACCCCGAACTTCAGCGGTCAGCGTGTACCCGTCCATCTCCGGCATTTCGATGTCGGAGATCATCATGACAAATTCATTCTTGATTTCGAGGCCTTTGGCCGCCGTGTCTTTCAGAATCTGCAGCGCTTCGGCGCCGTCTTTCGCCATCACGGTGCGGTAGCCCAGCTGCTCGACCGTCTTCTTGATCTGATTGCGCGCCACCACCGAATCGTCGGCGATCAGCACCGCGCGATCAGCCGCGGATTTGACCGTGGCTTTTTCCAGGATGGCCTGACTGACCTGGGTCGATTGCGGGGCAATTTCCGACAGGATCTTCTCGACGTCGATAATCTCGACCAACTGCTTGTCGATCTCGGTTACCGCGGTCAGGTAAGTGTCGCGACCCGAGCCTTTCGGCGGCGGGTGCATATCCGACCAATTGGTGTTGACGATGCGTTCCACCGAGCTGACCAGAAAGCCTTGCACAGCGCGGTTGTATTCGGCAATGACGATAAAACTGTTCTCAATGCTCGGCAGCGGTGGCCCGCCAATGGCCATGCTCATGTCGATGACCGAAATGGTGTTGCCGCGAATGTGGGCCACACCACGTACCACCGGATGTCGATGCGGCAGCTGGGTCAAACTCGGGCACTGCAGAACCTCGCGCACCTTGAACACATTGATGCCGTACCGCTGCTTGCCACCCAACTTGAACAACAGCAACTCCAGACGATTCTGTCCAACCATCTGGGTTCGTTGGTTGACGGTGTCCATTATCCCGGCCATGACCGCTCACCTCATCTGCCCCGCGGGGCATGAATTCTGCTTTACGTCGTTTGAACCCGATGCGGCACCGGCAAACACAGCCGCCCGCACCGAAGCATAGGTCAAGCCGATGAAATTGCGTAATGCAGGAATTGTGCTGGTTTTG
>CAMLNB010000270.1 GCA_946481205.1 uncultured Kangiella sp. | reverse complement strand
GCTTGGCCGATTGTGGTAGTTGCTGCTGAAGCTGTCGCTGGCGTGACGGTGTATGAGCGCACGCAGGATTTTCGCGTCCGCCAGCTCGTTGTAGAAATTCTCGGTCAGCTCGCGCCGACTGCTGCTGTCGAACAACACCAGACCGGTACCGTTGTCGATCACCGAATAACGAAAGCCAGCTGGCAGGATCGGCGCCAGAAACGTCATGTCGAGCATTTCTGCGGTCAGCAAACCGGCACCGAAATCCTCCTGCTGCTTGCGAATGCTGAGTTGGGTCGTGTTGCGGCCGTCGGTGAAATTGATCACCCGCTGCAGATCAAACAGCTGGCCGGTTTGCTCGTGACGCAACAGGGCACCACCGAGCTCATCGGCCTTGCCATCGCGCAGGTGGCGATAGTATTCCCGGCTGGTCAGTGAGGAACCGTATCGATTGGCAACCGGCTCGCGGAAGAACCAGCGTTGCTTGACGCTACCTTTGTCATCGGCCTGGCTGACCGCCGCCAACCATGGCAGCTGATAGGCCGGCAGCAAAAACGTCGGATTATCTGCTGTCGTGACTTTTGCTTTTTCCACCAGACGAAATTGCGGACAGCTTTTCGCCCAACTGACATTACCGGAGAGATCGTGGCAAACCGCCTGCCACTCCGGATGGGTGGAATCCTGTTTGATCTTGTCGGCATCCAACTCGGCGAGCTTGTGCAGTTGCTGCAATGCCTGGTCGAGCTCCTGGGTAAACGAGTTGCGCAGCTGCGTGGCCGTTTGCTTGGCGAGCAGCTCCAAACGATCCTGCTCGGCCCGGTACAGCAGCACGGTTTCGCCGAGCAAAATCAAGCCGGCGGCCAGACCGGGCAAACACAGCAACAGCAGCGGCAGCAGTGAGCGCGGCAGCGGATCATCATGATCCAGAAAATGCAGCTTGATGAACGGCACACTGAGCACAATGGCCGCGACCAGTACCAGAATGAAAGTCGCAGCAAATGGCGTATCCGGTGCGACCGATTTGATCGGTTGATGTCGACGCAGACCAACCAGATAAAGCATGGTTTGTGGTTGGATTGTCGCCGTCGCAGCTGATTTGTCAGTCTCGTCCTTTGTCGACCCCAATACCGTTGGCGCGAACATACTGGCGGCACTTTTGAGCTGCGGAATTGCTATGCGATACGGTTGGATGAACACCCGATGGCGCTGGCCGCCCAGTTCGACATTCAGCAACGTGCTGCCATCCGGGGTTCTGACAGACGCCGATGGTTCGTTTTTGGGGTCGGTTTTTTCACCCAGGCTGTTGAGCTGGCGCAGTTCGTAGCGCTCCTTGCGCGCGGCTTCTTGCAACAACGCTTGCAACGCCACCAGATCGGCCTGCTCGACAAAGGGTTGATAACCACTGCGATCACCTGACAGGCGCGGCGGCGCCGTCATCAGCGGCGAGAACAACAGCTGGCCGTCGGCATCGGCCAACAGCAGCTCGTCGAACTGCATGCCCGCGGTGATGCCGAGAAACAGTTGCCGGGCATCAGCCTTGATCGCGAAAGCTTGCACCAGCTTGCCGCTCTCGCATGGAAACGACAGAGCAGCGCCACCGCTGCTATTGCTTTCGAATGCGATGGCACCATCCTGATTCGGCAAGCCCTTGCAGATATCAATATGTTGTTCGGGTAGCGTGTTCAGGTAGCTGAGTCCAGCAATACGATGCTGATTGAATTTGACTTGCTGCTGGCGACTTCCGGTAGCGAGCCAGCGACCTTGCAGCACGGCGTCGGCGACGCAGATGGCTTGTTTCTCCTCGCTGCCTTGATCAGCGCAGGATTGCAGAAACTTCTGATAGAGCTTGTCCAGTTCTGCTCGCTTGGCCGCGAGGTCTTGGTCTGCTTGCGTTTGCGTCGCTGATTGCTGATTGGGGTCCGCACAGAAAAACCGCTGTTGTTTAAGCAACAGCCGGCCGGCGCGCAGCTTGGCTTCCTGCAAGGCATCTTCACTGTAATAGTTACCATTGCCTACGACGGCAGCGTGGTTGGTGTTGGGTTTGGCTTTGCCGAAAGGACAACCGCCGTCGGTGCTGTCACTGTTGTCGAGCTGGTTGATAAAGTCGCTGCGCAAGCGATCATCCGTATCCGCCAACTTTTCCAGGAAGGCCTTGGCGGCCTGCGCCTGCTTTTGCTGCCAGCGCCGGACTTCCTCGTCGGCCGCCAGTGGCTCGTAATCGACTTGCTGCAGACCGATGGCGCGCATGAACGCAAACGAACTGTTTGGCATGCGCCAGGCATTGAGCGCGCGCAGATCATTCTCCAGCCGCTTGCCGGCTTCCTGCAGTGTGCGGAAACCGCGGTCGACTTCGTTGTCATCCTGACGCTGGACGTAAAACACATACAGCCCCAGCAGCGGCAGGATCACAATCAGCAAATGACTGAGCAGGGTGCGCCACGCGCCTTGTTTGCCAATGGCGGAACGAAAGCGCGGACGCGCGGTGGAATCGCTCATAGCCTGCCCTCCTTGGCACGCGCTATGGAAGCGGGATCAATGCGGGTAACGAGACGGTACGGCCTGGCTCCTTGCCTGGCATCGCCCACGGGCGACCGCTCGCATGGAGCGGCTCTGCTGGATTAAAACAATGGCCGACGCTTGTCAATCGGCGCGACGCCGAAAGGGTTTGCTGTTTGTACCGATTCGGCGCTAATGCATCTTTGTTTAGATGCGTTGGTTACTTCTGAGCGCGCTCACCAGCGATTTTCCAGCACCATCCGCCATTGCGCGACATCGCCAGCAAAGCCGGTTTCCGGCAGCAGCACGTCGTCATACAGCTCCCAACCGAAGCGCAATTCGGTACTGGCGTTGAGGCGATAGCGCAGCGAGAAACCAATCCAGCCGCTGAACGCCAGTTCCTGCGCCCGCGCGTCGCCGAGCGGTGAGCCGTCGATGGTGTAGTCGGTGGCGGCGCTGTAGAACGCGCCGGCGCCAACCAGCACCGACGCGCGGAGATTCTCGTAAACATCGGCACCAAAGCCGGCGCGCGCGAAATAGGACGTCAGCTCCGAGCGGGTCGCCAAGCTGCCATTGCTACGGCTCAGTTCGGCCAGTTGGCTGTAACCGATTTCGGTTTCGAAATGCTCGACAAAGGTGAAACTTTTCAGCGAACTGTTGCTGTCCATCGGCAACACCAGTGCCGCATCGCTACGGTCGAGCCGCTCCGCTTGCGGCGTGAACAGCGAACGCAGCGCGCGGCGCAACTCGCTCTCTGGAATGAACGCCGACTGCGACGATTCGGCGGCCGCCGCATCAACCGTCGGCGCAAGCCAAGGCAACAGCCACAGCAGATAACGCCTACCGGTGTTGGCATCCTTGCCGCGCATCGTGGTCTGCTCAGCCGCTGACCACGCGCAATGGCGTGCCGCGCAAAAAGCCGTGCAGGTTTTCGCTGAGTTGATCGACCAGTGCTTGCCGTGCCGATTGCGCCGCCCAGGCGGTGTGCGGCGTGATCAGCAGATTCGGCAGCTTTGCCGCCAGCAGCGGATGCGTCAGCGCCGGCGGTTCAACCGTCAACACATCCAGCGCGGCCGCGGCCAGCGGGCCGTGCTCTAACGCCTGCACCAACGCCGGTTCATCGATCAAACCCCCACGGGCCACATTGATCAGCCAGCTGCCAGGCTTCATGCGCTGCAGGCGCTCGGCATTGATCAATCCGGTGGTTTCGCTGGTCTGCGGACAGTGCAGCGAAACGATGTCAGCGTGCGGCAAGGCGTCGTCCAGCAGCACGCGGTTGGTTTGTCGCGGCCGCCATGGCAGCTGCGCGATCTGGACGTGCATGCCGAATGCGTTTGCCAGTTCCGCCACACGTTGACCGATGTGGCCATAACCGACCAGCAACAGACGCTTGCCGCTCAGCGTGACAATCGGCCGGTGCAGCAAGCAAAAATTACTCTGGCTGCTCCAGACCCCGGTTTCAACATCCTTGGCATAGCCGTGCATCTGGGTTGCCAACAGCAACATCAAACTCAGCGTGTGTTGCGCTACGCTTTCGCTGCCATAGTTCTGGCAATTGCAAACGGTGATGCCGCGAGCGTGCGCGGCAATCAGATCCACGTTGTTGGTGCCGGTCGCCGCAACCAGAATCAGTTTCAGCTTGCTTGCCGTGGCGAGCACCTCGGCCGTCAGTTTCACTTTGTTGCTGATGACGATGTCGGCATCGCGCACCCGCTCAGCCGTTTCGGTCGCCGCCGTCGCCGGCCAGGCAGTAAAACGGCTGACGCTGGCCTGCAGCGCCGACAGATCCAGTGCCGGGCCCAGCGTGTCGGCATCAAGCAACACCGCATGGGTCATGGCTGCACCACAAAACGGATGCTGCCGAGCGCGCCGAAATCGGCGACGTGAACGCCGGGCTTAGCGTCAATCAGTCCGCTCATGGCACCGGTGATGAACAGCTGACCGACCTGAATGCGATGGCCTTGGTTCAGCGCTTCGTTCACCAGATAGAGCAGGCTGGCCTCGATACTCGACTGCACCGCTGCCGCGGCACCGCTGGCGATTACCACGCCATCGCGCTGCAGCGTCACGCTCAGGCGATTGACATCCGGCAGGCTGTTCCAGGCTACGGCTTCGCCGCGCAAATGCCGCGATGCGGCGACATTGGCAGCAACCAAATCGATCGCGTTCGGCTGACAGCC
>CAMLNB010000269.1 GCA_946481205.1 uncultured Kangiella sp. | reverse complement strand
ATCAGCAAGGCGTTCGGTGACGGCTTCTGGTCGCTGATCCCGTTCACGATGCAGATGGCAATGGTCGCAATCAGCGGCTACGTCGTTGCGGTATCGGCGCCGGTCACCCGGTTGATTGACCGCGTCGCGCTACTGCCGCAAAGCGGACGCGGTGCAGTGGCCTTGGTTGCCACGTTGAGCATGACCAGCTCGCTGCTGAACTGGGCACTGAGTTTGATTTTCAGCGGCTTGCTGGTGCGGGCTTTGGCGCGCCGCGCGCAACTGAACATGGATTATCGCGCCGCCACCGCAGCCGGCTATCTCGGCCTTGGCGCAACCTGGGCGATGGGGCTGTCTTCGTCCGCGGCGCAGTTGCAAGCCAACGCCGCCAGCTTGCCGGCGCCGCTGTTGGCGATCACCGGCGTGATTCCGTTTTCGCAAACGATCTTTCTCTGGCAGTCGCTGCTGCTGACCGCGATCCTGATCGTCGTGTCGGTACTGATTGCCTGGTACTCGGCGCCGACCGGTGTGGCGGCACAAACCGCGCAGAAACTCGGTATCGATGTCGGTCACGAAGCGCCAGTGCATGCCCGAGCCACACGGCCCGGTGAATGGCTGGAGTACTCACCGCTGCTCAGTGTGTTTGTTGTGTTGCTGGGCATTGGTTGGCTGGTGCAGGAATTTCACAGCAAAGATCCGCTGCTGGCGATTTCCGGGCTCAACACCTACAACTTTCTGTTCCTGATGCTCGGCATCGCGCTGCATGGTCGGCCCCGTGCTTTTGTCGCAGCGGTGACCAAGGCCGTGCCGACTACCGGCGGCGTGCTGATTCAGTATCCGTTCTTCGCTGGCTTGGCCACTGTGCTGACTGTTGCCGTGGGCGCCAATGAACTCACGCTGTCCGATCGTATCGCGACGTGGTTTGTCTCGGTGGCAAATACCGACACCTATCCGCTGCTGATGGGCTTGTACTCTGCGGTACTCGGCCTGTTCATCCCATCCGGTGGTGGCAAATGGCTGATTGAAGCGCCCTATGTCATGCAGGCTGCGATTGAACTGAAAGTGCATCTGGGCTGGGCCGTGCAAATCTACAACGCTGCCGAAGCGCTGCCGAATTTAATCAATCCGTTCTGGATGCTGCCGCTGCTCGGTGTGGTCGGTTTGAAAGCACGCGACATCGTCGGCTTCACGGCGCTGCAATTGCTGATTCATATTCCGCTGGTACTGGGCTTGCTGTGGCTGCTTGCCGGCACGCTCAGCTATGCGCCGCCGGTGCAGCCATGAGTCGGTGCAACTGATGCAGTTCCGGGTATCCGCCATGTTGCTCGGCAGCGCTCTGCTGCCGGCGCTTGCTGATGAAAGCGAAGCCACTCGATTGGTGGTCAGCGGTGAGCGTCAGCCACAAAGTCAGGCACTGTCGCCGCTCAGTCTCGGTGTGCTCGATGCCGATACCATTGCGTTGACCGGCGCCGAGCAGATTCAGCAGTTGCTCAATCGCCTGCCCGGTGTGCAATTCCAGCGCAACGATGGTCAGGAGTATCTGGCGGCCATTCGCTCGCCGGTGCTGACCGGTGCCGGTTCCTGCGGCGCGTTTCTGAGTCTGGAAAACGGCGTGCCGCTGCGGCCAGCGCCGTTCTGCAATGTCAACGAATTGTCGGAAAGTCATAGCGAAGTCGCCGAGCGCATCGAGGTGATCCGCGGGCCATCGCTGCCGTTCTATGGCGCCAATGCCATGCACGGTGCGGTCAATGTGTTGACGCCGGGCATGGCAGAAGCGAACCAGCTGGCGTTGCGGGTTTCCGATCACGACAGCGTGCAGCTCGGTCTGACATTCGCCGGCGATGCCCAAACCCTGGCGCTGACCGTGCTCGATGAAACCAGCTGGCGCGATGACGCCGGTGTAGCCCAACAGAAACTCAGCTATCGCCGTCAGCATACGTACGGACAAGCCGATATCGAGACCATAGTCGTCGGCTCACGGCTGCGGCAAGACACCGCCGGTTTTGTCAGCGGCAGCAATGCGTATCGCGATCATGATCGCGCCCGGCGCAATGAGAATCCCGGTGCCTACCGCGACAGCGAAAGCCTGCGCCTGTTGCAGCACTATCGTTGGCAGGATGGCACGCTGTTGACGCCCTATCTGCGGTACAGCCGAATGGATTTCTCGCAGCATTTTCTGCCGGGCCAGCCATTCGAGGAGAACGGCCACTGGAGCGCCGGTCTGCAAAGTCAGTTTGTCGCCAGCAAATCCGATCGGCATAGCCTGATCGCCGGCGCCGATCTGGAATACGCCGACACGTTTCTGAAAGAGTGGCAGACCGAGCCAACCGAAGGCTCAGCATTTCTGCGCGAAACCATTCCGGTCGGCCGGCATTACGATTACCGCGTTGCGCTGCAGGGGCTCGCACCGTTTCTGCATTGGCAGTATCAGCCCAGCGCCACGTGGCGTTGGCATGCCGGTCTGCGTTTCGATGACTGGCAGTATGATTACGACAACCGGATGCTGAGTGGCCGCAGCCGGGAAGATGGCAGTGCCTGCGGTTTCGATGGCTGCCGGTTCAACCGGCCGGCTGATCGGCGGGATCGGTTTCAGCTGTGGTCGCCGAAAGCCGGCGTGCAGTGGCAACCCGATCCGTCGCATCAGCTGAGCGCACTGCTGCAGCATGGCTTTCGGCCGCCACAAACCACTGAGCTGTATCGCCTGCAACGCGCGCAAGTGATCGCCGATCTCGACCCGGAAGAACTGGCCGGCATCGAGTTGAGTTGGCGCGCTGACTGGGCGGATACCAACACCGACCACGACGGTCCCCGCACCGAGCTGGCGCTCTATCACTATCGCAAAGACAACGTCATCGTCCGCAATACCGATGCGTTCAACATTGCCGATGCGAAGACCGATCACCAAGGCATCGAACTCGCGTTGGCGTGGCCGTTCGCAGCACAGTGGCAGACCGAGCTCAGCCTGAGTCGTCAGCGCCACCGTTATCGCAACAATCCCGGCATCAGCGCGGTCGATATTGTTGGCAATCGCGTCGATACCGCGCCAGACTGGTTCGGCCAACTGGCGCTGCAGTGGCGGCCCGATACACGCCAGCAGCTGGAACTCGCGGGTAGTTTTACCGATGGTTATTACACCGACGCGGAAAACAGCCGGCGTTATGATGGCCACAGTCTGATCGACCTACGCTGGCACTATCAGTGGTCGACACGCCTGCAGCTGTCGGCGCAGCTGCTGAACCTGACCGACCGTGTCTACGCCGAGCGCGCCGATTACACCAGCGCCTCCGGCGACCGTTATATTCCCGGTGCGCCGCGTCGCCTGTATGTCGGCATCGATTGGCAGTTTTGAATCATCCCTGCAATGCGTGGAGAGCTCACATGTTCACCAGAAAAAATTCCCAGCTGCTTATCGCAACCACCGCCCTCGTACTCGGCTCGGCTGCCCATGCTGAATTGCGCATCGGCACCGGCGCTGCGCAAGGTTTGTATGAGCAATACTGCGCGGCCTGCCACGGCAAACAGATGGAAGGCGGCATTGGCGGTTCGCTGGTTGATGATGTCTGGAAACATGGCAGCAGCGATGAGGCAATCAGCCGCGCAATCAGCAAGGGCATCGCCGGCACCGAAATGATCGGCTGGGAAGGCACACTCAGCGCCGAGCAAATTCGCTCGCTGGTGATCCTGATGCGCGAGCAGCGCCACCTTGCCAGCAAAAGCAAAACCGCTGCTGGCAACAACGCCGGTGTTTACGAAGCTGCTGGCTACCGCTTCCGTGTCACGCCGGTAATGGACGGGAGCACCGATCTGTGGGGCATGACATTTCTGCCCGATGGCAGCGCGCTGGTAACACAAAAAGATGGCGTGCTCTGGCATTGGCACGATGGCAAGCGCAGTGAAGTCAAAGGCGTGCCGAGCGTGCACCACCAAGGCCAAGGCGGCCTGCTTGATGTGATCGCGCATCCGGCTTATGCCAGCAACGGCTGGATCTATCTGTCCTATGCCGAGAAAGTCGCCGGCCACAGCAATGCCTCGACCACCATTCTGCGCGCCACGCTGCGTGATGGCGCGTTGCAGGATCAAAAAACCGTATTCAGCGTGCCGGCCGACAAGCGCCAACATAGCGGCCACCATTTCGGTAGCCGCTTTGCGTTCATCGGCAACGATCTGTTCTTCACCATCGGTGATGCCGGCAACCAGGACAACGCCCAGAAGTTGAACGTGCCCACCGGCAAAGTGCATCGCATTCACGATGACGGCCGGGTGCCGGCCGACAATCCGTTTGCCAAAACCCCCGACGCGTTTCCAACCATTTGGACTTACGGCAACCGCAATCCGCAAGGTCTGGTTTACGACGCCATCGGCAAACAGCTCTGGGCCGCGGAACACGGTCCGCGCGGCGGCGACGAAATCAATCTGATCGAAAAAGGCAAGAACTACGGCTGGCCGGTGATCACCTACGGCATGAACTACAACGGCACGCCGATCAGCAACAAGACGCAACAAGATGGCATGGAGCAACCGAAACACTATTGGACGCCGTCCATCGCCGTCAGCAACATCGATATCTATCGCGGCAAGCCGTTCGCCAACTGGGACGGCAAGTTGCTCGCCGCCAGTCTGTCAGCACAAGAACTGCGTTTGCTGACGCTGGACGGTGACAAGATCGTCAAAGACGAG
>CAMLNB010000268.1 GCA_946481205.1 uncultured Kangiella sp. | reverse complement strand
GTGCATGCGATTGATCGGCCCGGCCATGGCTTCAGCGCCATCGTGCCCGGCAGCAGCTATCAAAGCTTTGCCGACGATTTGGCGGCGCTGTTGCCGCAGCTCGAATCCGAGCCGGTCATCGTGGTCGCGTTCGCCAGCAGCAATCTGACGCTGCATCACTACTTCGCCAAATACGGCCATAAAGGCCTACGCGCAGCGCTATTGATCGACCCCGACGGCCTGCATCCGGAGCTGGTTTCTTTTTATGCCGAGCAAGCCCAACCCTTCCAGCAGCCGGACAAGCTGGCGGAATACGTCAATGCCGGCAAATACGATGCGCGGGCCGAAAGCTTTTATAAGGAGGAACGCGAGCATCTGAGCAAGATCCTGCCGGCCGCACTGGCCAATCAGATGGACTGGGCCTTCTACGACGCCATCGCCAAACAGCGGCTCGACCGCGCCCGCATCCTCGCCCGCTTCGCCGAAACGGCCCGCTATGACCGTGATGTCACCGCGGCGGCGGCGCAGCCGTGGCCCGCGGATCTGCCTGTCTGGAGTTACGACACCGACTTTGAACAGCTCGCAGTCAACGCCGCCACCGAGCCGGCGGAAAAGCAGAAGCTGGAACGCTGGCACCGTTTGAGCAGCGAGTTCATGCAAGGCCTGCCCGGCCATTGCCGGATTGGCTCGGCCAGCCACGAGCATCTGGCAACGGTGGCCGAAGCGGACCGGCTGCTGCGACTGATCGATCGGATGGCCCAAGGCCTCGGCTGCCCGGAAGAAACCCGCTGAGCGTGCTGGCGGAATCGTGCTGCCATCATGGCAGCGACACACGGATTCGCCCGCCATTCCATGACAGCCGCGCCCCGAACCGGTAGAATCTGCGCCCCTCAATTTGCGCCATCTCGGCACAGGAACCCAGGGTAGCCTCATGACCAGCCCGAACAAGCCTTCGTTGTCCTACAAAGATGCCGGTGTCGATATCGAAGCAGGCGATGCCCTGGTCGAGCGGATCAAATCCGTGGCCCAGCGCACCCGTCGGCCGGAAGTGCTGGCAGGTCTGGGCGGCTTTGGCTCACTGGTCGCGCTGCCAACTGGTTACAAAGAGCCGGTGCTGGTTTCCGGTACCGATGGCGTCGGCACCAAGTTGCGTCTGGCCATTGATCTGAAGCGGCACGACACCGTCGGTATCGATCTGGTCGCGATGTGCGTCAACGATATCGTCGTGCAAGGCGCCGAGCCGTTCTTCTTCCTTGATTACTATGCGACCGGCAAACTCGACGTCGATGTTGCAGCATCGGTCGTTGGTGGCATCGGCAAGGGCTGTGAGCTCGCTGGCTGCGCGCTGGTCGGTGGCGAAACCGCCGAGATGCCGGGCATGTACCACGCCGGCGATTACGATCTGGCCGGCTTCGCGGTCGGCATCGTCGAAAAATCGAAAATGATCGACGGCAGCGCCGTCCGCGTTGGCGATGTGCTGCTGGGTTTGGCGTCGAGCGGCCCGCACTCGAACGGCTACTCGCTGATCCGCAAAATCATCGAAGTCAGCAAGGCGGATCTGAATCAGAAAGTCGGCGAGCGCACGCTGGCCGATGCGCTGATGGAACCGACCCGCATTTACGTCAAGACCGTGCTGTCGCTGATGAAGCAGGTCAATGTACACGCGCTCGCCCACATCACCGGCGGTGGCGTCACCGAAAACGTGCCGCGCGTACTGCCGAACGGCACCAAGGCGGTGATCAAGGCTTGGGATTTGCCGCCAGTCTTCAAGTGGCTGCAGGAAAATGGCGGCGTCGAACACCGCGAAATGTACCGCACCTTCAACTGCGGCATCGGCATGGTCATCGCGCTGCCGGCCGACGCCGTTGACACCGCGACCAGCCTGCTGCGCAGCATGGGCGAAACGGTGCATCAGATCGGCCATATCGCCAGCACCGGCAACCACGACGAACCGTTTGTCGAGCTGGTGTAATCGTTTCGTGGGCCGACGCACCTTCCTTGCGTCGGCCCACAATTCATTTCAACGCTGCGCTGCGGCGTTGCACACTACCCGCTCCTTCTGCCGATTGCGTTCTGCCATGACCTGCAAGCTGCTCGTTCTGATTTCCGGCAACGGCTCCAATCTGCAAGCCATCATTGATGCCTGCGCAGCGAAAACCCTCGGAGCTGATATCGTCGGCGTGATCAGCAATGTGCCGAGCGCATTTGGTCTGGAACGCGCCAAACGCGCCGGCATTGCCACCGCCGTGGTCGATCACAAGGCGTTTGCGTCGCGTGCCGAATTTGATTCAGCGCTGTTGCAGAAGATGCAACAGTTCGACGCCGATTTGGTCGTGTTGGCCGGCTTCATGCGCATCCTGAGCGCCGATCTGGTCAACGCCTACGCCGGTCGGATGATCAACATCCATCCTTCGCTGTTGCCGAAATATCCGGGCCTGCACACCCATCAACGCGCACTGGAAGCCGGCGATGCCGAACACGGTTGCACCATCCATTTCGTTACCGCCGATCTCGACGGTGGCCCGTTGATCGCGCAAAGCCGTTGCCCGGTGCTGGCCGGCGATGATCCGGCGACGCTGGCCGAGCGCGTGCACCCGCTGGAACATACGCTCTACCCGGCGGTCATAGCTTGGTACGCCAGTGGCCGGCTGCGTTATCAGAACGGTCAGGCCATACTGGACCATATCCCGCTAATCAACCCGGTACCGCTATGACAGCACAGTCCGCGCCGCACACCATGAACCCGATCGGGGTCCCTCAATGGTTTGCGCTCGCGACAATGCGGCTCATGCTTCTGATCATCGCGCTGGTCTCTTTGCTACAGCCCGGCGCGTTTGCCGCCGACGAGCCCATCAAACCCTTCCTCGCTGAATTTGATCTGTATTACGACAACGACAATGTCGGCCAATCGTCGCTGCAATTGCGCAAACAGGACAACAACACCTGGCTGTTTGAAACCCGCTCCCAAGCCAGTCTTTACCTGCTGAGTTTTACCGACAGGGAACAGAGCACGCTGCAGTGGCATAACGCCCGGCCCAAGCCGCTCGCGTTCGAGAAAGAGCGCAGCCGCCCGGGCAAAACCGAAAAAGTGCAGCAACAGTTTGATTGGACACAGAAAACCGATAGCGGCAACCGAGGCAAGAAAAGCTGGTCAACCGCACTCGCCGATGGCACCCAGGATTTGCAGAGCCATTTGCTGGCGCTGCAATTGGATCTGCAAGCTGGCAAACGCGAGCTGCATTACGCCGTCAGCAAGCACGGTCGCATCCGCGATTACCGTTACAAGGTGACGCAGGAGGAAGTGCTGGAAACCGCGCTGGGCAAATTGCCGACCCTGCGGGTCGAACGCATCCGTGATCCGGATGATGATCGGCAAACCATCACCTGGATTGCCCCGTCACTGGATTATCTGCCGGTGCGTATTCAGCAGTTTGAGAACGGCTCGCTGCAAGGCGATATGCGGATTCGCAAGCTGACGCGCTGATCGTACTTTCGCAACCACCCGCTTCTACAAGCTCACTGGCAAACGCCCATTACTTCGGTGGCACCGGATCATTACCGCCCGGATGGAGCGGATGACAACGGCCCAATCGCTTTGCCGCCAGCACGCTGCCCCGCCACGGTCCATGCAACTTGATGGCTTCGCGGGCGTAAATCGAACAGGTGGGATAGAACCGACACTGGCCGCCAATGAACGGGCTCAGAATCCAGCGATAGAGTTGGATCAGCACCAGCATGATCGCGGTGACGAAACCATCGAGCCAACGCCTCAGCGCGTCCAGTAGACGGCGCCAGAGGCTGCGGCGATGAGGCGGGTGCGATACTGACATAACGGCCTCAGGCCTGCGCCAGCGCGCCTTTTTGCACGCCTTCAAATGCCCGCACCCGGACGCCGCTACGGCCAAGCTCGCGCTGCGTGGCTTGGGCAAGATAGGCGGCGATTTGCTCCACAGTCGATTCGCCTTCCAGCAAATGGCAGCGCGCTTTTGGCAGCCGCAAGCTGTAATCACCTTCGCGGGCGCGGTACTGCAGATCCAGCATCGCGGTACTACCTTCTTGCGATTCACGGACGATGTGTGAACGCGTCACCAGATAGATGTCGTGGAAGCGCTCGGCCCAGCGCTGCTCCCAGTCGGCGGCGCGCTTGCCGTCGATTTCGATCTCAATGCGCGAGCGATGGCCATGGGCGATGCGCTGGCAGGCGCCATCGTGCTGCTGCAAGCCATGACTGTAACGGTAATGCGGCCCGTCAATACGCTCGGCACGCAAGCGCAACTGCAATTGCATGCCTGCCGCCAACTCTGCTTGCACCTGCTGCTGCAACCACGGCGCCAACGTCTCCGGCGTCACCGCGTTGACCGGAATACCGCAAACGGCAAACAGCGGCGAGCCGTGTTGCCAGAGTTGGTTTTTGCTGTCGCGAAAACTCAGTTCCAGTCGCTCGCCTTTTTCGACGACATGCAGGCCGGCGTGACGCAGCGGCACCAGCAGCCGGTGATCGACCAAGCCATCGATGGCGCGTTTGATCTGCTTCTTGACCGCGCTGAAATCCAGCACCATGCCCTGCTCATCCAGCGGGCCCGTCAGCTCGATATCGACAATCCAGCTCTCGCCAACCAGACCATCATCCGGGTCGAGCACGGAACAATCGATAACGGTCAGTTGGTCGACAAACAGCGTGGCCATG
>CAMLNB010000267.1 GCA_946481205.1 uncultured Kangiella sp. | reverse complement strand
GCCCTGCCCACGGTGGTGGTGATCGCTTGCGGATCGCTTGGTGACGCCGCTTGCGTTGACGTGGCAGCTGAACTGAGGTCAGTGGCCGCGGGCAATGGCTGCTCCGGTTCGCGCGCCAGCAGCAGGCAACGCCAACCGGCCTGTGACAAACGCGCTGCCAACTTCAGCATCGGGCTATTGAAGTGCGCCGCGTTGCTGATGCCGGGTATCAATAGGATGTCGCCGCGCCATGGCGCTTCCGGTGTCCAGAGGATCAGATGCTGTTGGTTGGTGCCGCTGCCAAGGCTGCGTCGTTGTGCCGGCGGGAAACTGGCCAACCAGGGCGAAGCCGTTTCCACTGCAGCGCTGGTGCTCGTTGCCGGCGGCACAGTGGCGTTTTGCGTTGATGCCGGCGCAGATGCGGGTGTAGTGGTCGTCGGTGCAGGTTCTGCCGCCGATAACACGCCGGCACCGAACAGCACTGCTGACAACAGCCATCCTGTCCGTGTGCCGATGGCGCGCGTTTTTTCTGCAATGACAACGTGTTCCACCGCGACAGCACCTCTGCAGCTTGTTCAATGCCGGTAACAGTCCACCAAGCATAGTCGGCGATTGGAGAGGAATAGGAGCCGAATTGGATGCCGGCGAGGTTGGCGCTGCGAGCCACTCAGCGAACAATGTTCGAGCCATCGGCGATATTGCCCAGCGCGTATGCCGCTGTGTCGATGCCGTCGATGGTGGACTCTCCTCAATTGAACTGGTGTAGGCCTGGCCTGATCTGTCCTTCGTTCTCCCTCGCCACGGTAATTGACCAGTGGCCGGAGCGGCGCGTGCGCGGCTCCGGCTATTTTTTTTGCCGGCGTTTTCGTTTGTCTCCGTCACCAGCGCGCTCACGTGTTCGCCAACACCCCCGGTCTTGTTCGCCAAGTTGCTGATTTTTCGGCGCAATAAAAATTAGACATCGGCCTGGCCGAAATTGGACACCGAATCGAGCCGGCCGCGGTTTGCTTGCCGGCGTTGCCCCAGTACAACCGCTGACCGACCGTTCGACATTGCCCTCGATGCTGCACGGCCGACCCCGAAAAACATTACTGGAGGCATCATGAGGAAACACCCCACCCACTGGCCGCGCACGCTGACGGCGGTGGCTGTCAGCGCTTTGTTGTCGATGACCGCGCCGAGCGTTCTCGCCAGCGGCGAATCAACCGGCACCATCGTCGGCGTCGTCAATGCCGACTCCACGCTCGGTGAGCTGACCGTGCGCATCGAAAGTCTGGACACCGGGTTGAGCCGCGCCGAAACCGTTGCCGCCGGGGCCGAGTACCGTTTTCCCCGCTTGCCGGTCGGTCGCTATCAGGTGACTGTGGTCGGTGCCGGCGGTCGTGAACTGGGCCGCAGCACGGTGACGGTCAGTATCGCCAGCAACACCAATGCTTCGTTTGATCTGGGTGGCCGCGCCGGCGCCGATGTGATCGAAGTGGTCGCGACCCGACCTTCGGCCATCGACCTGCAAACGGTCGATTCCGGGTTGGTGATCAGCGAAGTCGAATTCGATCGCTTGCCAGTCGGCCGCGATGTCACCAGCATCGCCCTGCTGGCGCCCAACGTCACCCGTGGCGACAGCGATTTCGGCAATCTGGCGTCGTTCGCTGGCGCTTCAATTGCAGAAAACGCCTATTTCATCAACGGCATGAACGTCACCAATTTTCGTAATGGCCTCGGTGGTTCGACGGTGCCGTTCGAGTTCTACAAGGAGTTTCAGGTCAAGACCGGCGGCTACGGCGCCGAGTTCGGCCGCTCACTCGGTGGTGTGATCAACGCCGTGACCAAAAGCGGCGGCAATGAATTTGATTTTGGCGCCAACGTCTACCACACCCCGGGCGGCCTGCAAGGCGAAAGCCCGAACAGCTATTACCGCGACGGTCGCATTTTTGTCGCCAATGACAAGGACGCTACCACCCGCACCGATCTGAATCTCTGGGCCAGCGGCCCCTTGGTGCAAGACAAGCTGTTCTTCTTTGCCATGTACAACCCGCGGGATGTCGAGCGCGATTACCTGCTGGCCGAAGGCACGGCGTTCGAACGCTCGAACGGTGACGATGCGTTCTGGGGCGGCAAACTCGACTGGCAAATCAGCGACAACCATTTGCTGGAGTTGCTGACTTTTTCGGATGAGCGCGAAGACGTCACCAAGCAATACGATTACGACTATCAGGGCAGCGGCCGCGGCGATTACATTGGCTCGACGTTCGACAAGCGCGGCGGCAAGAACAGTTCGCTGAAATACACCGGCTATCTGTCCGACAATCTGACTGTGACCGCGCTCTATGGCCAGAACGAATACGATCTGACCACGCAGTCGACCGCCGATCTGAACTGTCCGCTGGTGGTCGATGTCCGGCCGGGCGCGCCGAATCCCTACCCGGGCTGCTGGGTCAACGATGTCACCGAAACCGGCATCGATCAGCGCACCGTCAACCGGCTCGATTTTGAATGGATCGTCAGCGATGCCCATACGCTGCGCTTCGGCGTTGATCGCGAACTGCTGGAATCGGACGGCGAAGAAGCCTATTCCGGTGGCCAGTACTGGCGCTACATTCGCTGGGCCGATGGCACTGCGCTGTCGAACGGCGAAGTCAACAACACTGGTGCCGACATCGATCTGGTCCGGCTGCGTCAACGCACTGCCGGCGGCTCGTTTGAAACCGACAACCAGGCCATCTACATCGAAGATCGTTGGCAGATCTCCGACAGCTGGTTCGCCACCCTTGGCCTGCGCCATGAAGTGTTCGAAAACAAGAACGCCAACGGTGAATCTTTCATCAAAGTGGATGACCAGATCGCACCGCGCATCGGCCTGACCTGGGATGTCGGCGGCGATGGCAAGAGCAAACTGTTCTTCAATGCTGGCCGCTATCACTTGCCGGTGGCAAACAACACCAACGTCCGGGTGGCTGGCAACGAAATCGACTGGCAAGAATTCTACACGTTTGGCGGCATGGATCCGGTCACTGGCGCGCCGACCGGGCTTGGTCCGCAAATCGGTGATCGGGTGTACACCTCCAGTGGTGCCAAGGATGTCGAACTGCTTGCCGACAAGGACATCAAGCCGATGTTCCAGGACGAATACATTCTCGGCTTCGAGACCGAATTGTCGGACGAATACAGCATTGGCGTCCGCGGCATTTACCGCGACACCGGCGCAGCGATTGACGATTGGTGCGAACTGGACCAAGGTTGTGTGCTGATCAACCCGGGCGAAGATGTCACGGTCGGCATCGATGCCGATGGCGACGGCGTGTGGGACGGCACTTACCAAACCATCACCGCCGAGGAGATTGGCCTCGATGATGCCAAGCGGGAATACCACGCGATCAATCTGGAGCTGAATCATCGCTCGGAGAATCTGCGTTACGCCGTGACGTACACCTGGGCGCGCAACTTCGGCAATTTCGAAGGCTATGTCAAATCGGACAATGATCAGGACGATGCCGGCATTACTCAGGACTTCGATTTCCCGCAGCTGATGGATGGTGCCGAAGGTTACTTGCCGAATGACCGGCGCCATACGCTGAAGTTCTACGGCTCATACAGCGCGACCGAGAATCTGGATCTGGGCTGGAATTTCCTGCTGCAGTCGGGCCGGCCGATCAATGGCTTCGGCAAAGGCCATCCGGATCTGGGTGGGCCGCTGCCGTACGGTGACAGCTTCTATACCTACGATCCGGTGACTGGCGAATATCGCCTGAATTCGCGCGGGCATTTTGGCCGGACACCGTGGATTGCCTCGCTGGATCTGTCGGCGCGCTATCACCTGAGCGTGGGTGGTGTTGACACCTCGCTGTATCTGGATGTGTTCAATGTGTTCAATGCCGATGGTGTCACCCAGGTGGACGAGATTGCCGAAGAAACCCAGGGCGTTGCCAATGAAAGCTTCCTGCTGCCGACCTCGTATCAGGACCCGCGCAGCGTTCGCATTGGTGCTGAAGTGAGGTTCTAATCGCCGACAAGTTGTTACAAGGCATGAGTTGCTGCGGTGGTGACCACGTCATCATCGCGGCAGCGCTTCCGTGCAAGCAGGCGCCGCGACAGCGATGCCTGCTTTTTCTTTTGTGTGGCGAGTAATGGACTGTGAAAAATGCCGACAATCGCTCGCGCATTTTTCACGTTGACAGCATTTTGGCGGATCGCAACCATCGCCAGACGCCCCAGGATGGGGGCGAGGAGTGCTGTGATGAACACGACTGAAGCGCGCAATCCCGAGCTGCGCCATGCGATGTTCCGGGTTGGTGATTGGTTGGTCGACGCGCGCGCCAATCGCATCGAGCGGGGCGATGATGTCAAAACTCTACGCAACAAGGCGATGGAGCTGCTGGTGTTGCTGGCCAATCAAGCAGGCCAGGTCGTGCTGCGCGATGAAATTGTCGAACGGATCTGGGAAGGCAACGAGTACGTTGCCAGCAAAGGCATCACCAATACCATCTGGACGCTGCGGCAAAGCCTCGGCGATACCGCCGACACGCCGCAGTACATCGAGACCATCGCCAAGCGCGGTTATCGCTTACTAGCGCCGGTCGTTGCGATTCCAATGCCGACGGCTTTTGTCGCGTCATCAGCGTCACCGGACAATGTTGGCTCGAACGCTACAACAATGACCGATACTGTTGCCGATGCGTCGTCTGAATCCTCACTGCATGACGACACGGT
>CAMLNB010000266.1 GCA_946481205.1 uncultured Kangiella sp. | reverse complement strand
AACGGCCCCGCCGCCAACACCGGAATCTGAAACCTCGCCGGATACTTCACCCCAACCAAATACAACCCACAAGCCGGTGCCGTCCCCGGCGCCAACTTCCGATCCCGCAATTTCAACAATTCCGCAACCCAACCCGGTTCACGATTCCCCTGCCCCACCTGCAGCAAGGTGCCGACAATATTCCGCACCATATGATGCAGAAACGCATTGGCAGCGATATCGACCACCACATAGTCACCGAGCCGGAACACATTCAAGTGATGAATATTGCGCCACGCCGTTGCCGACGAGCATTCCGCAGCGCGCACCGACGAGAAATCCTGCTCACCCAAAAAATGCTGCGCGCCCTGCTGCATCAAATCCACATCGAGCGGATACATGAATGGCGTGACGCCATGCGGTAGCAACGCGGTGCGACCGGGTTTGTTGTAGATGACATAGCGATAGCGGCGCGCCAGCGCCGAGAAGCGCGCGTTGAAATCGTCGGCGACGCGGCCGGCCCAGCGCACGCTGATATCCGGCGGCAGATGGATATTGCCGCCCATCAGCCAGGCTTTGTCCGGTCGCTCGGCGCTGACATCGAAATGCACGACTTGATGGCTGGCGTGAACGCCGGCGTCGGTGCGGCCAGCGCAAATGGTATCGACCGGCTCATTGGCGATTTTCGCCAGCGCTTCTTCGACCACTTGCTGCACACCGATAGTGTGACCCTGCCATTGCCAGCCGGCGTAAGCATGTCCGTGGTATTCGATGATGGCGGCGTAACGGGGCATGGGCGAGTGCTGACGACCGAATGAAAACTATCGCAGTTTGCTGCTGCGTCTATCCGAGAGAGTTCCCCCTCTCCCCACCCCCTCTCCCACAAGGGGCGAGGGGAAAACAAAATTGCCAGAAACAATTCGGGCCGTTGTCCCGAAGAACGAACGGCCCGGAAAGTATAACCGGCGAAGCGTTTACAGTTTGGCCAGCAGTGCCTGTGCTTCCTGTTTCTGCTGGGCGTTACCTTCGCTGATCACTTCCTGCAGGATTTCCTTGGCACCATCGGTCTCGTGCATTTCGATGTAGGCACGGGCCAGATCCAGCTTGGTGGCGATCTCGTCGATGTCGCCCATGCCAAGTTCGTCGCTGGACGGCAGATCGGAATCCATGTCGTCGAGATTGAAGCTGCTGTCCATTGCCGACGCGCGGCTTGGCGACGGCTCTTGCTCCGGTTGCCAGTCATTGGCACTGGCAGCCAACGGCTTGCTGTCTTCCAGATCAAAGCTGAACTCGCTGTCATCCAGTTCTGGCTCCAACGAAATCGGCGCCGCTTCGGTCTTGGCGACATTGCTGAGGTCGGCATCCAGATCGAGATCGAATTCACCGGCATTGTCGAAATCGGCGGCAATGTTTTCTTTGCGAGCAGGAGCCCAGCTGGTTTCCGCGATGGCGGGTGCGGGTGCCGGTTTTGCGGCTGGCGCAGGCGCGGCTTTCGCCGGTGCGCTGCTAGCCCCGACGCCGACACTACCGAAAATATCATCAGCGCTCGGCAGCGGCGTTGGCGCCGTGCGGTTGCTGAAATTGTCTTTTGGCCAGGCGCGCTGCTGCAGTTTTTCGACTTGCTTGGCCAGTTGCGGATCGGCATCAAGGGCGTCCTGGAACATCGCCACCTGATCGCGGAATTTGTTCTGGTCCTGCATTTCGGCGTAGCACTCGAGCAGCTTGACGCGCAGTTCGTGCCGGTTCGGTTGATCTTGCAGGGCACGGGTCAGCAGCTGCTCGGCTTGCTCGTACTTGCCGTACGCAATGTAGATGTCGGACTCGCCGAGCGGATCAGCCACCGCCTCGGCCGGTGTAGTCACGGTGTCGGCAATCGGTGCTTGCGGCGGCGCCAGGAAATCTTCGCCCACTTCTGGCAGGTTCAGATCGTCGTCAATGCCGACGTGACTTTCGTCGTCCATCTCCAGCGGCAGCAAGGACTCCTGGAAGTTCTCTTCGGCGACTTGCCGGCGTTTCCAGAACAGGAAACCGACGCCAGCAATGATCACACCGAACAGGCCAAGCAGGTACAGCAACCAGTTTTCGCCAAGCAAATCTTCAAAGAACGACGGCTCCTCGACCGGTTTGGCCGGCGTCGTCGGTTTCTTCTTCGGCTTTTCTACCGGCTTTTCTTCAACCGGTGCTGGTTCCGTGCTTTCTGCTGGCGTAGTCAGCGTGGTATCTGGTGTGCTGACCGGTTCGGTCGATGACGGCAGTTCGGTGCTGGTTTCCGACGTGACAGTTTCGGGAACGGTGCTTTCGGGAATGCGGGTCGATGTTGCTGGCTTGCCGGTGACGGATGCCAGCTGTTCATCTTTCAACTGAACCAGTTTTTCCAGCTTCTGGGTTTTGTCGACCAGCTTGCCGATTTGGCCACGCAGCGCTTCGTTTTCCTGATTCAGCACTTCGGCGGCTTCACGCGACGCACCGCCTTTGCCGGTGCTGTATTGCTCCGGTGGCGCGGCAAGCGTCAACCGACCGCTGCCTGTGCTTTCGCTGCTGGTGCTGCTGCTGCGACGCGCGGTTTCAACCACGGCGCCAGCGCCAACAAATTCCGCCAGTGCGCGACGATGCGGCACCGAGGCAATTTCTTCCGGGCTTGGAATGCGCAGCGTTTCGCCACGCTTCATTTGATTGGGGTTGTTGTCGACAAACGCTTGCGGATTGGCTTTCAGAATTGCCACCAGCGTTTGCTGGACGGTGACGTTGTCGCTGGGCCGCACGCGCGACGCGATACTCCACAGCGTGTCATTGGCACTGACCGGACCGTACGTATCAGCACCGGCCATGGTATTGGCCAGCGGCGCCGACACGCTGCCGCTCGTGCTCGCCGGTTCACGCGGCGTTGACGTCACTGGCGCCGGACTGACAGTGCCGGTGCTGGTGACCGGCGCTTGCGCGCGCGGACGCGCCGCCACTACCGGCGCTTCGTCGGCGAATACCGGCGGGTCCAGCAGCAGGGTGTACTCGCGCAGCAAACGGCCGTTCGGCCAGTTGATTTCAACAATGAAATTCAGAAACGGTTCGCGCACAGCGTCTTGCGAGCGAACCTTGATGACGGCTTCGCCATCCGGTGTGCCCTGAACGGACAATTTCACATCGTTAAGGGCATAGACCCGCTCGATACCGGCGCGATCGAATTCTTCGACACTGGCAAGGCTGACCCGGATATCGGACGGCGCGACACCGCGCAGCGCGACCAACTGGATCTCAGCGTTGAGCGGTTGATTGAGGCCTGAGCCGGGTCGGATATCACCAAGCCCCAAGGCGTGGACGACCGAAGCCGCCACGAGACTGGCTGAACCAACGACAAAGGCAAGCTTGCGCAGCATAGTTATTCCCTTCACTGTCCGACCGGTGCAGAAAGCCCACGGGCGGCGGAAAGGCGACGGTGGAGGGGCTCTGGTGGCCCGCCCGCACCGGCTTGTCGGAAGCCCGACATCCGGCCCTGTGGCAATCCGGGTCTTTGGCACTGTCTGAGGAGCCGAAACCCTAATGGGAGGTCGTAGATACCTCCCAAACTTAAGATTGTTCTTTAACTAGGGCCGAACTATAGCCTAGAAATACTCTTTGACCAACCTTTCCGCGATCTGTACCGAGTTCAGCGCGGCGCCTTTTCGCACGTTATCGGACACAATCCACAAATTCAGGCCGTTCGGGTGGGAAATGTCCTCGCGAATCCGCGAGACAAACACCGGATCCTCGCCAGCGGCCTCGGTGACCGGGGTGGCGTAACCGCCCGGCTTCTGGCTGTCGACCACTTTCACGCCCGGCGCTTTTTTGAGCAGCTTGGTCGCCTCCTCGGCGGTGATCTTCTTGCGGGTTTCAATGGCCACCGCTTCCGAATGACCATAGAACACCGGCACCCGGACTGCAGTGGCGTTGACCCGGATGCTGTCGTCGCCAAGGATTTTCTGGGTTTCCCAGACCAGCTTCATCTCTTCCTTGGTGTAGCCGTTCTCCTGGAAGCTGTCGATATGCGGCAGCACGTTGAAGGCGATCTGCTTCGGGTAAACCTTGGCGTCAGCGCCTTTGCCGTTCAGCAATTGCGCGGTCTGCTGGACCAGCTCTTCGATGGCGGCCTTGCCGGTACCGGACACGGCCTGATAGGTCGCGACGTTGATGCGATCAATGCCAACCGCGTCGTGAATCGGCTTCAGCGCCACCACCATCTGGATGGTCGAGCAGTTCGGGCAGGCAATGATGCCGCGCTGCTTGTACTCGCCGATCAGATGGCCATTGACCTCCGGGACGATCAGCGGAATATCCGGCTCGTAGCGAAACTGCGAGGTCTTGTCGATGACGACCACGCCTGCGGCCGTCGCCCGTGGCGCCAACTCCGCCGAAACCGAACCGCCGGCAGCAAAGAACGCCAGTTTGACTTTCGACCAGTCGAATTCGGCCGCGTCCTCGATCATCACCGGTTTGCCGCGGAACATCAGCGTTTCGCCGGCCGAGCGTTTGCTGGCCAGGGCATACAGTTTGCCGACCGGGAATTCCCGTTGTTCGAGGATTTCAATCAGGGTGGAACCGACCGCGCCGGTAGCACCGAGCACCGCGACATCAATGAACTGACTCATGACAGAACTCTTGTTTCAGGAAGGGAGACGGAAAAAGCGCAGCAACTTTAGCGCCGCCAATTCTACTGCAACCGAGGCCTCGCCAGTTATGACTTTGCGTTGCCAGTCTGTTTTGTCGCACTAGCCAATGCCGGGAAAATCAGC
>CAMLNB010000265.1 GCA_946481205.1 uncultured Kangiella sp. | reverse complement strand
CCGAATTTGCTCAGCAATTCCGGATGCTGGTTGGCGATGGTGGCAAGCACATCGCGCAAATGCACACCGGGAATCGAGCGACCAGAACCTTTCAGCAAACCGTCGCCGGCATCGGCGAGACAAATCGCCGGCCGGTGACAGCGATCTTTCAAACGCCCGGCGAGAATACCAATGACCCCCTGATGCCAGCTGTCGTCAAACAGACACAGCGCCGACGGCAGCTGCGCCTGCTCGCGCAAGCGACGCAGCAATTGCTGCTCGGCGGTGGCGAGCATGTCGTCTTCGATTTCGCGACGCTCGTGATTCAACGCATCAAGCTCGGCGGCGAGCGTCATTGCCTCCCGGTCCGATTCGGCGAGCAGGCAGTTGATGCCGAGACTCATGTCATCCAGACGCCCCGCCGCGTTCAGTCGCGGGCCGATTGAAAACCCCAGATCGCTGGCGACCAGATGTTCGCGCTCGCGTTTGGCAATCATCAGCAAGGCGCGAATACCGGGCCGGCACTGGCCGGCGCGAATACGCTGCAGGCCTTGGCTGACCAGAATGCGGTTATTGCGATCGAGCGGCACCACGTCGGCCACCGAACCGAGCGCAACCAGATCGAGAAACTGGGCGAGATTTACCTCACCACCGGGCAGGCCGCGTTCGCGCAGTTTCGCCCGCGTCGCCAGCAGCACATAAAACATCACCCCGACACCGGCCAAGGCTTTGCTCGGAAACGCGCAACCCGGTGCATTTGGATTGACAATGGCGGCAGCGGCCGGCAATTGCTCGCCCGGTAAATGGTGATCGGTCACCAACACTGGTACGCCTTTGTCGTTGGCCAGCGCAATGCCATCAATCGAGGCAATGCCATTGTCGACCGTGACAATCAGCTCGGCACCGTCGGCAATCACCTCCTCGACAATCGGCGGCGTCAGGCCGTAACCGTAGCGAAACCGATCCGGTACCCGGAAGCTGACGTTCTCGGCACCGAGCGCGCGCAAGCCCAGCACCGCCAGCGCGCTGCTGGTGGCGCCGTCGGCATCAAAATCGCCGACGATCACAATGCGCTTGCGACCTCGAATCGCTTCAATCAGCAAATCGGCGGCCCGCTCGCTTTGTGCCAATTGGTTCGGCGGATACAGCGACTGCAAGCGGGTATCGACGTCTTCCAACGACTCGATGCCGCGATTGGCATACACGCGCGCCAACAAAGCGGGCAAACTGGCAAGTGCCGGCGGAATCGGTTTTGCCGCACGCACTTTCAGGACTGGCGCAGTTTGCATCGCCTCAGCGCTCCTGCAACACGGCGGGCAACGCTGCTCGCTGCCAGAATTTCCAGCGCGATTGCCGCGACTGTGAATAGACAAAGCCATCGTCCGGTTGCAGGCGCAATTCAGCGATGTCGCCATTGTTCAGCGCATGCTGCAACGGCAACCAGGTTTCCGTCAGGAACTGTTCGTACGCGGTTTGATAACCAGCGATGTCGCCGTGAACAAACGCATCTTGTAGACGCTCGTCGATGACGATGAGTTGTGTTGCTGAGCCGGCAACCGCATCCGCCAGAGCTTTCGTACCCGGCAGCGTCTGTGCCAGCAGCGAGTCCGCGGGCAGAGTCACCCACTCCGCCTGCGGTGTTGATCGCAGTGTTGTTGGCAGCGAGGTCGGTGCCCGCCCCCAGAGCCACAGCGAATGCACCGGTGGTAGCCGATTCTGCTGGCGTGTTTGATTCAGCGGACTTTGGTTCAGCAGCATCTGCCATTCGGTCAGGCGCGATTGCCAGCGCAAACTGCCCTCGCCCTGTGGCGCCACATGGCGCAGATCGCAGCCAATCGCTTCGGCAAGCGGAGTCCAGCCGGTTGCACTCGGCTCGGGCAAAGACAGTAACCAGCGTGATGCACTGATCGGATGCAGCTGCATGCCATCCTGCTGCAACCAGTCATTCAATTCCGCGCAGTACGCTTGCGCTTCTGCCAGTGACAATTGCAACGGCCGCGAACCAAGCAGATAAATGCCGGCATGCTCAGGGCGTAGCCAAACCGGCGCGGCAAACAGCCAAGCCGGCGCCTGTGGCAAGGCCAGCGCCTGTGCCAATGCAGCCGCGTCCTGGCTGTAACTGGCGCCGGGATAGGCCGCGAGTTGTTCGGCAAGCTCGGCGGGCTGGCGTTGTTGACAGCGCGCAAACCATTGCCGCAGGACGCTGCTGTCTACTGCCGTTATCGGATGACGGCTTTCGCCAGCGCGAACCGGTGCCAACAGGCCCGGCACCATGACAGATACACACTCAATCATTCGACATCAACTTGCTGGCAAATCCACAGGAATGCGACACTAGCGGCCGTACCGCATCATCGCGATGCTGGGCTGCGGTGCAGCTCATTATTTTCGCAACAGTCAGGCCATACTGCATGCAACTCTCTCTCGATACCGGTGCCAATGAATTTGTCGTGCGCGCCTATGAGCCCGGTCGCATTCGCATCAATGACACATGGTACAGCGAGCCTGTGCTGCTGTCGCCCGGACGCTTGGAAACCGGCGTATTGCCGACCAGCTTTCAGGCCTTGACGATTGACGATATCCAACGCTGGTGTGCCAGCGATGCCGAGGTGTTGCTGCTCGGTTGTGGACCGAAACATCTATTGCCCAACCTGCAGTGGCTGGCCGTAGCGCAACAAGCACGACGCACGCTCGACATCATGGACACTCGCGCCGCCTGCCATACCTACGTGGTGTTGGCATCGGAAGGCCGCAAGGTGATGGCGGTACTGTTCCCCTGATTGGCCGGATTCGCCACAGCATGAAAAAAGGCGGCCGTGGCCGCCTTTTTTCATGCTGTCAGCTCAGTCCACTGCGCTGACTTTCTTCATCGGGGCTTTCGGCTGATGCTGTTCCAGTGCAGACACCAACTGCTCCGGTGGCAGGTAGCCGCCGATCAAGGTGCCATCATTCAACACAATCGCCGGCGTGCCGCTCAAACCAAATTTGCGGACCAGTTCCATGTGCTTGTCGAGGCCGTTCTTGCAGGTTTTATCCGGCACCACTTGCCGGTTCTTGGCTGCGGTCATCGCTTTCTGCGGATCATCCGCACACCAGACGTTGACCAGCTTTTGATGCGACGGCGTGTTGAGGCCCGCACGCGGATACGCCAGATAATGCACGGTGACACCGAGCTGATTCAGTGCCGGTACGTCTTTGTGCAGCTTCTGGCAATAACCGCAATCGATATCGGTGAACACGTTGATTTCGTATTTCTGATTCATCGCAGCGAAGGTCAGCATCGATTTCTTGTCGAGCTTGGCCAGTTCCGCGGCGCGAATCGGCGCTTTCTGGGCATCAAACTCGAGCTTGCTGAGCTGGGTCAAGTTGACCGGCTGCGCTTCAATGCCGAGCATCGTGCCGCCGAAAATCAAAAACTTGCCGTCCGGCGAGATGTACACGACATCATCACCCATCGCCGCTTCGTACAGACCGGCATAAGCCGATTTGCGCACCAGATCGACACCGATGTCGGGAAACTTCGCTTCCAGCTGGCTCTTCAGCCGCTCTTCGATGGACTGTTTGGCCGCCGGCGCTTTTTCTGCAGCTTGCAACAGGGACGAGCAGGCCAACAGCGCAATGGCGGCGAGGCGAAAGGTCATATCGAGCTCCAATCATGAGGGCAGCAGCTTGGACAGGCCGCCACCGCGAAAGTTACACCCAACTCATCCTCGTGGGTGATGCCGTTCGTGCAGGGCTTTGAGCCGTTCACGGGCCACGAAAGTATAAATCTGGGTGGTGCCCAGGTCACTATGACCGAGCAACAACTGCAAACTGCGCAAATCCGCACCATGGTTCAGCAAATGGGTGGCGAAGGCATGGCGCAAGCTGTGCGGCGACAGGCTGCTGCGCAGGCCAGCTAGCTTGGCGTAATGCTTGATACGGTACCAAAAGGCTTGCCGGGTCAGCGCGGCACCGCGTCGCGAAACAAATACGGCCTCAGCGGGCTGGCCTTCCAGCAGCGCTGGCCGGGCTTGGTCGAGATAGCGGCTCAGCCAGGCAATGGCCTCCTCGCCCATCGGTACCAGCCGTTCCTTGTTGCCTTTGCCGATCACCCGCAACACCCCTTGGCGCAGACCGACTTGGCCCAGCGGCAGGCTGACCAGCTCACTGACCCGCAGACCGCTGGCATACATCAGCTCCAGCATGGCGCGATCACGCAAGCTGATCAGATCTTCACCATCGGCGGCCTGTAGCAATTGCTCGACGTCGCTTTCGCTGAGGCTGTTCGGCAGCGGTCGCGCGGCGCGCGGGCTGTCCAGCAGGGCAGTCGGATCGTCACTGCGCCAGCCGAGCTCGCGGGCCTGTCGAAAGAACCGTCGTATCGACGACAGCAAACGCGCGTTCGAGCGATGGTGATAACCCTGCAGCACGCGCGCTTCCAGCATGGCGTGCAAGCTGCCACGATCGCAGCGCAGCAGATCGGTTTGCCGCTCCTGCAACCAGCTCGACAGAAACGCCAGATCACGCCGATAGGCTTGCTGAGTTGCGTTCGACAAGCCTTCCTGCAACCACAACTGTTGCAGAAAGCGCTCGACCCATGGCGCATCGCCGTCACTGAGCTGATGCACCAACTCGCGGCCGCGCGACGGCGGCAGTTGGCGACTGCGCGGCGCGCCCATCAGCTGTTCGACTCCGGTGTTGTAAACAAATCGGCCGCAAACCGATCGGCGGCAAACAAATCCCCGGTCTGGCCGCGTGCATCGGCCACTTGCACACCTTCGTGGCGCA
>CAMLNB010000264.1 GCA_946481205.1 uncultured Kangiella sp. | reverse complement strand
CCAATGCCAGGCGGTGCAATCGCTGCTGGCCAGATAATGTGGGGCATCGAGCTGTGATGCAGCAATCGTTTGCGTGGCTTGTGTGTGCGTATTTGGCGTTGCGCGCTGTGCTTGTAGTTGTTTTTCCGCTTGAGCAAGCACCGCGTTTGCCATCGCCCGAAAGGTGGTCAGCTTGCCGCCGCTGATACTGAGCCAGCCGCGATAGTGTTGGATACGATGTTCCCGGCTGGTTTCTGAAGTGCGCAGTGCTCCGTCGGCGAATGTTGGTCGAACGCCGGCAAAGCTGCTCAGCAGATCCGATTCGTTCAAGCCGAGCTCCGGAAACAACCGATCCAGCGCCGCCATCAGGTAATCGTATTCCCAAGCATTCAGGTGCGGTTCGTAGTTCAAGTCATGGGAATGTTCGACATCGGTCGTGCCAAACAACACGGCACCTGCCCACGGCACGGCATACACCGGCCTGCCGTCCTGAGGGTGCTGGCAGCCAATCGCTTCGCTGATCGGCAAGCGATGGAAAGGCAGCACCAGATGCGAACCGCGCAAGGGGCGCATGGCCGCTGCGGTGACGCCCGGCGGCGTCAACTGGCTGCACCATGCGCCGGTAGCATTGATGACGATATTTGCTGTTACTTCATAATCGCGTTCGGACATCTGGTCGCGAATACGAGCACCGCAGATGCTGCCATCGTGACGTGTCAGCAATTGTTCGGCGGCGGCATAGTTGCAGCTCAAGCCGCCCATTTCGGCAGCTTGTTGTAACACCGCCATGACCAACGAGCTGTCATCGGTGGCGGCGTCCAGATAGCTCAATGCGCCGTCATTCAGTTTGCTATCCAGCGTCGGAAACTGTTGCAACCATTCCGCGCGATCATGGCGCGCACGACTATGCTGTCCGGCGAGGCCGTCATACAGGCAGAGCCCAGCCTGGATCATCCGGTTGGGCCGCTGTGAATACGGCAGAAAGAAACGCCGCGGTGCAACCAGTTCGGGATAATCACGCTGTAGCGCATTGCGTTCTTGCAGCGCGCTGCGAGTCAGACCGAACCGGCCTTGCTTGAGATAGCGCAAACCACCGTGCACGAGCTTTGACGAGCGACTGGAGCTACCCCAGGAAAAATCCTTCTGTTCCACCAATGCGGCACGCCAGCCACGCTGTGCCGCGGCGAGCAGAACTCCGGCACCGGTGATGCCACCACCGATCACCAACACGTCGAGCGGCGTGGCGAGCTGCTGAAAGAATTGTTGCCGCCAAGTCAGCGAAGATCCATCCGCCTGCCACATGTGCTCAGCTCCCGAGCAGATTACCGTTGTCGTACAGGCCGTCCGGGTCTGCGTCCGCCAGCAGTTGCCGCAGCATCTGCATGCCAGGTTCGCTTTTTTCTGCTGCAAGCCAGGGCTGATGATCTTTACCGATGCCATGTTGATGGCTGATGGTGCCACCTTGTTCGGCAATGGCATGGCTGACCGCGGTTTTGAGCGTTTGCCAACGCTGCAGATTGGTTTCGTAGTCGGCGCTCAGCCGGTACATGAACGTGCTGTAGATGCTGGAGCCAGACGGGTAAACATGTGACAGATGCGTGTAGGCATGCACGCGTTCGTTGCAGCGGAGCAGGGCGTTGTGCGCGCTCTGCTCGATTGCGTGCATCATGGCGCTGGTGCGATGCCACGTGCAGGCCGTTTCCACGGTATCGACTGCATAACCGTGTTGCCAAAGGGTATTGCGCAGATAGACATTGCGGAAGCGATTCTTTCGCCATGCTTCGCCGATTTGACGACCCGCATAAACACCGTGCCGCTGCCGACAGAAGGCCAGCACCTCCTGACTCATCTGTTGGCAGTGATGCGTCGTGCCGCTGATGCCGATCAACATCAGGCATTTTTGCTCAGCGCAGCCGCGCCAGCGCAAGTAGCGTTCGAGCCAGCGAATCGCGTTGGCATGTCCGGCTTGCAACAGCAAGGTTTGCGTTTCCGCGGCATTGCTGAGCCGCAACATCGAGAATGCCAATTCGCTCTGTGCCAGCTGGCGCGCAGCCGCACTGGCGGTCGACCAGTCCGGGAAAAATACCGCCAGAAAGCGTTCTTGCTGTGGCCGTTGATGCACGCGCACCCAGGCTTGGCTGATGAGGCCGAGCCGGCCTTCAGA
Source organism: uncultured Kangiella sp. (assembly GCA_946481205.1). The sequence continues at coordinate 2,616 of CAMLNB010000264.1, read as the reverse complement.
ACCCAAGATCAGTTCGCGCAGATCGGGGCCGGCAGCGCTCGCGGGAAACGGTGGCAGATTCAACTCACCGCGCGCCTGCAGCACGCGGCCACCGGCAAACATCTGCTCGATACGGCCGTAGCGATGCGACTGCTGACCTGAGGAGCGGGTTGCGATCCAGCCACCCAGCGTCGAGAACTCAAAAGACTGTGGAAAATGCCCGAGCGTGTAGCCGTGGCTGCGCAGCTGAGATTCCAGCAAGGGGCCACTGACGCCGGCATCAAACAGCGCAAGTTGGTCCGTGCTGTCGAGGTGGCGCAAGCGGCAATGCTGCTGCAGATTTATCGTGAGGGTCGGTCGATCATCGGCTGGCGGTGTCAGATGACCGACGACGCTGGTGCCGCCGCCAAACGGAATCACGCGTGCGCCCAGCGAACTGGCCTGTTGCAGTACTGCGCGCAGAGCGTCTTCATTTTGCACGGTGGCCACGGCATCGGTGACGCTGCCGGGCACTCCATGGCGGAGCCGCAACCAATCCGGCAAGCTTTGGCCAACACTGTGGCGCAGGCGAGTTGCCGGGTCGGTGGTGAATGCGGTCGTGGTCAGTCGCGAAGCGGCCAGCTGCTGGCAGCAATCATCGAGGCTGGCATCGTGCGGCGTGATACCAGGTCCAATGCGCTGTTCCAGAAATGCCAGTGCGGCCGGTTGCAAGGGCAGCTCAATATCGTTGTTACCCCAGCCATTCCATCGTTGCATGCGTGCTCTCCACTGTGGCGGTGATGGTATTGCCGGGCGGTTTCGGTAGACTTGGTCTACGCAGCCATTGCGTTGTTGAATTGCGCCTGGACGGGCGCCAGCGCGATGGTTCTCGCTCCACCGCAGATCGCAATAGAACGGGATGTGAAACGATGCCGGCCAGGGTGGTCAGTGCCTATGCAGAAGCGTTGTTCGAAACGGTGGAGCGCGCCGGGCTGGCGCGGGCTGAGCTGTTGAATTTCGGTGCAGTATCGATACCGTTATCGGGTGAGAGTTGGCCTGTCACGGATTACCTGCGCTTGCTGAATGCTGCCGCCGAGCGGTTGCCGGATCCGGCTTTTGGTCTGCATGTCGGCGAGCAATTCCGGTTGTCGCATTACGCGGTCTATGGCTTGATGTTGCTGGCTTGCCGCAATTTTCGTGAAGCGATGATGCAGGTCATGCGCTATGAAACCCTGGCGCATGATCTGGGTCAATCGGAGCTAGTCGAACACGACGCGCTGGCTGAATACCGCTGGCACAGTCCGTGGCTAGCTGAACATGCCTGCCGACATTTACCAGAAAGTGTGTTTGCTGGTATTGCCGTGTTTGTTCATTGGCTGGCCGGCCAGCCGGTGGCGGCGCGCGAAGTCTGTTTTCAGCATGCAGCGCCTGCCGATACGCGCGAGCATGAACGGATATTTGCCTGTCCCGTTCGCTTTGATTGCCGCTTCAACAGCATTGTCTTTGATCGTGCGATTCTGGAGCTGCCGGTGCCACAGGCGGATCCGAGTTTGCGCGCGGCCCTGCAACAACACGCCGATCAACTGCTGGCGGCGCGGCGCGAGCAAACCGAACCGGAGATCGTCGGTCGCGGCCGTGCGATCATCGTTCAGCAGTTGGGTCAGGGCAGGGCGAAGCTTCCCGATGTTGCCGCGCGGTTGGCAATGAGCCCGCGCAGCCTGCAGCGCCAACTCGAACGCGCCGGTTACAGCTTTCAGCAATTGCTCGATAACACCCGCCGTGAACTGGCCGGGCAATATCTGCGTGACCCGCGCTTGTCGCTGACGGACATTGCGTTTCTGCTTGGGTATAGCGAGCAGAGTTCGTTCACCCACGCGTTTCGTGATTGGGAAGGAATGACGCCGTCACAATGGCGGGCGGAGAGTGGTCGTCCGTAGAGTCCTGGCTGCAATTAGTGATTCAACGGCACAGTAAAAAATGCAGAAAAACAAACGCCCCGATAACGGGGCGTTTGTTTTTGCAGAGTACAGGCGATCAGCTGTTGTTCTGATCATCGATCTGCTGCGCGGCGCGCTCGATGGACGATTGTGTCGGCGCTTGTGGCGCCGATTCCGCGGCCGGTGTCGCACGCGGTTTGGCCATCGGCGAACTGCTGGAGCTGGACGAGCGATGCAGCACCGTGCTTTGGTTCTGTGTCGGTTCGATCAAGCTGGCAAGCAGGGCCGCAACATTCTTCAGCGCCTCCTCTTCCGACACTTCCGGCTTCGGTGCCGGCGCAACCGGTTTCGGCTTGGCCGCTGGTGCGGAGGCAACAACGCGCGGACGGGCCGCTTCGCTGCTGGCTGCATTTGCGGTGGCAGCGGGTTCTGTCACGACCGGCGCATCGGCAGCTGGCGCTGACGGAGCGACAGTTGCAACAGGTGCCGATGCCATCGGTGCAACCGGAGCCGGTTTGGCAGCCGGTGCTGATGCCGAGCTCGCCGGTGTCGATACCGGTGCGCTAGCAGCGGTGTTAACCGGCGTGCTAATCGGTGCAGCAACTGGCGCAGCGGCTGGTGCACTGACAATCGGCGCAATCTCTACCACGGGTGCGCTGATTTGGGCTTGTACCGGTTCCGGCTTGCTCGGCTGGCTGCTGGCCACGTTCACGACGACCGG
>CAMLNB010000263.1 GCA_946481205.1 uncultured Kangiella sp. | reverse complement strand
GGCGTGCTCGATGCCTCGGTCAACCTCGCCAGTGAAACCGCCACCGTCAGCCTAGCCGCCGGTGCCCAAGTCGGCGCTCAGGTCAGCGCGCTGCTGAGCGCCGTGCATGACGCCGGCTACGAGGCCAGCGTCAAGACCAGCGAACCGGTTGCGAGCCAAGTCGCTGCTGCCGACAGCGACAAGACCGCGCGGGAAAAACGCGCCGTGATCATCGCGGCGCTGCTGTCACTGCCGCTCGTCATACCAATGATTGGCGATCTGTTCGGCCAGCACTGGATGCTGAACGGCTGGCTGCAACTGGCCTTGGCAACGCCGGTGCAATTCTTGCTCGGCGCCCGCTTCTACCGCGCCGGCTGGAAAGCACTGAAAGCGAAAGCCGGCAACATGGATCTGCTGGTAGCAATCGGCACCAGCGCCGCGTTCGGCTTGTCGCTTTACCACCTGTTCTTCGTCAATCACGGTCCGCACACCGTGCTGTATTTCGAAGCCGCCGCCGTGGTCATTACGCTGGTGCTGCTCGGCAAATATCTTGAAGCGCGCGCCAAGCGGCAAACTACCGAAGCGATCCGTGCGCTCGCGGCGTTGCGGCCTGATACCGCGCGTGTACTGCGCGCAGGCCGTGAGCAGGAAGTGGTGATTGCCGATGTCGCGGTCGGCGATCGCGTCGTCGTCAAACCGGGCGAACGCATTCCGGTCGATGGCGTCATCGCCGACGGCGCCAGCCATGTCGACGAATCGCTGATCACCGGCGAGAGCCTGCCGGTCGCCAAAGCGATTGGTGATCGCGTCACCGGCGGCGCCATCAATGGCGAAGGCCTGCTGCAACTGACCACGACGGCAGTCGGCACCGAAACCGTGCTCGCCCGCATCATTCGCATGGTCGAAACCGCGCAAGGCGCGAAAGCGCCGATTCAGCGCCTAGTCGACAAAGTCAGTGCCGTGTTTGTGCCGGTGGTGATCGTGATTGCGCTGCTGACCTTCGCTGGCTGGTGGCTGTACAGCGGTGATGTTGAAAGCGCGATTTTGAACGCCGTTGCCGTGCTCGTGATCGCCTGTCCGTGTGCGCTTGGCCTCGCGACACCAGCGGCCTTGATGGCCGGCACCGGCATCGCCGCCAAGCACGGCATTCTGATCAAAGACGCCGAAGCGCTCGAAATCGCCCACCGCGTGCAAGTCGTTGCCTTCGACAAGACCGGCACGCTGACACTCGGTAAACCGCAAGTTGTTGCGATTGAAACCGCCGCTACCGAACGGAAAGAAATTCTCGCGCTCGCCGCCGCGCTCAACCAAGGCAGCGAACACCCGCTCGCGAAAGCGATGCTGGCCGCCGCCGAAGTGGAGTTTGTGTCGATACCGGAAGCGAACAATATTCGCGCGCTGCCGGGTCGCGGCATTGCCGGAACCGTTGGCTTGCTCGATTTGCGCCTCGGCAGCGGCCGCTTGATGCAAGAACTTGGCATCGATACCAGCGCGTTGCAAAGCCGCGCACTGGCACTCGCCGGTCAGGGTTATACCTGCTCGTGGCTGGCGGTGGCGGGCGACAGACCGCGCCTGCTCGGTCTGGTCGCGTTCGGTGACACACTGAAACCGGAATCGGCACCGGCCATCACCGGTTTGAATGAACGCGGCATTCGCACTGTGCTGATCACTGGCGACAATGTTGGCGCTGGCAATGCCGTCGGCGCCAAGCTCGGTATCACGGAAGTGCTGGCCGATGTGTTGCCGGCCGACAAAGCGGCCAAGGTCAGCGCGCTGCAGCACCCTGTGCATGCCTCGGCGCCGATGAGCGCGCATGATCGGAAAATCGTTGCAATGGTCGGCGACGGTATCAATGACGCACCGGCACTCGCGGCCGCCGATGTCGGCATCGCCATGAGCACCGGCACCGATGTCGCGATGCACACCGCCGGCATCACGCTGATGCGCGGCAACCCGCTCTTGGTGCTCGATGCCATCGACATCTCGCGCCGGACTTATCGCAAGATCCAGCAGAACCTGTTCTGGGCCTTTATCTACAACATCATCGGCATTCCGCTGGCCGCTTTGGGTCTGCTGAACCCGGTGCTTGCCGGCGCGGCGATGGCCTTTTCCAGCGTCAGCGTGGTGACCAATGCGCTGCTGCTGAAGCGCTGGCGGCCGGCCGCTGCTCGCAAGCCGGGAGGTGCATCATGATGTGGCTGATGTACCGGCCGGCACCGGCCAGCACGAACGAAGCGTCAGGCAAAACGCCAAGCCCTGTCGCGAGCAAAAACGACGAACCGGTTCGGTTCAACGAGCGCGAACTTGCGCTGCTCGCGGACTTGCTGCAAGCCCGTCAAGCCGTGCATGACAAGCAACCGGACCCGCGGTCCACCACTGTTATCGAGGAGCGTGCCGCATGAATATCGGTCAAGCCTCAAAAGCCACCAGCGTTTCGGCCAAGATGATTCGCTATTACGAAAGTATTGGCCTCATTCCGAAAGCCCTGCGTTCGGTCGCTGGCTATCGCCACTACAGCGACGCCGATCTCGGTGCGCTGCGCTTTATCCGCAGCGCCCGCAATCTCGGTTTCTCGCTGGAAAAAATCAGCGAACTGCTGAAGCTCTGGCGCAACGAGCAGCGCCCGAGCGCGGAAGTCAAAGCAGTGGCGGAGAAGCACATCGTTGAATTGAACCAGCAAATCGAAGAGCTGATCCGGATGCGCGATTTTCTGCAGCAGATCGCCAGCGCCTGCCCCGGCAGCGACGATCCGCACTGCCCGATTCTGGAAGAGCTGGCGCAGGAGCCTTGTTGCCATCACAAGTAACAGGCGCAGACACAAATAGCGAGCTCAATGCCCCGCTTGTTGCTCCCGATACAAAATATACAGTCCGCAGGCGATCACGACGCTGGCACCGACCAACATGCTCGCTTGCGGCAGCACTTGCCAGATCAGCAGATCCAACAACACACCCCAAATAATCGCGCTGTACTCAAACGGCGCGACGACACCGGCCGGCGCCCGGCGAAATGCTTCGGTGATGAAATATTGCCCCAGCGCGCCGGTGATCCCGACGCCGATAAACCACGGCCAGTGCGACCAGTTGATCGCCACCCAGTCTGGCAACGCCAGCAGGGTTGCGCCGGCCGACAGCAACACGACAAACCAGAACATCATCGCGGCGGTACCGTCGGTGCGGCCGATGATGCGCGTCAGAATGGCAGAAAGGGCGTAACAGACCGCTGCGATCAGTACCGCGACCGCACCGAGGCTGAACATGCCACTGCCACTCGGTTTCAACATGATCAGCACACCGCCAAAACCAATCACGATGGCGAGCCAGCGTTGCCACTCTACTTTCTCTTTCAACAGCGGTACTGAAAATGCGGTGATGAGCAAGGGAGAGACAAAAAAAATGGCGTAGGCATCGGTCAGACTCAGCGATTTCACACCATAGATGAACAGCGTCAACATCAAAATGCCGATACCGACACGCAAGGCATGTAGGTGCAGCCGCACCGGCCAGATCGCATCCCAACGTTGTTGCCAGAACAGTGACAACAACACGAACGGCATCGCGGTTAAGCCGCGCAAGGCACTGACCTGCATCGGTGGATAATGCTGCACCAGCATTTTCAGAAACGCGTCCATACCGGAGAACAACGCGATCGCGCACAGCATCGCAACGATGCCGCGCAGGCGTTCGCGTTTGGCGTGGGCGGGATCAAGCGGAGACAGGGACATGCACAGGTACTCAAAACCGCCGACGGCGGCAGACAACGGCCTCGCATTCTAGCTGAGCGCTTCGCTTGCTGCCGGTGGTAGGACTGCACAACCGCCGCCGCACCGCTGTTGCCAGCTCCTGCCAAGCCACAAGGCAGGCGTGCCAATTCCGCGACTGTCAACGTGGCGGCAGTCGGCACAACCAAGGATAATGCCCGCCCTTTGTTGGATTGAGTTGGTTGCCGTCCCATGCAGTTCCGCCATCTGTGCCTGTATCGCATCCGCCCTGAAGCCCTGCCGAATCTGGAAACGCTGGAAGCGGCCCTGCAGGAACAACCATTCGCGCCCTGCGGCGCGACCGAGCCGCAACGTGTCGGCTGGGTGCCGGCACTGGACGACGAAAGCACGGCTTATGTCCACAGCGGCGGCGAAGCCAAATGCTGGTTGCTGCGCCTGCGCGAGCAGCGCCGCTTGCTGCCGGCCGGCGTCATCCGCGAACAGCTCGAAGATCAGGTCCGCCAGATCCAGGACAAGGAAGGTCGCAAACTCGGCAAGAAAGAAGTCGCCCGTTTGAAAGACGAGCTGATGTTCACGCTGCTGCCACGCGCGTTCACCAAAACCGGCGACACCTTGGCGTTGATCGCGCCGGAAGCCGGTTTGATCCTGGTCGGCGCTGGCAGCCTGACCAAGGCCGAATTGCTGCTCAACGCGCTGCGCTTGGCGCTCGGATCGTTGCCAGTATCACGACCGGCATTCTCAGCGCCGATCCCCGCTTTCCTGACCGCCTGGCTGCAAGGCGAACGCGAGATGCCGCACGGCTTTACGCTGAACGACACCTGCGAAATCGCCGATGAAGAAGGCGTGGTCCGCTGCAAAGGCATCGATCTCGCCAGCGAGGAAGTGCGCAAACATCTGGAACTCGGCCGCGAAGTGCGCAAGCTCGGCTTGGTGTTTGAAGATTCGCTGTTCTTCACGCTGCTGCCGGATGCGCGGCTTGGCAATATGAAACTGTCTGAGCGTTTGAGTGGCGAATTGGATGCGCAGTATGGCGGTGACAAGTTCGAGAATCTGGATGCCGAATTTCAGCTGTGGTCGTTGACGTTG
>CAMLNB010000262.1 GCA_946481205.1 uncultured Kangiella sp. | reverse complement strand
AGCCGGATAATAGTAAGCCGGCCCGAACGACGAGACGCCGGCAAAGCCATCGTAGCGTTTATCGCCGAGGTTATCGACGCGCAATGCCAATGAGTATGAAGACCACTGCCAGCGTGCCGCCAGATTGAACAGCGTGTAGCCACCAAGCGGATCGGTGCTGTTGCTGTTGTCGCCAGCAAAATAGCGTTCACCGGTGTACTGGCCATCGGCATAAACACTGAAGTGCTGGCTGATTTGCCAGGACATGCCAAGGCCTGCTTGCTGTTCGGCGACAAACGGCACGGTGTTGCCGTCGAAACTGCCGCTGCGGAACTGGGCATCGACATAGCTGGCATTGAAATGGGCATGCACCGCATCGTCGACTTGCCAGGCACCACGCAGCGTCAGACCACGGCGTTCACTGTCATCGAGGTTGATGTTGGCGCCGGTGCCGGGACCAAACGGGCCGTCCGCGCTGGGGTCGTAGAAAATTTCGTCTTCCAGCGTGATGAGATACAGCGTCAGCTCAGTTTGCACGGCGGCGCTGTGCCAGGCCCAACCGAACTCCCAGGAGTGCGAGCGCTGTGGGTCCAGCGCGGTTTGGCTTGGCGAAATAAAACCGTTTTCATCAGCAGTTGGCCAGCGATAACCGGTATCGACGCGAGCGAACACGCGCTGTGCGGTGGTCAGCGCATAGCTGGCGCCCAGCTGCCAGGCATTCAGCGATTGCTCGAAATCTTGCGCCAGATTGTGTTCGCCATCGAAGCGGCTGTGCCGACCGGTTGCGGTCAGGGTCCAGGCTGCGCCGAACGGCAGACTGAGTTGGCTGTACAGATCATCGGTTTGCTGGCGGATAGCGGTCACACCAAAACCGTAATCGGTTTCGGCTTCGCTTTCTTCGCTGTCGATGCCGACCAACAGATTGATGTCGCCGAATTGCGCCAGCACGCGCGGCTGCACGGCTTGCACTTCTGTCCGGTAGGTATACGGCGACGCGTACAGCGCGCCGTGACCTTGTTCATCGCGGTCATGCAGATCGAGCAGCAGTTGCCAATCATGGTTTAGCTGATAGCTGCCACCGATGCGCCAGGCATCGGTATCGCGGTTGCCAAAATCGGCAGGGCTACTGCTTTGGCGCGGGTCGGCATCGCGTTGCGCTGCAGTCAAGCTGCCCGGTAGACGCAAGTGATCATCGGTGTGTTGGGCATCAATGCGCAGGCTGAATTGAGCGTTCGCATAACCGATTTGACCGCTGTCGTTGCGGTAATTCTGTTCGTTGTTGTCGCGGTAATTGTCGGCCAGCCATTTTTCACTGGCGAGCCGGTAATGCCAGCCGTTGTCGAAGCGGCCTTGCGCCGCCAAGCGGTAACGCTCGCTGTCGTCACTGCCGCGCCCAGCGGTGCCGGTCAGGCGTAACGCTCGCAATTCTTCATCGGCTGATACGGTGATGATGTTGATCACACCGGCCGAGGCTTGATCGCCGTGCAGTGCGCCGGCACTGCCATGCAGAATTTCAATGCGGCTGACGTGTGCCAGCGCGATGCTGCTCAGATCCGGCCCGGCCAATGACGGATTGTTCAGCTTGCGGCCGTCGATCAACACCAGCACATTGTTGACGCCGTTTTCGCCAAACCCGCGCAGGCTGATGCTGCTGCCACGGCCGCGGTTGCCAATGCTGTCATTCAGTTGCAAACCGCCGAGGCTGGCCAGCACCTGCACGACGGTTTGGGCTCCGCTGCGGCGAATCTCGTCGCTGCTGATCACGTGGATGGCGGCCGGAACATCGAGATCCGTGGCCGGAGTACGGGTGCCGATAACCGAGATGATTTCTGTGCCCGGCTCATCCGGCGCGTCGATGCGATCATCGGCGTGGCCAGAACTGGCCACGCTCAAACCAATAAGTGTGCTGGCGCAAACGGCGAAAGGTGCTTTCAAGATGTCCTCAACAAGTCAGGTTGACGTCGGTGAGGAGGGAACGGCCATGACGCAGCACGCGCACGAATCGCGAACCGCGCCCGACCAAGCAGTGACTGCCGAATCAGATCGCACTGATGGAGCGAATACAGCTGCCTTCGACGACGCCCTCCGCATCGTCTGGGAATGAGCCTGTGGTGGAGGCTCGGTCTTGACGCGAGGCTGGTATCGGGCTGGTCGCCAATAGGGCGATTCACCGTTGCGGGGGCAGCGCCGGACTTGCTGTTTCACGCGGTGCGACTGTGCCGCCATGCGTGATCACCGGACTTCCCATTTAACGGCCCGCCACACCCCGGGTGCAGCAAGCCGACCTCATCAAGACGGCGCGACTGTACGGGAATGGACGTCTGGACGTCAAATTTGCTTTCGACTGACAGCCTAAACCCATCGCCATATCCACTATCGCAGGTGATGGCTATTATTTGGACGTCCAAACGGCTATGCTGCCCAAGGCCGGAACAGGGCTGGCAGCCCACTGCCGGCTGTCTGCCTGGCTGCCGCCATTCCATGCTTTGCGCCGCGAGCGCCCGAGAGTCGATACGCTGTGACTGCCAGTTCTGCCTGTACGTGTGCCAATCACCGGCCCACATTCAATGCGCCCGTCGCGGCCAACACGTTTGATGGCATGCCCGATCTGCACCAGCGCGGCCACGAGCCGCATTGCCCGCAGCTCGCAGCTGCGCGCAATGAACGGCTGCAGGCGCTGCATCAGGCGCTGACCGAACGCATCCTGATCCTCGATGGCGGCATGGGCACGATGATCCAGGGCTACAACCTGCAGGAAGTCGATTACCGCGGCGAGCGCTTCAAGGATTTTCACCGCGATGTCAAAGGCAACAACGATCTGCTGAGCCTGACTCGGCCGCAGGTCATTCGTGAAATTCACGAAGCCTATCTGGACGCCGGCGCCGACATTATTGAAACCAACAGCTTCAATGCCACCCGCATCTCAATGGCCGATTACGAGATGCAGCACCTCGTGCACGAGCTGAACATCGCTGCCGCGCAAGTCGCCCGCGAAGCGGCCGACAACTACACCGCCACCAATCCGGCCAAGCCGCGCTTTGTCGCCGGCGTGCTCGGGCCGACCTCGCGCACCGCGTCGATCTCGCCGGATGTGAACGACCCCGGCGCGCGCAACGTCACGTTTGATCAGCTGGTCGAAACCTACACCGAAGCGGTCGATGGCTTGGTTCGTGGCGGCGCCGATGTGATTTTGATCGAAACCATTTTCGACACGCTGAACGCCAAAGCTGCCGTGTTTGCAGTGGATCAGTATTTCGAACGGCAAGGCTTCCGGCTGCCGGTGATGATTTCCGGCACCATCACCGATGCTTCCGGCCGCACGCTGTCGGGCCAGACCACCGAAGCGTTTTACAACTCGCTGAGCCACGCCAAGCCACTGTCGATCGGCCTCAACTGCGCGCTCGGTGCCGCCGAGTTGCGGCCGTATGTAAAAGAAATGGCGCGCATCGCCGGCTGCTATACCTCGGCCTATCCGAATGCCGGTTTGCCCAATGCCTTCGGCCAGTACGATCAAACGCCGGCAGAGATGGCCGATATCGTCGAAGAATTCATGGCGAGCGGCTTTCTGAATATTGTCGGTGGCTGCTGCGGTACTACACCGGCGCATATCGCGCTGCTGGCGCAAGCGGCGCAGAAATACCCGCCGCGCAAGTTGCCCGAGATTGAACCGGCCTGCCGGCTGTCGGGGCTGGAAGCGTTCAACATCCGCAAGGATTCGCTGTTCGTCAACGTGGGCGAGCGCTGCAACGTCACCGGCTCGGCCAAGTTCAAGCGTTTGATCATTTCCGGTGATTACAACGCCGCGCTGGCGGTTGCGCAGGAGCAGGTCGAGAGCGGTGCGCAAGTCATCGACATCAACATGGACGAAGGCATGCTCGATGCCGTCGCCGCCATCGACCGTTTCTGCAAACTGATCGCCAGCGAACCGGATATCGCCAAAGTGCCGGTGATGCTCGACTCGTCCAAATGGGAAGTGATCGAAACCGGACTCAAATGCCTGCAAGGCAAATGCATCGTCAACTCGATCAGCCTCAAGGAAGGCGAGGCCGATTTTCGCGACAAAGCCCGGCGCTGCCTGCAATACGGCGCGGCTGTGGTGGTGATGGCCTTCGATGAAAAAGGCCAGGCCGACACCTTTGCCCGCAAAACCGAGATCTGTGCGCGCAGCTACCGGATTCTGGTCGACGAGATCGGCTTCCCGCCGCAGGACATCTTCTTTGATCCGAATATCTTCGCCATTGCCACCGGTATCGACGAGCACAACAACTACGCAGTTGATTTTATCGAGGCCACCGCGTGGATACGCGCCAACCTGCCGCATGCCGGTGTCTCCGGCGGCGTTTCCAACGTCTCGTTCTCGTTCCGTGGCAATGACCCGGTACGCGAAGCCATCCACTCGGTATTTCTCTATCACGCCATTAGGGACGGCATGAGCATGGGCATCGTCAATGCCGGCCAGTTGGCGGTGTACGACGAGCTGCCGGCCGAGCTGCGCGAGAAAGTGGAAGATGTGGTGCTGAACCGCCGACCGGCATCTGGGGACAAAAGCCCCACCGAAGCGCTGCTCGATATCGCCGAGAGATTCAAAACCGGCGCCATCAAGAAAGACGAAGAAGATCTGGAATGGCGCCAGCTGCCGGTCAGCAAGCGGCTGGAACACGCGCTGGTCAAAGGCATCACCACCTTCATCATCGAAGACACCGAAGCGGCGCGGCGGGAAAGCAAACGCCCGCTCGATGTGATTGAAGGCCCGTTGATGGCCGGCATGAACGTGGTCGGCGATCTGTTCGGCGCCGGCAAGATGTTCCTGCCGCA
>CAMLNB010000261.1 GCA_946481205.1 uncultured Kangiella sp. | reverse complement strand
GCCAAGGCCGCATCGAAAGTCTGTACGGTTTCGGCCGAGACACCCGCCCGGCTGAACATCAACGAGACATCGCCGGTCTTGATCTGCAGGCTGCCGCGGATGATTTGATCCGACAGTCCCTTGCGCCGAATCATCGCCGACGCAACAAACGGATCTTCCAGCATGCCGTCGATCTTGTTGTCGATCAGATTGGCGGCGTGAGCCTCACTGAACGGGGCCGAAGTGAACCGGCTACCGAGGGCGGCGTCGTCGAGCAGCTGATCGATTTCATTGCCATAGATGTAGCCATCGGTAATGCCGATGCGCATTTTGTGCTCGGGGCCGACCAGCGCAGCCAGCGAATCGCCTTGCCAGCGATCCAGTTCGCCGGCGCGCAAGTACAGCGAGAAGGTTTCTTGCCGATACGGCTGCGAGAAAATCGCGAAACTTTCCCGCTCCGGCACTTTCGACGCACCGGCCAGCACACTGACGCTGCCGGAGCGCAAATCCGCAATCAAACCAGCCCAATCTTTCTGGACAAAACTGAGCGTGCAGCCGGCTTGCTTGGCCATTTCCGCCACCAGTTCGACATCGAGACCGCGCACGGTGCCGTCGTTGTCCGCGTACTGATAAGGCTCGTACGGATCCCAGCCCATCACCAGCTGACAATTGCTGGTCGGCGCGGCGCTCGCTGTGGTGACGGTGCTATCGGCACCGGCCGGTTCAGCACCCGCCGGCGGTTGCGTCGGCGGCGCTTCACCGGAGCAGGCCCACAACAGACTGAACAGCAAACTGGCAACGAGGGTTCGGCCAAACATACAGGCACCTCTGACACAGGCAGGGGGTCGGTAGGACAAGCGTAGCCCACAACTCAAGCTTACTGGTGCCGACGTTCCTAATTTTTAAGCGCCGCCATCTTTAGACCTTTATGGCCTTTTTCTTCAGCTCGGCTTTCAGCCGGGCATCCGGTTGCTGCGCTGCTGCCCACAGGAACCGCGCCTTGGCCTGCTCGGTTTTGCCCATCAACTCATACAGCTGACCGAGCCGAAACGCCGCCCAAGGCTTGCTCGGGTGGCTGCTGTTCAGATCGCTGCGCTCCAGATATGCCAGCAGTTGTTGCTCGGCTTCGTTGTACCAGGCCGGCTGCGCCGCCAGCACGGCAATACGGCCGAGTTGATACTGCACTTGCGCTGCGTGTTCGCCGCTGCTGGGCAGCGTTTTGAGCACAGCATGGGCGCTGGGATAGTCTTCGATGCGCATCAGCGCCAAGCTTTCTTGCAGCCGTATCTGATCGGCCTTGCTCGGATCGAGCACCGCCGCCTTGGCAAAGTACTCGCGCATTTTTACGTACTGCTCTTGCTGCAGCGCCAGACCGGCGCGCGCCACTTCCGCCTGCGCCGGATCGAGCGCGGCAATGCGCTCAATGACCCGCTCGGCCTTGTCGATACCACCACCGACAACTGCGGGCGCCATCCGATAGAAATCGAACAAGCCTTGCCAGGCCGTCAGCAATTTCGGGTTCAAGGTCGTGGCGGTTTCGAGCGCCTCTCGGCAATCGCCGGCATAACTTGCTTTGCTGAGCATGCCGGTGTCGGCATGGCCGGCGAGCATGCAACTGAGCTGGCCAAAATACTGTTGCAACAGGGCATTGTCCGGTGCGTCGTCCACAGCGTCTTCAAGCATTTCGACCGCGAGTTCGAGTGACTCGTGCTGCTCGCTCAAGCGCCCCAGCAGGGATTGGCTTTCCCGTTCGCTCAGATCATTGCGCAACAACAATTTGGCAACGCTTTCTGGACGACTATCGGCCAGCGTCAAAAAGCGATTGACCGGTTCACTGCTCGCGACCGGCGCGTCAGCCTGCGCTACCGATAGCGTCAGCAGCCAACACAACGGCAGCATCGCAACCACAACAGGGCGTCCTTTCATTGCACTTACCTCGGAAAAAGAATTCGGTGATGTCCGTTTGCTGACGGCGTGTCGTTCAGCCGGTGTCGCTGCGTGCGGTTTCGCGCGGTCACGACAGCGACGCCATGCTGACCGATGGGCCTGAATCCTGTCTGAATCGGCACCGCGACAACAGTGTCGAAAGTCATGGCCGGGCTGGCATTGATGGATGCCACCGGCCCAGCGGCTCGATCGACCACAAAAACCGCTCACCATCGTCCGCTGGCGGCGTAGACTGCGCCGCCGTTTGATGCCGACACGAGTTGCTGCCTTGCTGCTGGTCCTGAAACTGAGCCTCGTTCCCGCGCTGATCCTGCTGATCAGCCTGGCCGGCGCCCGCTGGGGCGCCCGAATCGCCGGCATCCTGGCGGGCTTTCCGATTGTCGCCGGCCCGATCCTGCTGTTTCTGACGCTGGAACAAGGTCCGGCGTTTGCCGCTCAGTCGGCCGTTTCGACCCTGTATGGCCTGCTGGCGCTGACGGCCTACTGTCTGGTCTTTGCCTGGAGCAGTCTGCGCTGGCGCTGGTATGTCTGTCTGCCGCTCGGTTGGCTGGCGTTCTTGCTGGCCGCGACACTGCTGCAAGTGCTGCCGCCGTCATTGCCGGTCGCCGCGCTGCTGAGCCTGCTGGTAATTCTGCTGGCGCCACGGCTGTTCCCGGTCGTGGCCATCGATCACCGCCCGCAACCGGTGCCGCGTAGCGAGCTGCTGTGGCGCATCGCAGCGGCGGCACTGTTGCTGCTGTCGCTGACCGCGCTGGCCAACCCGCTGGGCCCTGCCTGGTCCGGTGTGCTGACACCGTTCCCGGTCGCCGGCAGCGTGCTCGGGGCCTTCGGCCTGCGCGCTGGCGGCGCTGCCCAAGCGGTCGCGTTGCTGCGCGGCATGGTGACGGGCCTGCTCGGTTTATGGTTGTTCTTTGTTTGCTCGGCCTGGGCGTTGCCACACTGGCCTTGGCCAGCCTGTTTCCTGCTCAGCCTGTTGCTGGCGATCATCACCCAAGTCGCGTTGCTGCGCTGGCAACGGCGTGGTTGATAGCGCTGGTGCTGAAGCGTGATGTGCCACCGTCATGCGCGAAGCAGGTGCTGGTCCCTCGGCCTGTTTGGCATTAGGCGATAAAACCAAAAGGCCGCATGGCGGCCTTTTGGTTTATTGGTTTTGCAGCCCCTCGCTTACGGACTGTAGCGAGCATCCAGCGTCACACCGGAGTAGGCGCTGTAACCGCGGATGCGAATGTAATACGTCGCCGCCGTCGGTGCATTGACTGTGCAGGTCTCGGTATTGCCATTCAGATACGGCCGGCAATCGTAAGCGGATGTTGTCGGATTGCTGCCGCGGCGCAGATACAGATCGGCATCACCGGTGCCACCGGACATTTTCACTTCCAGCTTGCTCATGCCGGCCGGCACGACGATCTGGAAATCTTTCCAGCTGCTGGCCGCGCCCGACAAATTGGTTTCGGTGAAACCACCGCCACCACCGCCGCCGCCGGTGTTGTAATCACCAAGCAACGAAACGCCGGAATACGCACTGTAACCCCGGACCATGACGTAGTAAGTGCCGGTTTGTGCCGTCGCGATATTGCAGGTTTCGTTATTGCCATTCAGATACGGACGGCAGTCATAGGTCGAGGTGGTCGGTGCCGCGCCAAAGCGCACATACATATCGGCGTCGCCGCTGCCACCCGACATCGTGAAGCGCAGACCGCTCGCACCGGCCGGCACATTCATCGTGTAGATCGTTTGATTGCCGGCGGCGCCACTGAGGCCGGTTTTCGGCACGCCTTTTTCTAGCAGCGTACCGGTCGGCGGCGGTGTGCCGTTGATCTGCTGATTGATCCAGCTGACGTAATTGACCACACGCGAGTACACGCCGTATTTGTTCGGCCGCGCACAACCATCACCGAAGCTGACCACACCGGCCTGATAATCGGTGCCGGCATAGGTGAACATCAGCGGACCACCGCTGTCGCCTTGACAGGAATCCTTGCCGCCAGCGGCAAAACCGGCGCAAATCATATTGGCAGTGATGCTGCCATTGTACGAGCTCGGTGCATTGCAGGTGGTGTTCGAAACCACCGGCACACTGACTTCGCGCAAGCGGCTGGCGAGTGAACCGCCTTCGCTGGTGGTGCCCCAGCCGGCGGTCAGCACCATATCGCCCGGTGCGGCTGCCTCATTCATCAGCGCTTCGTCCGGCAGTTGCATCAGCGTCGGATTGAGTGTCGTTGGCGAACTCAGCTTCAGTAGCGCGATGTCGTTGTCGCTGGTGTTGTCGTTGTAATTCGGGTGCACGATGATCTGCGCCACCGCCAGCGACTGGCCGCTGCTGGTGTTCAAATCATGACGGCCCACCACAGCGCGCAAACCGGACGTGCTGGAGCCGTCAACGCAATGCGCCGCGGTCAGCACCCAATCGTTTTTGATCAGCGTGCCGCCGCAGAAATGGCTGCCGCGTTGCAGTGACACCATCCACGGCCGCGAGCCGGGCACCGATTCTTCACCGCCTACGATATACGGGCGAATCGGGCCGTTGTTTTGCGCCGGCGTGCTGGCGATGGTGGCTTGTTGATTGGCGGCAGGAGCGGTATCGGCCGCGTAAACGGAAAAAGCGAGTAGCAAACTGCTCGATAACGCGAGCAGCGTCGATGAGGACGACATGTGATGGATCTCCTAAGCGAATACGTAGACTAGGAGGCTCTCAAGACGGCAAAACGGGAGAACGCCTGACGGCACTACAGAAAGTGAACGGACAACTTTTTGTATCGTTTGGTAGCGTTTTGTTTTGTTTTTGTGTCAGACAAAACGGCGCTGCAAACGGGCGCAAGTACGCTAAACAAAATTGTCATATCAGACAAGCGCAGCGCATCACGCTGCTGACCAT
>CAMLNB010000260.1 GCA_946481205.1 uncultured Kangiella sp. | reverse complement strand
CTGTGGATTGGCACCGACGGCGGCGGCTTGGCTCGTTCGCGTGATGGCGGTTACCGTTTCGAGACCTTCCGCCATCAACCGGGTGTACCCAGTCTCAGCGACGATCACGTTCGCTTCATTCACCGAGATCGCGCCAAACAGCTGTGGATTGGTACCGAGAACGGTCTCAATCGCTGGCGTGGTAACCGCATCGAACCGGTCTCGCTGCCACTGCCGGCCGGCGCCAATGACAGCAGCCTACAAATGCGTGCCGTGCTCGAGGATCCGAGCAACGGCAGTCTCTGGCTTGGCACCTTTGGCGGCGGTCTGCTGAATTATTTTCCGGCCCAACACCAGCTGCTGCGGCTGACCGCCAGCGGCACCGCCGATGATGATCTATGTGGCAATCGCGTTGTCGCCTTGCGCTTCGATCTTGATGGCAGCTTGCTGGTTGGCGCCGATGATGGCGGCCTCTGCCGACGACTGGGCGATGGCCGCTTTGAACGCTTGTTGCCGCGCAGCTTTTCCGTCTGGTCATTGTTCGTTGACGACGACGCTATCTGGATCGGCAGTTATGGCGATGGCCTGCTCAAGTTCCACCGACGCAGCCAACGCATTCACCGTTTCGGCGCCAGCCACGGCATCAGCAATGATGTAATTTACGCCATTCAACCCGACATCCAGGGCCAACTCTGGCTGAGCAGCAATGATGGTCTGTTCCGTTTCGATCCGACTCGCGAACGCGCCGACGCCTTTCCGGTTTCCGCCGGCCTGCAAGATCGTGAATTCAATTCCGGGGCCAGCGCACGCGGCCCGAATGGTCATTTGTATTTCGGTGGCATACGCGGCCTGAACTGGTTTGACCCTGCCGCTGTCGCGCTGAACACGCTGCCCCCGGTCAGCACCATCAGCCAGATCGATGTGATGCAGCGCGAGTTCAACCAACCCGCCCACGCCAGCACCACGCTGAACTTGCCCGCCAACCAGAACACGCTGGCGCTGTCGTTTGCTGCACAACATTTCAGCAGCCCGGAAGGCAATCGCTACCGCTACCGTTTGCTGCCGATCGAAGCTGACTGGAATGAGTTGAGTAATGGCGCGCATCAAGTGCAATACAACCAGTTACCAACCGGCAGTTATCAATTTGAACTGCGCGCCGGTAGCGCCGCCGGCGTTTGGGATCCAAACATCCGCCAGCTTGCCATTGAGATTGGCCCACTGCCTTGGCAAAGCCCGCTCGCGTATACGATTTACGCGCTGTTGACAGCCTTGTTGCTGATGGCGCTATGGTTGCAGCACCGGCGCAACCGGCAGCAAGAACAGGCCATGCTCAGCAACCTGAAGCAACAGGTCGAACAGCGTACTCACGAGTTGCAGGAGAAAAACCACGCGCTGGAAACGGTCAACACCGAACTGCAACAAGCCAATTTGCGGCTCGACAGCATCAGCCTCAGCGATCCGCTGACTGGCCTCGGCAATCGGCGAATGCTGTTTCGCTATCTTGAAAAGGATGCGCCGACCATCCTGCGTCGACATCAAGATGCCGCCAGCCAGCTGCAGGCCCTGCACCAGGCCGATATGCTGTTCTTCCTGATCGATCTGGACCACTTCAAACGGATCAACGACAGCTTCGGTCACGCGATTGGCGACGAAGTCCTGCTCGGCGTGCGTGACCGCTTGCAGCACATCTGCCGCGAACAGGATTACCTGGTGCGTTACGGTGGCGAGGAGTTTCTGCTGGTCAGTCGCTTCAGCGAACGTGGCATGTCACCACAGATTGCCGAACGCATCCGCAGCGTCGTCGGTGATCAGCCGTTTACACTGAGCAACGGTGCCAAACTGACGGTCACCTGCTCGATCGGTTACGCCGCCTACCCGCTGAAACCGGACAGCATTGATGCCTACTCCTGCGAGCAGGTGCTACAAATCGCCGACTGTCTGCTATATGCCGCCAAGCACAGCGGCCGCAACCAGTGGGTTGGTGCTGTCAGCGTGCGTGAAGCCAAAGCGGAAGCTTTGCTGCACCGTTTGCGTGACAACGGCGCCTTGGCGGTCAGCAGCGGTGATATCGAATTGCAAAGCTCACAGCGCTCAGTGAAGCGGCTACGTTGGCGTGCGCCGGAAGCCGATCGATTCAGCGACCTGGCGACCTGAACAGATTGGGTAAAAAAAAAGCGCGTCTTGGACGCGCTTTTTTTTGAACAGCGGGTCAGCTATAGAACCGCTCGTTCTTCACCGCCATATCCAGCAATTTCTGGCAGGGCGTAAACCGCTCGCCATGCAAGCCTTGATAGTGCTTCAGGCGCTCGACCACCCCTGCAGCACCAATGCTGTCGACATAACGGAACGGGCCACCGAGGTAGGGCGGGAAGCCGATGCCGAAGATGGCACCGATATCGCCATCGCGAGCATTGCGGATGATGCCTTCATCCAAACAGCGCGCCGCTTCGTTGATCATCATCAACAGGCAGCGCTCGGCAATTTCGCGGGCGTCAAGCTGGGCATTGGGGCTTACCCCCAACAAAGCGTAAACCGAGCCATCGACCTGTTTCTTGCTCTTGCCGCTTTCGTCATAGAGATAGAAGCCGCGCTTGTTCTTCTTGCCGAGCCGGTTGTCTTCGAGCAATTTCTTGAATGCGGCCGGCGGGTTCATCCGATCGCCAAACGCCGCCGCCAGAATCGGTGCGACCTTGGTGCCGACGTCGATACCGACTTCATCAAGTAGGTTGATTGGGCCAATCGGGAAGCCGAGCTTTTTCAGCGCCTTGTCGACCTGATCGACCGGCACGCCACCCGCGACCAGATAACCGGCTTCGTTCATGTATGGCGCCAGAATGCGGTTGACGTAGAAACCAGCCTTGTCCTTGACCACGATGACGGTCTTGCCCTGGGCGCGACCGAATTCAACCGCGGTCGAGGTGACCCAATCGGCTGTTTGGTCTGTCGTGATGATTTCCAGCAGCGGCATTTTCTCGACCGGCGAGAAGTAATGCATGCCGATGATGTGTTCCGGCCGCTGCGCGCCTTCGGCGATGCTGTGGATCGGAATCGACGAGGTGTTGGTGGCGAAGATGGTGTCCGGACGGCAATTGGTTTCGATGTCCTTGACCATCTGCTGCTTCAGTTTCAGATCTTCAAACACCGCCTCGATAACGATATCCAGATCCTTGAAACCGCTGAAGTCAGTGCTGACGCTGAGCTGCGACAGCAGCTTGCCGGCCTGCGCCTGCGAAATGTGTTTTTTCTTGGCGCGACCGCTGATGATTTCGTGCGCGTACTTGACGGCATGGCCAGTGCCTTTGTCATCGCGATCCTTGACCCGCGCCTTGACCTTGGCCTTGTCGATGCTGATGAAGGCAATGCCGGCGCCCATCAGGCCGCCGCCGAGCACGCCGACTTTGCGGATTTCGCGGGCCGGCGCATCGTTGATCTTGTCTTTCTTCAGCGCCGTGGTGGCAAAGAAAATGTTCATCAACTGACGCGCCACCGGCGTCACGACCAGCTCGCCAAACTTCTTCGCTTCGGTGGCAAAGCCATCGCTACCATAGGCCGCAGTTACGCAGTCGATGATTTTGTCTGGCGACGGGTAATTACCATAAGTCTTGGCACCAGCAGCTTTACGCGCTTGCGAGAAAATCACGTTGCGGCCGATCGGATTGCTCTCCAGCAGCACCCGCATGATGCCAGGACCGGACAACAGCGGCGCCGGTTTACGGACCTTTCTCAATAGCTCGTCACGGTTCGGATTATTGGCCAGCTTCAGCGCGCGTTTGACCGCGGCGTTTTCTAGATGCGCTTTCGGCACCACTTCATCAGCGAGGCCCATTTTCAGCGCCTGCTTGGCGCGCACCTGCTTGCCGGTCAGCATCATGTCGAGCGCATTGGCAATGCCGACCAGTTTCGGCAAGCGCTGGGTACCACCACCACCGGGCAGCACGCCGAGCTGCACTTCCGGCAGGCCGACGATGGTCTTGTTGTCATCAGACAGCACCCGTTCGTGACAGCACAGTGCGAGCTCCAAGCCACCGCCGAGCGCCGGACCGTGCACCGCAGCAACCAGCGGCACGCCGAGCTTTTGCAGCTCGAACATCGCCTGATGGCCTTCGCGGCTCAAGGCTTCCGCCTGTTCCGGCCGCTCAATGGCTTTCAGCATGTTGATGTCGGCACCGACGACAAACGAATCCGGCTTGCCGGACGTGATCACAATGCCCTTGATGCGGGTATCGCCGCGCAGCGCGCTGAGGATCTCGTTGAACTCGGTGGTGAATTCGGCGCGCAGCGTGTTGGTGCTTTCGCCCGGCACGTCCATCTTGATCACGGCAACACCGTCGCCGCGCAAAGTCAGGGTGAAGCTGCTGGTTTGTTTGAGAATCATGTTGTTGTCGCTCTTGTAGGGTGCGTCTTGACGCACCAATCAACTCTCTTGTCGGCTAGCGGTGCGTCAAAACGCACCCTGCCCAATTCGATCCGTCTTATTCCGCTTCCAGCACCATCGCCGCGCCGAGACCACCGGCCGCACAGGCAGTGACCAGCGCCAGCTTGCCGCCACGGCGGCGCAGTTCGCGCAGGTTCTGGCTGATCATCCGGGCGCCGGTAGCAGCGAACGGGTGACCGTAGGCGATCGAGCTGCCGAGCACGTTGAACTTGTCCATGTCGATCTCGCCGATCTTGCTGGCGCGGCCAAGCTTTTCGTTGGCGAACTTGTCGGAGGCGAACATCTTGACGTTGCTGAGCGTCTGCGCGGCAAAGGCTTCGTGCATTTCGATCAGATCGATGTCCTTCAGCGTGATACCGGCCTTGTCGAGCGCGCGTGGCGTGGCGTAGGACGG
>CAMLNB010000259.1 GCA_946481205.1 uncultured Kangiella sp. | reverse complement strand
GTCGCAAATGCGGTTCGAGATACCAGCCGTTGCCAATCTCCCAGCGGTACTTGGCATCGACGGTGTGCGAGTTGATGCCCCAGTCGTCGGTCATGTAACGGTAAGACAGATCGATCACATCTTCGCCGGGTGAGTATTTCCCCTGAATGTACAGGCTGTCTTTGCGGCGGCTGTCCGGCCGGCTTTCATACCAGTACAGGAACATCCCAGTTTCGTTGTTGGGATCGGGATTGACGATCAAGTTGCCGTCGTCGGCGACTGTCAGAAGTTTGTAGGGGTCGCTTTGATAGCCATCCGACTGCGAATGCGAAACATTGAACTGCATCAGGAAGTTGCGGCTGAACACTTGCGTGAAACCGATGAGCAGATCGACTACCTGCTTGGTATCACCGCTATCGCGATCTTCCAGTTCATCGTCCTCTATCTCGCCTTCATCATCTTGGGTTGGCATGGCGCTGAACGCCAGCGGAATGCCGCCGACCGGGTCAATTTGATCGAGCTCAAGATTGATGCCAAACGACAGCGTCGACAGCTTGCTGTTGAAGTCGCGGGCATAGTTGGCATCCAGTGAAATCGACTTGAAGTCGTATTCACTGGAAATGTTGGCACCGATGCTGACGCGCGAATCCTCACTCCAGGGTTGCTGCCAGCCGGCGCGAAACGCCACGCGCTGATCGTGAAACGAATCGTCCAATGGCGTTTCGCCGACCGCGGCTTGATAGCCGCCGTTGCCGGATGGCCCGGTGAATGTCTGGGCACGGTTGGCTGCCATCGCTCCGTTCGGAGAGGCGCCAGTCAGGGAGTCCACCACCAGCTTGAATGAGCTGATGTGTTCATCGCCCCAATCTTTGCTCAGGTTGATTACCGGCTCATTGGCTTTGACCCGGCCATCGGATTCGGCGTACGACAGAATGGCGGTATCGACTTGCCATTCACCGCCATCGGCCGCGATCACGGCGGTGGTGCCGAGTAATGCGCCAGCCGCAAGCGCCAGGCGCTCACGCACGGATTTGGTTTTCAGTTGCATCCGCAGCCTCCGCCGCCGAAACCACGGCCACCACTGGAGGCTTCTTTGCTGAAGTAAATGTGGTCATCAAAACCGGCGTCGAGTGGCGAGCTGTCGAGCTGCATGGACTGACGCGCGAGCAGATCTCGATCCCACGGTTTGACATCAATGCTGCTGCAGCCGGCAAGGCTGCCGAGCAGCAGGCTGGCGACCGCCAGCAAACGAAGCGATTTCATCGGCAACTCCTGTTACAGCGACAGCGCGGCACGAATGCGCTGTTCATACTTGTCGCGATTGCGCTCGAAAAATCCGGCGTGAGTGGTGATGACCTTGCCGTTGCCATCGATCAAGACACTCGACGGCATCGCCTCGATGCCGTACTGGCTGGCAACGCTGCCGCTGGGGTCAAAACTGATGAGAAAGGGGTGTGGCACATCGGCCAGGAATCGGTCCGCGAGGCTGCGTTCCTTGTCGACGTTAACCGCGATGACGACAAAACCGTCTTTGCCGTATTTCTGCTGCATCTCGGCCAGCCAGGGAAAGGACTGGCGACAGGGTTTGCACCACGATGCCCAGAAATCCAGATACACAACTTTGCCTTTATAGGGCGCGAGATCCACCGCTTGCGCCGTGGAACCCATACCCAGCATCGCCAGCGCCAACAGGGCGGCTACAAGTGTGCGCAACGTCAAACCCTCTGCTGTGGATATGGCTTCAGAAGGTAGGGAAGCTGACTTAAGGGTTTCTTAAGCCGAGGCGTTTGCTTTCGGACATGGTTCACATCTTCATGCAACAGGAGACGGAGCATGGGGGCCACAGCCGCGACCGGTGCCGATCTGCTGCGCTGTGGCAGGTAACGCACAACCGCTTCCGTCAGGGGGCTGCGCGCCGCTGTTCCAGGAAGCGGGCGATGTGCGGAACGAGTTCGGGCAGTTTTTCTTCCAGCGCAAAGTGCCCGGTATCAAACAGATGCCGTTCGGCATTGGGCAGATCGCGCAGGTAGGCATGCGCACCCGCTTCCGGAAAGAACACATCGTTGCGGCCCCACAGGATCAGTGCCGGTGGTTGATGACGGCTTAGCCAGCTTTGCCATGCGGGATACTGTTCGACATTGCGGTGATAGTCGAACATCAGATCGGTTTGGATGGCTTTGCGACCGGGTTGATCGAGAAAGTGTTGATCCAGCGTCCAACCTTCCGGTGCCACCAGTGCTGCATTGCTGGTGCCGCCGAGGTATTGCATCTGCGTCACCGGCAGTGTCAGCAACTCGGCGACTTTGGCATCAGCGCCAGGGTGGTTTGGCCGCAGGCTTATCAGGCTTTTCGCCATCTCGCTGAGGCCCTCTTCATAGGCATTGCCATTTTGAATGATCAGGCCACGTATCCATTCTGGGTGCCGGGCCGCCAAGCGAAAACCGACCGGCGCGCCGAAATCGAACAGATACAGCGAGAAGGCATCCAGCGCCAATGCCCGACAGAATTTCTCCATGACCTCGGCGAGAAAATCAAAACTGTAGGACACGCTGCCGCCATCGCGAACCGATGCTGGCGCATCGCTGTGACCAAAGCCGGGATAATCCGGCGCAATCAAATGAAAGTCATTGCCCAGCACATCAAACAGCCGGCGGAACTGATGCGAGGCAGACGGAAAGCCATGCAGTAGCAGCAAGGTTGGTGCATCGGCCGGACCGGTTTCGCGGTAGAAGATTTTCAGGCCGTCAATGTCGATGTGGCGATGGGTGATGGCTGGCAGTTGATAGGTTTTCATGATCCGTTCCTTATGCGAGCAGCAGCGTGGCATTGCGATGGGCAGGGCAATGCCACGCCATTCATGGGCTGAAGTATTCGCGGGCGTCAGCAATCGCCAGACTTTTTAATTGCCAGATTCAGCAACGAGAAGCATTGGCAATCCATCAACTCAGTAACCGACCGTGAAGCGTTGACGGTGGTGCGCCGGTCGTTCCAGTTCATCAAGCATCGCGACGGCGTAATCGGCGAGCGAGATTCGGCTATTGCCATTGGCATCAACCAGCAGCTCGTCTTTGCCAAGACGGAATTTCGCGGTGCGTTCGCCCGGCTCGAGATGGGCCGATGGGCTCAGCATGGTCCAGTCGAGTGCGGTTTCGTTTTGCAGCAGTTGCAAGGCTTGCCGCGCACCTTCGGCGGTGGCTTTCCATTGCGCCGGAAAATCTGGTGTGTCGATCACTTGCAGACCCGGTGCAACAAACAAGCTGCCAGCGCCGCCAACAAGCAACAACCGCGGCACGGCAGCCTGCTTGGTTGCCGCGACAATGGCCTTGAAACCTTTCAGGTAGTAAGCGAGCACGTCGCTGTCGGCATGGCCGCTGAACGCGCTGAGCACTGCATCGTGGCCGCGCAGTTGCGTACTCAGGTGGTCGCTGTTGAGCGCGTCGGCCTTGACCACGGTCACGCCTTTGCGGGCCGTCAGCTTGTCGGGCTTGGTCACCAGGGCGGTGACACTGTGGCCGCGGGCCAGCGCTTCGTTCAACAAGGCCGAGCCGACATAGCCGCTGGCGCCGATAAGGGCGATCTTCATGGGGTTGCTCCTGAATCGAGGGGTTGAGGGGGACGGGAGCCATCATCCCAGCGCTTATTGGGCTGATAAATGCCTATAATCAGAACTTACTGTTAAGTAATGGCGAACGATTGAGGCATCCATGCAAGCCGCCAAGACCGACTTCAATGCCCTGCTGGTGTTTGCGGCGGTAGCTGAAACCGGTGGTTTCACTGCGGCGGCCGAGCGACTCGGCGTCACCAAGGCCAAGATCAGCCAGGACATCAGCCGATTGGAACAGCAGCTCAGTGCGCGGTTGTTCAATCGCACAACGCGGCGGGTGGTGCTGACTGATACCGGCAGTGCGCTGTACGACCAATGCGTGCCCCTGCTGCGGCAGGTCGAGATCGCGACCGCGCAGTTGACCGATGACAGCGCGATCCTGCGCGGCAAACTGCGCATCACCACGACCGTGGATCACGCCGTGCAATCGCTCTCGGGCGCCATTGCGCAGTTCAGTGCATTGCATCCGAACGTGAACATTGATTTGCTGACGGGCGATCAGGTGATCGATCTGGTCAAGGACAATGTCGATCTGGCGATCCGTATCGGCTGGCTGCGCGATTCAAGTTTGCGGGCGTTGAAGCTGCGCGATTTCTCGCAATATGTGGTCGCGTCCCCCGGGTATTGGCAGCAGCAGGGACTGCCGCAACACCCGGACGAGCTCGCTGCACATCGTTGGTTGACCCTGAGCCGACTGGCAACGCCGCTGACGTGGTCGTTTACCCGAGCGGGCCAGGACGATTGCACGGTGCGCATGCAAAGTCATTTGCGTGTCGATACCGCGACGGTGCTGCGCGCATTGCTGGAGGCCGGTGCCGGCGTGTCTGTGCTGGATGAGTTAAGCTCGGCCGAGGCGTTGCGCAGCGGCCGTTTGCAGCGTGTGCTGACCGACTGGCATCTGCCGCGCGGCGGGGTCTATGCGGTCTATCCGCCGGGTCCGCATGTGCCCGCTGTCGTGCGAGCGTTTGTCGAATTTTATCGGGAGTATTTGCAGCGCTAGGCTGCGCGCGCCAAGAGGATAGGGATATGGACAAGCTGCTGTTTTGGCCACTGGCCATCGCAACCCTATTGGGTGGTGTTGCGGCCATTTGGTATTTCAATGACAAATGGAACGCAGCGAACGAAGGGCCAGTGATCCGACGTTGTTGCGGCAACAACTGCAGTTGCCGGAACCGATCGACAAGGCCATCGCCGAAGTCCTCGGTTTTACCGACACACTGCAGCAAAAGCATGCAGTCGATATACACCTTTCC
>CAMLNB010000258.1 GCA_946481205.1 uncultured Kangiella sp. | reverse complement strand
CAGGCTGGCCCGGCTATCGCTGTCCTGCTCGCCACGCAAGGCGCTCTGGAACGCCTTGGTCGGCGGAATGTCTCCGAGCCAAGCCGACAACAACAGCGGATAAAACCCGTCGCCGCTGATCGTGATCAGCAACTGGCCGTTCAGGCGCACGCTGGTGCCTTGGCCCGGGACGAAATCAAAATCGATCCGATCGCCGCGCTGCAGGTTATCGCGAATGCTGTTGGCCAGTTTCAGAATGCGCTCGCCTTGCGGCTGCCACACCAAGCGGGCATTGTTCAGCGCAATCCGCTCTTTCCAGTGGCGCTGAAATTCGCGCGCGGACATGCGGTCGGCGAGCACTTTCATGCTCATCCGTTTCGGCACGGTTTCGCTGGCTGCTTGCGCCAAGTCCGGACTCCACTCCGGCAAATAAATGGCGCCAATGTAGTAATCGCTGCGCAACTCCTGCGCCAGCGCAATGCCCTGCAGCCGCAGGCTGACATTTGGCGCAATGCTGACTTCGCTGCTCGGATTACCGCGTACCGGTAACGCCAGCAGGCTCAGCATCGCCATCGTCAGCACCACCATCGGGCCGCGCATTCGCTGAATCATCTCGACAAACTCTTGTTTTCGCTTCAAACCAAAACGGGAAAGGCCCGCACGAAGCGGGCCCGGTCAAACACAGCAATCAGAACCGCCCTTGCCATTCCAGCGACGCGGTACGGCCAAGCGGCGAGTACAACGACTGGTTGAAGAAGGGCCACGAGAAACTCGACACCGGCGGCGCTTCGTCGGTCAGGTTCTGCACACCGAAAACAATACGCTGATTCGCGGTAATGCCGTAACCGAACTGGTAATCGAGCTGGACGTGATCATCGACTTCGGTCAGCAACTCGCCGTCACGATTGACCACATCCCAGCCACCAACATGCTGGACACCGGCGTAGTGCGTCACGACATTGCCTTGCCAGTACAGGCTCATTTTGCTGCGCAGGCGCGGGTTGCCCGACGTGCCTTCCAATTCCTGAATACCGCTGTCCGGATACGACTCGGTTTCCAGGCTCAGCAGGTAGGTCAGTTCCAGATTGAATTTCAGCACACCACCGGCAACATGGTTGAAGCGCAAACCAAGACCGCTGTCGACGCCAAAGGCTTTGCGACCAGCCAGGTTCAGGAACGAATCGTTGTAGGTGGTGGCCTCGGCGGTGTAGGTGGTGCCGTTCCAGGCCGTGAACACTTCACCGGTTTGCAGTACACGACCGGCGCAGAATACCGGCTCATCCGCACCGCCATCGCACAGCCGGGCAATGGTGTCGGCACCGAGATTGGTGATGATGTTGTCGACGTCGATCTGCCACAGATCCAGACTGAATTCGGTGTTGCGACTCGGTTCGACCAGGATGCCGACCACCACCGACTCCGACTCTTCCGGCTCCAGATCCGGGTTGCCCGATTGGACAAACGGCCGGCCGCCCGACGTGCCGATGTTCAGATTGGTGTACAGCTGGTGCAGACCCGGTGCACGGAAGCCAGTGCCCCAGGAAACGCGGAACAACCATTCATCGGTCGGGTTCAAACGCAAACCGACTTTCGGATTGGTGCTGCTGCCAAAATCGCTGTAATCGTCCTGACGTAGCGACAGCGACAGCTCCAATACGTTCGACAACGGAATTGCGGTTTCGATGTAGGCAGCATTCAGATCCCGGTCGCCTTCGGCGCCCGAGGTGCCGTAGCCCAGCACATCACCGTTCAGAATGGCGCTATCGGAGCGATCAAAGAACGCTTCTTCGCGGTGTTCAATACCAGCAGCCAACCAGATCGGGCCCAGTACGGTGTCAATCAACGGACCAGATACGCGCAATTCCTGAGCGGTGATTTCCGACTCGCCTTTGTGCCAGAACTCGCTGGTGTAGGCGTCGACTTGCGCGGCAGTCAGCGGCTGACGCAGCGAAATCGTGTTGTTGTTGATCGCGGTGATCAGGTCAACGGCATCACTGGTCAGCAGCCAGCCTTCCGTCAGCTGCTCGTCGATTTCCGTTTTGCTGTGATAGGCCGAGAACGAGAAGTCATAGGCCTTGATGTTCCAGTTCCAGTCCATCGCGAGATGCTGGGTCAGCGATTCGGTTTCGATGGTCGGCGTGCCGAGTTCGGTCAACCGGCGCGCAGTGTAGTACTCGACACCGTCAATGGTCTCGACCTGCTCACGACCAAAGGCACTGGAGTGACGCACGGTCGAGCGGGTATCGACACCGACGACGCCATAGCTGAGGCTCAGCTGCGCCCAATCAAAGTCATAACCAATGCGACCATTAAGGCTGGCACGATCCGTTTCCGGCAGTAGCTGGGCTTCGCGAGCGAAATCGTACAAGCAGATATCACCAACCGCCGGCTGACCACCGAAGCTGTAGTAGTTTGATGCAGCGACGCGATTTGCGGCCGGGCAATCACCGAGCGGCGAAAACACACCGCTGTCGAGATTGATTTGCCAACCTTCGCCACTGAATTCACTGCGGCCATCGACGGTCACCGGATCGGTGCCGATGGCATCGATCACGCCAAACTCATGCACCGAATCTTCCGTCAGATCGCGTTGTTTGCCGAGCAGCTCCTGTCGAGTTGAGGCATCAACGCCCACCAGCCAGCTGAACTTGTCCGCTTGACCGCCGGTCAGCACCGACACAGCGCCCGATTCGGCGCCGCCGTCTTGCGCAGCTTTGCCGCGAACGCTGACTTCAGTGCCATCGAAGGCGTCATAGGTAATGATGTTGACAACACCGGCGACGGCGTCAGAACCGTACAACGCCGAGGCGCCGTCTTTGAGAATTTCCACGCGCTTGACGGTGGCCAATGGAATGCTGTTCAAGTCAACGAACGCGTTGCTGCCGTTGGCGCCGAACGGATAAATCGGTTGCCGTTTGCCATTGACCAGGACCAGCGTGCGTTCCGGACCGAAACCGCGCAGATCAAATGCCGCGGTGCCCGGCGTGAAGCCCGTGGTGAAGGCTTCGTTGAAGCTGCCGGCACCGTTGTACGGTGACAACTGCAGCAATTCGATCAGCGTGACAGCGCCTGAACCTTCGATCGCCGTGCGATCAATCACCACCACCGGCGAAGCACTTTCTTCATCGATACGTTTGATGTGAGTGCCAGTGACGACAATGCGCTCTTCGGCGTCATCAGCAGCAGCAAAAACCGGCAGGGACTGAACAGCGAGCACAGCAAGAACGACTTGCGCAACCGGGCGGCGGCGCATCAGGCGGGACGACATGACGACTCCTGAGACTGGATAACAGCGAATAAAAATGATCGACAAGGCGATCAAGGCCTGCCATGGCGGCAGACAAGGGCGCGCAATTTATGAGCAGCACCGACCAGCGTCAAGCAGAAACTGCGCGATGTTTTTGTGGTGTAAAGCCTGCTTTACGCCATGTATCTGAATGTATCTTTAAAACTGTGAAAGCCATAACGTAAGTGCCAGTAAAACACGCGTTACGAGTACTTTTGTTCCGGAAAATCCGCAGAAAAAGCGCGCAGTGAATTTTGCGTAGCGGCATTGCTTGCTGAGTGTTGCGTTGCATGTTTATACGATCTGCTGCAATGACAACGCTGTCGTGTTCACGCGGGTCGAGTGCTGCTCGCGGTAACGTGATTCTCGATACCGGTCTGCGCCGGTATGGTAAGCATCGGATAACGTGCGCACGGTGATTGCGCAGGAGCGCTACCCCTTCAACTGCTGCGTAGCGGCAGGCAAGTTCGCAAACTGGAAAAAACAAAACGGGGCCATCGGCCCCGTTTTGTTTTGCTCGCAATCGCGAATTACAGCAGGTCTTTGCAGGTGTCGCGCTCTTCCTGCAGTTCTTTCTCGGACTCTTTCATCTTGCCTTTGATGAAATCGTTGACCGGCAGATCTTTAATGATGGTCCACTCGCCATTCTTGCAGGTAACCGGATAGGAATAGACCAAACCTTTCTCGATGCCGTAGCTGCCATCAGACGACACGGCCATCGAGGTCCAGTCACCCTCTGCAGTGCCGAGCACCCAATCACGCATGTGATCAACCACGGCGTTGGCAGCGGAGGCGGCCGACGAGGCGCCACGCGCCGCGATCACCGCAGCACCGCGCTTGGCAACGGTCGGGATGAAGGTATCGCGAGTCCAGGCTTCATCGTTAACGACGCTCGGAGCGGCCTTGCCATTGATGGTGGCATAGGTGATATCCGGCACTTGGGTTGTCGAGTGGTTGCCCCAGATCAGCATTTTCTTGATGTCGCTGACTTTGCCGTTCACTTTCGCCGCCAGTTGGTGCAGACCACGGTTGTGATCCAGACGGGTCAGCGCGGTGATGTTGCGCGGGTTAATCGACGGCGCGTTTTTGCTCAGGATGTAAGCGTTGGTGTTGGCCGGGTTGCCGACCACAACAATCTTGATGTTCTTGCTGGCGACCTTGTCGACGATCTTGCCCAGCGAGCTGAAAATCTTGCCGTTGTCTTTCAGCAGATCGCTGCGCTCCATGCCCGGGCCGCGCGGCTTGGCACCAACCAGCAGGGCGTAATCGGCATCTTTGAACGCCACTTCCGGATTGTCGGTCGGAACGATGCCGTGCAGCAGCGGGAAAGCGCAATCATTCAATTCCATCGCGACCGCTTCGAGCACTTTCAACGCCGGAGTGATTTCCAGCAACTGCAGGATCACCGGCTGGTCTTTGCCGAACATTTCGCCATTGGCGACGCGGAACAGCAGCGAATAACAGATTTGACCGGCGGCACCGGTAACAGCAACGCGAACGGGAGCTTTCATGGGGTGGTTCCTCGACTCGGGGGCCCGGCCCTGCAGGAGCCGGAGTGACTGGAATGAAGGGCGCAAAGGGTAGCACGACCGCCA
>CAMLNB010000257.1 GCA_946481205.1 uncultured Kangiella sp. | reverse complement strand
GTCGAGCACGGAACAATCGATAACGGTCAGTTGGTCGACAAACAGCGTGGCCATGGGCATCCGGACAAAAGGCATACAACGGTGGCTAATTGTACCCCATGACAGCGGCAGCCATGGCTGCCGACCGAAACGGCAAGTCCAGGGCGGAGGCTGTGCAGGCTCATTGCGGTCTCGCGCCTCAGGCCCTAGCATGGCCGCTCGCCCAACCAGCCCGGTCCTGGCGTCAGCACGCGCCACGTCACTGGTCCCGTTCGAGGAGTCACCATGCCCCCGTCGTTTGCCTTGCTGCTAGCTACCGGCTTTGTCAGCAGCCTCATCGCCACTGCCCACGCCGCCGAAACCGCTCCGGCGAAAACACCGTTCACGGTCAGCGACATGCTGAGCCTGCATCGGGTTGGTGGTCCGGCTGCTTCACCGGATGGCAATTACGTTGTGTTCAGTGTCAGCACGCCGGATATCGCCGCCAACAAAAATAAAACCGATCTGTGGCTGAAAAGCGTCAACGGTAACGATGCTGCCCGTCGACTGACCAGTCACGATGCCGCCGATTCGAGTCCGCAATGGTCGGCCGATGGCAAGCATGTGTATTTCCTGTCCGCTCGCAGCGGCAGCAACCAACTCTGGCGCATTGCGCTGGCCGGCGGCGAAGCCGAGCAAGTGTCAAGCTATCCGCTCGATATCAATGCCTACAAACTGGCACCGACCGGCGACAAACTGCTGGTCAGTTTCGAGGTGTTCGCCGATTGCGACACGCTCAGCTGCAGTGCTGAGCGCGAGAAAAAAACCAAGCAAGGTAGCGGCCAGAAACACGAACGTCTTTTCGTTCGGCATTGGGACAGCTGGAAAGACGGACATGTCGCCCAGCTGTTCATTGACGCCCTGAATGGCAACAAAACCGCCAACGCACCGACGCTGCTGTCGAAACTCGATGCCGATGTGCCGTCGAAACCGTATGGCGGTGATGAAGAGTTCAGCTTCAGCCCGGATGGCAACACCGTCTATTTCCAGGCGCGCGTCAAAGGCGTGTCGGAAAGCTGGTCGACCAATCACGATATTTATGAAGTCGCGGCAACCGGTGGTGAACTGAAGAATCTGACGCCGACCAATATGGCTGTCGATACCCAGCCAGTCGTTTCGCCGGATGGCCGTTATCTGGCCTGGCTTGCGATGGCGCGACCGGGTTTTGAAGCCGATCAGCTCCGCGTGATGCTGCGCGATCGCAAAACCGGCGCCGTGCGCAACCTCAGCGAAGGTTTTGATCGCTCGCTCGGTTCGCTGAAATGGAGCGCCGACAGCAAAACACTGTATGGCACCGGCGACGACACCGGTCAGCACACCCTGTTCTCGGTCAACGTCGGCAATGGCAAATGGAAACGGCTTGTCAGCAAAGGTTTTGTTGGCGGATTCGATCTGGCTGGCAAGCACATCGTTTACGCCTATGACAATCTGAAACTGCCGGCCGAGATTTTCAAGATCAGCGCCAGTGGTGGCAAGGCAAGCCAGCTGACCGCGTTCAATGCCGAAAAACTGGCCGGCGTGCAGTTCGGCGACTACGAGCAATTCAGCTTCAAAGGCGCCAACGATGAAACCGTTTACGGCTATCTGATCAAACCGGCGAACTTTGAGCCGGGCAAGAAATACCCAATTGCCTTTCTCGTTCACGGCGGCCCGCAAGGCAGCTTCGGCGATCACTTCCATTACCGCTGGAATCCGCAGGCGTATGCCGGCCAGGGCTATGCCGCCATCATGATCGACTTCCACGGTTCGACCGGCTACGGCCAGGCATTCACCGATTCGATCAGTGAAGACTGGGGCGGCAAGCCGTTGGTCGATTTGCAGAAAGGTTTTGATTACGCCATCGGCAAATACGATTTCCTCGATGCCAACCGCGCTTGCGCGCTCGGCGCTTCATATGGTGGCTACATGATGAACTGGATTGCTGGCCAGTGGAGCGAGCGTTTCCGCTGCATCGTCAACCACGCCGGTATTTTCGATACCCGCGCCATGGCCTACACCACCGAAGAACTCTGGTTCACCGAATGGGAAAACGGCGGCCCGCAATACGCCAAGCCGGAGGCTTATGAAAAGCACAATCCGATTCATCACGTGAACAACTGGAAAACGCCGATGCTGGTCATTCACGGCCTGAAGGATTTCCGGGTGCCATACGGTCAAGGTATTGCCGCGTTCACCGCCCTGCAACGTCGTGGTGTGCCGAGCGAGTTGCTGGTATTCCCGGACGAAAATCACTGGATTCTGAAACCGCAAAACAGCTTGCAATGGCATGGCGCCGTATTCGATTGGATGAAACGCTGGACGCAATAACGACCACAGCCTGTGCGACATGCCGGTCTTGGCTTGCTACCGGCATGTCGCACCGGCGACCGGCACAAACCATTTTTTGTCGTTAGAATGCCCGCCCTCAGCCTTGCCATTGTCCTTTCACCAAGATCGCGCCCACACCATGACCGCCCTGCTCATCAGCCTTGTCTCGCTCGGCCTCGCGCCCTGGCTTTATAGCCTGCTGCATCGCTGGCGCCGGCTGCACGACATCCTCGATCGGCTGCTGGTCGGCGTGATTGTGCTGATTGTGCTGATCGAAGTGTTTGTTGAAGGCTATGAACAGATCGGCTGGATTGGTCCTCTACTCGGTTTGGTCGCCATGGCCTTGCCGAGCCTGATTGAGCAAGTATTCTCCCGGCTGGCATTGCCGACCCACTCCCTGACCGCGCTGCTTGGCGCGGTCGCGCTGGCGGTGCATTCATTGATGGATGGCGCGACCTTGGCCGCCGCCGGAGAAGATCGCTGGTTGGCGACTGCCGTGGTGCTGCACCAACTGCCGCTTGGCCTGGCGATCTGGTGGCTGGTCCGCCACGCGCTCGGCCGTACCATGTCGGTCATCACCCTGATCGGCATGGGTCTGGCTACCGTGGTCGGCTTCGTGCTAACCCAGCAAGTGGTGCCGGCGCTCAGCCACACCACCGCGGCGGGCTTGCAGGCTTTCCTGGCTGGCGCACTGCTGCACGTGCTGCTGCACCGGCATCGGCCGCACCATGACCATGCCGGCGATGGTCTTGAGCCCGGGCATGCACAGGCGCATCAACACAGCCATTCGCACACCGCCCCGCACAAGCACAGCCACACTCATGCCCATAGGCACGACCATGGCGATGACAAGCATTCGCATTGACCCTAACCCAAACCGGGACGTGCGCATTCAGCGGTTAAGCACGCTGTGACACAGGCAGACGCAGAGCCGGTCGAGTTTGCTACAGTAGCGAGCCGCAGCCGGTGCTTGTGCCAGCTGAATCTGTAGCGGGAGCTGTCGTCTTGCGTCCGAAGCGTAAAGCCACATCCTTCGATATCGCCTATCGTGCCGGGGTCTCACAACCAACGGTGTCGCGCGCGTTGCGCGGCAGCCCGCTGGTCAGCGAAGAAACCCGGCTGCGCATCCTCGAGATCGCCCGCGAGCTCAATTACAAGGTCGACAAAAACGCCTCCAGTCTGCGTTCCCAGCAGAGCGGCACGCTGGCGCTGCTGCTGTTTGAAGATCCGACGCCGGATGACTCCAATATCAATCCGTTTTTCCTGTCGATGTTAGGCTCGATCACCCGCGCCTGCGCCCGGCGCAATTACGATTTGCTGGTCTCATTCCAGCAATTGTCAAACGACTGGCATGCCGATTACGAAGACAGCAAACGCGCCGATGGCCTGATCCTGCTCGGCTACGGCGACTATATGGATTACCGCGCGACGCTGGAAAAACTGATCGAGCAAGGCACCCATTTTGTCCGCTGGGGCGCGGTGCTCGAAGACCAGCTCGGCGTCTCGATCGGTTGTGACAATGTGCAAGGCGGCCGCGATTGCACCGCGCATCTGATCAAACAGGGTCGACGCCGCATCGCCTTTCTCGGCGGGGCCGATCAGCATTGTCCGGAATTTTTTGATCGTTATCGCGGCTACACCGATGCCCTGACTGCCGCCGGCCTGTTGGTCGATCCGCGTCTGCAAGTCACCGCCATCACCACAGAACAAGCCGGTTACGATGCGCTTTGCACGTTGCTGGAGCGCGATGTTCCCTTTGATGCGGTATTCGCCGCGAGCGATCTCATTGCCATCGGTGCGATGCGCGCGTTGGGCGACAAAGGCTACAAGGTGCCGAACGATATCGCCGTCGCCGGTTTCGATGACATTCCGCTCGCCACGTTCACCAATCCGCCACTGACCAGCGTCCTGCAAGACACCAAACGTGCTGGCGAATTGCTAGTCGATACGCTGCTGAAACAGATCAACGATGAACCGGTGGAGAACATCAAGTTCCCGGCACAGCTGGTGATACGCCGCTCCTGCGGCAGCAAACCTGCGCCACTGGTGCGATAAAAGGCCTGCAAAAAAAAGCCGGCGCATGCCGGCTTTTTTTTTGGCTGCTCTTATTTAGTTAGCCACTACCGGATTATTGATACCGGCCATCAACTGCCGCAACCGCTGTTTGAGATCTTCACGGCTGACCGGCGCTGACAAGCGATAAACCTGCACACCATGGGCTGCGACAGTCGCGTTCAAACTGCCGTTTTCGGCGATCGACTGCGGTTCACCATCCAGCAAGGACTGCCAGGTACCAGATTCCAGCCACTGCGACACCGCAAACGTTGTCGGTGTCTCTCCCTTGTTCAGCAGCACCAGCGCAATCTCGGCCTGATCCGCATGTTGATAGACCCGATAGAACGCGGCCTTGTCACCGGCCAGTTCGAGATTGACTTGGACACCGCGTTGCAGCGCCACCGAGCTGGCGCGAACCTTGGCAATGCGCTGCAGGTTCTGATAAATGGCGTGGCTGCTGGCAGCATTGACCCGCTCTTGGCCAAAGTAATTGCGATTACCAGCATGCTCGGCA
>CAMLNB010000256.1 GCA_946481205.1 uncultured Kangiella sp. | reverse complement strand
CTTGAGTTGTTGCTCGAGTGTTTGTCGCCTGCGCCGGAGCTGATCGTTGTCGGCGCAGGCCATGATGCCGAACCCTTGGTCCACTTGGCGGCATCAATGGGCTGGCGGGTGACCGTCATCGATGGCCGCCGCCATTTCGCCCGGGCGGAACGCTTTCCCCACGCTGTGCAGGTGCTCTGCTTGAGTCCGGCGGATCCAGACGCTCGCGCCTTGCCGGCGGCAGCGGCAGCGGTGATCATGACCCATAGCTTTTCGCAAGATCGCGACTGGTTGGCGCACTTTCTCGCCAAATCACCGCGATATCTCGGCCAGTTGGGGCCAAAAAGCCGTACCGAGCGGCTGCTGAACGAGCTGGGTCACCGCACAGAAAGCGAGCGATTGGCGGCCATGGCCGGCATCCATGCCCCAGTCGGTCTCGACCTTGGCGGCAGCACTCCGGAGGCGGTGGCGCTGGCGATTCTTGCTGAAGCCCAGGCGGCGCTGAACGGCCGCTGCGGCGGCCAGCTAAAAGACCGCAGTGCATCCATTCATCTGGCCGAACCGGTCAGCATTCGGCCATGGCCAACAACATGAGCCGTCCTGTCGAACCCGATGGCCATGCTGTTCTGCTGTTGGCTGCCGGTGGCAGTCGCCGGTTGGGGCAGCCTAAACAGTTGCTCTGTCAGGCCGGCATGCCACTGGTTCGTCGAGTCGCAGAGCGGGCGCTTACTACTAGGCCCAGCACTTTTGTGGTGGTAACCGGTGCACACGACGAAGCGGTTCGGGCGGCACTGACCGGCTTGCCACTGCACAGGGTTTGCAACCGGGATTGGCAAGAGGGCTTGGCGAGTTCGCTACAGTGCGGTGCCGCCGCCTTGAAAGACCACATCGGGTCGGTGCTGATCCTCGGCTGCGATCAGATCCGGCTGCGCCAAGAACATCTGCAAGGCTTGCTGCAATTGGGACAGGGGCGATCGGATGCCATTGTCGTGACCGACTACGGTGCCGGGCGTGGCGTTCCGGTGTTGTTGCCCATGAGTGTGTTGCATCAAGCAAACGGTCTGACCGGCGACGTCGGGTTGAAAGCGCTGTGGCAGCGGCGCGAACTGCTGCTACTTGCCGCGGCTGAACTGGCGTTTGATCTCGATACCCCGGCAGATCTCGCGCAAGCGGTCGCTGCCGGCTGGCTGGATACCCCCGCCTGAAGGCAAAGCCGTTACCGGCCTGCGTGATGTGCGAAAATCGGCGCCGATCCCAGCACGTTGACCGTCATGACCGCCAGTACACCCATCCCCGCGACAATTGCCATCATCGGCGCCGGCCCGGCAGGGCTGATGGCGGCCGAATGTCTGGCGCAAGCCGGTCATCGGGTCACGGTATTCGATGCGATGCCGTCGGTTGGCCGCAAGTTTTTGCTGGCCGGCATTGGCGGCATGAACATCACCCATTCGGAAGCGCTGCCGGATTTCATCTCCCGTTACGGCGATGCGGCGGGTCAGGTCGACACCTGGTTGCAGCGGTTCTCGCCAACGGATCTGCGTGACTGGATTCATGGTCTGGGCATTGAAACCTTTGTCGGCAGTTCGGGCCGGGTCTTCCCCAAAGAGATGAAAGCAGCGCCATTGCTGCGCGCTTGGTTGCAACGCTTGCGTACGCTGGGCGTGCAGTTCCAGCCACGGCATCGTTGGCTGGGTTGGGCCGAACGGGATGCGATGGCAACGCGCGGCCATATCCTGCGTTTTGACTCGCCGGAAGGCGAACAACGGTTTTATTGCGATGCGGTGGTGCTCGCACTCGGCGGCGCCAGCTGGCCCAAGCTCGGCAGCGACGGCCGCTGGCAGCCGCTATTGCAAGCCCATAACGTTGCGATTGCGCCGTTGCGGCCGGCGAATTGCGGTTTCGATATTGGCTGGTCAGCACATTTTGCCGAGAAATTTGCCGGTGAACCGTTGAAGCCAGTGGTGCTGGATTTCAACGATCTGCGTGGCAAGCACTGGCACAAGCAGGGCGAGGCGATGATCACCAAGACGGGCATCGAAGGCGGATTGATCTACGCCGTATCAGCGCCGTTGCGTGATGCCATTGAAGCACAAGGCAGCGCAAGCTTGACGCTGGACTTGTTGCCCGGTCGCGATGAAAAGCGCCTGCTTGCCGAACTCAACAAACCGCGCGGTAGCAAATCCTTGTCGGCGCATTTGCAAGGCCGCGCCGGCGTCAGTGGCGTACGTGCTGGTTTGCTGCGCGAAGCGCTCAGCAAAGAGCAGATGAACGACATGGCACTGGTGGCAAAAACCTTGAAGGCGCTGCCGCTGCAACTGAAAGCGCCGCGCCCCATTGAGGAGGTCATCAGCACCGCCGGTGGTGTTTGTTTTTCTGCGCTGACCGAGCAGCTGATGCTGAAAAATCTGCCGGGCATGTTCTGTGCCGGCGAAATGCTCGATTGGGAAGCGCCGACCGGTGGCTATTTGCTGACCGCCTGTTTTGCCAGCGGTAAAGTCGCTGCGGACGGTGTGCAGCAGTATCTGAGTCGTTCGCCGTGATCGCGCAACAACTGCACGAACTGTTGCAACAGGAGCTGCCCAAGCGTGGCCTGAGTCATTTTGGTCTGACACCGCTGACGCGGCCACTCAGTTTCGATCTGTATCGGGAATGGCTTGATGCCGGCATGCATGGCGACATGCAGTATCTGGTAGATCATGCGCCGATCAAGGAAGAGCCGCGTCGACAATGGCCGCGGGTGCAAAGCGCATTGGTGTTTGCCATGCCGTATCACCCGCAACCGGCGCCAGTGCCGAACTGGCCACTGAAGCAGGCGCGTGTCGCGCTCTACGCCCAGGGCGAGGATTATCATTTCTGGTTTCGCGACCAACTGCGCGAGCTCGCCGCGCTACTGCAGGAACATTTTCCGCAGGAAGAGTTTCTCTGTTTTACTGACAGCAGCCCCGTGCTTGAACGCGATCTGGCGCGCAAGGCGGGTATCGGTTGGGTTGGCAAAAACACCTGCATCATTCATCCGCAGAAAGGCAGCCTGTTTTTTCTGGGCGAAATTTACAGCTCGCTGAATCTGAACCCGGCACCGTCGCCAGAACCACAACCGTTGATGCCGGATTATTGCGGCACCTGCACCCGCTGTCTTGATATCTGCCCGACTCAAGCCATAGTCGAGCCGCGCAAGCTCGATGCGCGGCGCTGCATTTCGTATTTGAATATCGAATCACGCAAACTGGCGCCATTGGATCTGCGTGCCGGCATCGGTGACTGGCTGTTCGGCTGCGATCTGTGTCAGACCGTTTGTCCGTGGAATCAAAAGCTGTTCAATCACACACTCGATGTCTCGTTGCAGCAGCCGCTCGATGCCTCACAGCAACACGCGCTGATCGAGGATCTGCGCTACCTGCTGAGCGCATCCGGCAAACGGCTGGAGAAAGATTTCTATGGCACGCCGCTGGCGCGTGCCGGCAGTTTCGGTTTGAAGCGCAATGCCTTGGTGGTGATCGGCAACCGCAAGCTGCGTTCATTGCGCGGTGAGGTGGCCAGTTTGACCAGCCACGACAAACTCGGCGAGCTGGCGCAATGGGCTCTGACCCAGCTCGCCTGAAAAGAAAAAGCCACGCCGACTCAGACGAGGGTGGCCGGCGTGGCGGAAACCAGAACAGAATGGAGCATCAGACAAGCAAATGATAATGATTCGCATTAACGCGCGCAAGAGAAGTTTGTGTCGTTGCGTTATCTGGCGGGAAGTAACGCGATAGGGGGTTAGCGCGGAGCGCCCGAACTCAGACCTTCCAGATCCACTGCCGGACCCGGCGCAGCCACGCCAGCAGTGGCCAGAACAGCAAGGTGAACACCAGGGCATGGGCCAGCGAATTCAGCGCAGTCGGGCCGGCGCTGGCGAATACCGTCAGATACCCCCATTGGCCCAGCGTCTGGGCGCCGACCGGCACGGCCATCAACAGCCGCGCCAGCAGCGCCGAGAGCACGTAGACGAAAATGGCATTGCTGCCGTAATCGAGCAGAAAGCCGATCAGCGGTTGCCGGCGCAGCTGCTCGGCCCGGCCGTCCAGTGCCTGATGCAGCCACAGCAGCACCAGCCCGGCGCAACCACTGGTCACCAACACAAAGCTTGGCGTCCACAGTGCTTTGTTGATCGGCATAACCGCGTGCAGCGCGGTACCGACGGCAATTGCCAGCAACATCAGCAAGCCGAGCCGTGCTGCGGACAGCCGTTCGGCGCTGGTCTGCTGCAACCAGCGCCCGACCAGAATCCCGCTAAGTCCGGTGACGATGGCCGGCAGTGTCGACAACAACCCTTCCGGATCGCTGGCGTACGGCGTTGATGCCGACCAGACATGCTTGGCGCCGAGCACCAGCTGATCGAGCCAGGCCGGCAGGTTTTCGCCCGGCCCGAGTCGGCCTTGCCAACTGCCGCCGTCCGGCGCGGGATACGGCAGATACAGCAGCGCCAAACCGTAAGCGAGCAGAATCAACCCCGACAGCAGCAGCAAACGCGTTGACGACCAACGCAACAACAACGCACAAGCAAGATAAACCAGCGCAATCCGCTGCAACACGCCAAGCCAGCGCAGCTGCAGCGCCGTGTCCTGCCACCAGTCATAGCCGCTAAGCAGCGGCTGATATTGCGCCAGCGCCAGCAGCAAACCCAAACCAAACAACTTGCCGGTGCGGTTCAGCACCTCCCGCCACGGCCAAGCGGTAGTGCTCTGCTGCAATCGCCGAGACAGTGTCAGCGAAACGCCAACCAGAAACAGAAAAAATGGAAACACCAGATCGGTCGGCGTCAGACCATGCCAGTCCGCGTGCCGCAGCGGCGGATAAACATGCGCCCAACTGCCGGGGTTGTTGACGACCAGCATCGCGATGATGGTCAGCCCGCGCAGCACGTCGATGCTGAGCAAGCGT
>CAMLNB010000255.1 GCA_946481205.1 uncultured Kangiella sp. | reverse complement strand
GCGTGGCCAGGACGTGTGTGCGCAGCGTTCACGCCGACAGAAACCGGTTGGTTCCAGTTGGAAGCGCCACTGTCACTGGCGTTTCGTGTCCATGCACAAGCGCCATGGCCGGAAACCTTGCAACAGGCCACGCAGCAGGCAACGGCACGACACAGTCAGCGCTTGCCACCGCCGTTGCCACAAACCTGGCAGCCAGTATCCGATGCCTGGGCGTTTATGCTGCTGCTGGCGGCGCTAACGCTGATTTGGTGGCGTGAACGTTTGCTGCGCCGTTGATCGCCGCTGCCTGCTCGCTTCACCGCACCGTCAGGGGGTTGCGGTGCTGGCGGTCGGCGAGGTCAGTGCCGAGGTGGCATAGAGCTGGCGGAAGTAAGGCGAAAACACCACCACGCCATGGTAGTCGCGCAGATCAATATCGGCCGGAATCACATAGTTCAGATCGCCCGATTGCGCGCGCAACTCGCCCAGATCGATAAAGTCACTTTGAATCACCGCGATATCGCGCGGTGCCGCTGCCGCGGTGAAATAAACGTGCAGGCCGGGGCCGCGCGTCACCGATAAATTCTCCAGCCGCAATAAGTACTCGCCGGTACCGAGCTGAAAAAGTCGCACCACGCCGCCAGCCGGGCGGCTGCCATCGGTGCTGGTGAATTCGCCATAGCCGATCAAGGTGGGTGGCTCCAACTCGGGCGGTGAGTCAGGCATCTGCTCTTTGACGTTGCTCGGCAAGGTGGTGGTATTGCTCTTGCCGCGTAATGACGCGTTGATGACATCGACAAAGGAAAATTTCTGCCGCAGCGTTTCGCCCGGTGCCGGGCTGCGCCACCACCAGATGACGATGGCCAGCAGAATCAGGCTGGTCAGCGCGGCAATCCATTGTTTGTGTTGCTTGGTCATGATCGGTATCGCATAGGGCAAAAGGTGGGGCGCTGCACAGACAGAGGGCTGCCGTCAGTCCAGGTTGCGTTGCTCCAGTTGTTCGATACGGGCGCGCAGCGCCGGGCTCAGATTGGCCTTGCGTTGCTCGCGGTAATTGAACAGCACAATCTCGGCTTCGCCTTCGGTGGTGACGGCTTGCTGATTCAGGCTGTAAATGCGATAGCTTTGCCAGAACCGATCGGCACCAAGCTTGGTGACGCTGACGCCAACGAGCAGTTGATCCGGAAACACAATCGGCCGTTTGTAACGCGCCTGTGTCGCCGCCAGAATCGGCCCGGCGCCGTCCAGGGCTTCTGCATCGAGCAAGCCAACCTGATGACCGTATGCAATGCGCGCACTTTCAAAATAACGGAAATAGACCACGTTGTTGACGTGCTGAAACGCATCCATCTCGCCCCAAGCAACGGTGATCGGCAAACGCACCGGGTAGGCTTGCAAGGCGTCGGGAATGATCAATGTACTGGCAGTCATGGGGTTCGTGCTCGTTATGCGGGTTCGGTTAAAACAATGCCAAGATGGGGCTCAACTGCTGGTGACACTCGCCAGCTGCATTTGCAAGGCCAGACACAGCTGCACATGGCTCGCGGCGGTCTGGATATCCTCGCTACGAATCGGCAATTGCGTGGCCTGCTGTTGCAGAAAGCTTTGCACCTGCAGCCAAACTTGTTGATCACACAGGCCTTGGGCCAATTCCGGCAGCTGACTATGGCGATATTCCGGCAGCAGCGGCAGCAATTGCGTCAGCTGCGCTGGCAGCGCCTGCCACGCGGCATTTTGCATCGCAGGATTGGTCAGCATCGCTTCCAGTAACTGCCAGCGCTCATGGACATGCAGCTGCGATGACTGCAGCAAGGCTTGCAACGATGGCAGCATGCCAAGCTCGTTCTGCCAAGCCAAGGCCTGAACAATCGGCGCGCGCACCGTGGTGCGTTGCTCCTGCTGCAAGGTTTCCAACAGTGCCGGCAGCCGGCTCGGTTGTTCAGCAATGGCAATGGCCAGCGCCAGGGCATCAACCGGCTCCACCAAAGGTCGCTGGTTTTCCAGCTGGCTCAGCAAGGCTTGCTGGGTTTTCAATACGCCGGCGCGCAGCGCTTTGTCTTGCAATACCAGCGTCCGGAATTGCAGCAATTCGGCGCTGCGTTGTTGATTTAGGCGCGGCTCGGCAAAGAAGGCCTGCAAACGCGGCTGCCAATGCGCACGCTGACTGGCGTTGGCCACATGCAGCAACAAATAGCGCCAGGTATCCAGACTGGCGGCCAGCACTTCCGGCTGCGGATGCCGGCTGAGTGCCGGCAGGCTTTGCCAGTAATCGTCGATGTTCAGTGTGCCGGCACGCAAGCCGGCATTGAGATTGGCCACCACATCAAGCGCTTCCGCCAGCGGCATGGCGCTGAGATTGGCCAGCAATCGCTGCCGGTGTTCCGGCTCAACATGCCAGCGGTAGTAACCGGCAGCATCGGCATTGGGCAACACCAGTTGCTCGCAGCGCCAACCCGGCGACCATACGGTTTCGAGTTCGGTCAGCAACCGGCAACTGGCGGCGCTGTCATTCAGTGTGCGCAGGCACACTGGCAAACTCCAACGCTCCTCGCTGCTGTCCGCGCCGAGCACGCGGTAACGCTGTTGCTGCAGATGGATCTGCAGATCATTGTCATGACAGTGTTGGCGCAAGCGAATTTGTGGCAAACCCGGCTGACGCAGGAAGCTGTCGAAACTGCGAATGACCGTTGGATCGGCAACGACATCGGCCAGTGATTGCAGTAGCTCATTGGCGCCGGCGTTGCCAAACGCGTGCCGGGCAAAATAATTGCGCAGGCCTTCGCGGAATTGATCTTCACCGAGATAGTGCTGATACATCTGCATCAGGCCG
The DNA here is from genome assembly GCA_946481205.1 of uncultured Kangiella sp. The sequence continues at coordinate 2,133 of CAMLNB010000255.1, read as the reverse complement.
GTGGCTTTGTCGTACACCGCGCTATTGAACGTACCGAGCACATCCTGTTCATGGACAATGCGTTGGCGCACCGGCAAGTGCGGGCTGATGCCGTCACGCTGCATCGCATGCTCGATCTGCTTTTGCATCGCCAGCGCCAGCGGATACTCCGGGTGGGTGCTGGCACTGAGCCGGTACCCCAGCCATTCGGCAAAGCCTTCATTGAGCCAGAGATCATCCCACCACGGCATGGTGACCAGATCGCCAAACCATTGATGGGCCAGTGCGTGGGCATTGTGGGCGATGAAATCGTGTCGTGTCTGTTCACTGCTCGGCTCGTCCACCAGCATCAGCTGATCGAGAAAATTGATGGCGCCGGCATTTTCCAGAACATTGGCCGAACTGCTCGGCACTGCCACCAGATCGAGTTTGTCGAACGGAAACGGAATGGCGAAGTAACGCTCGAAAGCGCTCAGCATCGCCGCTGTATGGTCGAGCGCAAAGCGTGTGCTGCCGCCATTGCCGCGCGTCGTGATCGCACGCAGTGGCAAGGGTTGTGGCCGAATATCGTTGGCGGGAATGGCGCTGCCGTTGACCACATCGAACGGACCAACGCTGATATTGAGCACATAACTCGGTAGTCGCGGTGTCCGGTTCAGCCGTGTCAGTTTGAAATTGTTGGCGAGATAACGGGTTTCGCTGGGCAGGCTGTTGCCGATCACCAGATCATCGCGCCAGCTGATCACTTCGACATCAAAGCTGGCTTTGAAACGCGGCTCGTCAAATCCCGGAAACACCCGCCGTGCTTCGATCGGATGCAGCTGGCTGAACACATACCAGCGATCATCGATTTGAATGCGGCTGAGGCCTTCGGCAGTCTGGGTATAGCGGCCGTCATACTGAAGATGCAAGCTCAGAAATCCGGCCGGCAGCGGTGCGTCAAAATCGATGCGGGCCAAGCCCTGTGGCGACAACTGCTGGTAGCGGCCGGGTACCGGATCGCGGCCAGGTTGACGCGCTTCGACCTGAAGTACATTCAGATCGCGGCCGTGCAGAAAAATGGTCTGGCTGCGGACGCGTAATTGCAGCTGGATTTCCACCTCGCCGCGAAACGCCTCCTGCTCCGGGAACAGGTTCAGTCGCAGCAGGTAGTGATCCGGCACCGCGACATCGGGCAAACGGCCATTGACCGGTTCGCGCGACAACGGCTCGCTCTGCGGCCACCACCACAGCATGGCGACGAGCACCAGCAGCAGGCTGGCAAACAGCACTCGCGAGCGTCGGGATTTTCCCATCACCATCAACCGGGACCAGAGTCAGAACTGCGAGTGTAAACCAGCGTGCCATTGCCAACCACCAAAGGCCGGCCGGTCATGCCGCACTGTGAAGCGGACCTCAGGCGGTCATGAACAAGCGAATCGACAAAGCCAGCGAGACCACCACCAGCACGATGCGCACCAGCTTGGCACCGCCTTTGAACACCAGCCGGGCACCGATCTGGCCGCCGATGAACTGACCCACCGCCATGACGCCGCCCGGCAGCCACAACACCTTGCCGCCGATGACGAAGAAAATCAGCGACGCCAGGTTGCTGGCGAAATTCAGCACCTTGCTGTGCGCGGTGGCGACCGGCAGAGTCAGGCCGAGCAGGCCGACGCAGCCGAGCGCAAAGAAGGTGCCGGTGCCGGGGCCGAAAAAGCCATCGTAATAACCGACGCCGAAACCGATGGTTGCGGCAAACACCGGCAAGCTGACCCGCTGGTGGCTCTCAACCTCACCGACCTTCTTGGCAAACAGCATGTACAGCGCAATGCCGATCAGCAGCCATGGGATCACCTGACGCAGAAAGCCGGGGTCGATCTGCTGAACAGTGAGCGCGCCGAGCGCTCCACCGATCAGCGAGGCCAGAAACGCCGGCCAGAACTTGCGGAAATTGACCGCACCTTCGCGGATGAAATGCAGGCTGGCCGAAAACGAACCGGCGCAGCCCTGCAATTTGTTGGTGCCGAGCGCCATCGCCGGTGACAGCCCGGCCCAGAGCAGCGCCGGAATCGTCAGCAACCCACCGCCGCCGGCAATGGCGTCGATGCAACCGGCAAACACCGCGACGAAGAACAGGATGGTCAGGATTTCGGTGGTGAATTCGAGCATGTT
>CAMLNB010000254.1 GCA_946481205.1 uncultured Kangiella sp. | reverse complement strand
CCGGCGTGTTTGGAGTCGTACAGCGCTTTGTCGGCGTGTTCGATCCATTGTTTGTAGGTGGGGCAGCCTTCACCGACGTCGGCGACGCCGAGGCTGATGGTGAAGCGGATTTCTTGTTCGCCGCAGGGGAAGCTGATCGCCTGGGTGTTTTCGCGCAGGCGTTCGGCGAAGATGCGAGCGCCGTCGATATCGGTGTCGGGCAGGATGACGCCGAACTCTTCGCCACCGTAGCGGCCACCGACATCGGTGTTACGCAGGTTTTTTCTGAGCAGTGCCGACACCAGCTGAATCACTTTGTCACCGACCTGGTGGCCGTAGTTGTCATTGATTTTCTTGAAATGGTCGATATCGAACATCACCAAACTGGCGGTGGAGTGGTAACGCTTGTGCCGATAGAACTCGCGCGCCAGGCATTCTTCCCAATAGCCTCGGTTGTATAGCTGGGTGAGTCGATCGGTGCGCGACAGCTGCTCCAGCGATACGTTGACTTGCTGCAATTGCCGTTTGCTGGTGGCGACGTCGGTGACGTCGTAAATGATCACGCAGACATGCTCGACCGTGCCGGTTGCCGATGCCAGCGGAATGAAGCTGACATTCTGGAACATGTGCTCTTCGATGCCGGTGATCGGCTGGTAGTTGCGAAACTTGATGACGTAGGGCCGTTGCTCCCAGATGGTGAACGCGCGATTGCCCAGTGCCAGCACCGATTCCAGTTTGCGCTGGAACCAGTCTTTCGGCACTTCCGGGAACAGCTCGAACAGCTCTCGGTTCTGTGCCGTTTCCGGTGAAATGCCGGAGTGGTTCTCCATGAATGCATTCCAGACTTTGACCCGGTATTGCCGGTCCAGCACCACGACGCCGACATCGATGCTGTGCACGATGTCGAGCAGCCAGTGCAACTCCTTCATATCGAGTTGGCTGGTCATGACATCAGGTATCCCATTTTGTCGGTCAGGCGCCGGACCGAGTCTTCGGTAAACAACAGCAGCAGATCAAAATGGACATCGTGGTGTTCGATGCCATAGCTGATTTCAACTGCCAGGGTTTTGCGCCAGCGGGTTTGATTGATGCGGATTAGCTCATCAATACCGCAGTGACGGCCAAGCACCACCGGGTGTCCCTGCGAGAAGCGGATATCGAGTTGTTCGGCAATGCCGTTCAGACAGGCGCCGATCAAAATACTGCCGAGATCCATCAGTAATTCAAGTTCGGTGTTGGCGTCGATCTCGCCGCTGTGCTTCATCAGCTTGGCGATGTCGCGAAACGAGGAGTCGTGAAAAATCAGCAGCGCTTCGCCGGCAATGCCACCGGCGATATAGCCCTGACACACCGCCGACACGGTCCCGCCACGCTGGGCATCGACCAGCGCCATATGCAGCTCGCCGACTTCAAGCAGATTGACGTTGGGGATCGGTAGCCGGATGAACACGCCGAGCACTTTCGCGAGCAGCGCTGCGGCGCGGCCCATCGCAACGTTATTGACTTCGCGGAAGGCATCGCGAAAACCGACCGCTGCCGATGCGAGCTCGGCAGCGTCGTTGGCAACGACAGCCGGTGCAGAGGCCTCCACGACCGGCTCGATAACCGGCTCCGGTGCTGGCGCAGCAGGTGCCGGTTTTGACGGCGCGCCGCCGCGGATTTGCAGATAGGGATCGCGCATGGCCTTGCGCAGATCCAGGGCATCGACCGGTTTCTGCAGGAATTGCAGCGCGCCGAGCGCCATGACCCGCTGCACGGCCTGCTCTTGCACGTCGCCCGAGATCACGATGATCTGGCTGTTGTGGCCTTCATCGCGAACGGCTTTGAGCACCTCGTAGCCGTCCATTTCCGGCATGGTCAGGTCAAGCAGCACCAGTTGGCCTTTGCCGGCCCGAATCGCCTGCAAGCCCTCAAGGCCGTTGGCGGCCTGGGTGATGCTGAGCTCCCAGTCTGGCGGCATGGCGCGCAGCAGCTGCTTGCGCGCCATGCTGGAATCGTCACAAATCAACAGCGCAACACTCATGCCGAAACACTCATGCCGGAAGAACCGGAACCAAGCCTGCCTGAAGTAAAGGCCAGCCCGGCGTTGGCTGCAAATCAGCCAGCCGCTATTTTTTGTCCGGCCCCTCGCCCGGCCATGACCTGATCAGCGGCTCAGAAACTGCGACCCAGCCGCAGATAGGCTTCGTCGCCCCCCGGTTCATCGAGGCCGCGAGCAAAGCCGGCCCGGACCAGCAAGCCGAGCCGATAGCCCAGTTTGAGCTCGGCCAGCAGCTCGATGCCGGCGCTGCGGTAGTAGCGTTCCGGCGAGCTGGCATCGGTCCAGGCGGCGCCTGCCTCGTAGAACAGCGCGGCGGAAAGGCGGTTCAGGCCGATCGGCGGCGTCATCAGGTGGCGGTCCAGATCGGTCAGTGGCACACGCCATTCGACGCCGCCGATGCGCGCCCGTTTGCCGGTCAGTTCCGGAATGCCGTTGTCATAACCGCGCAGCGCCAGATCGCGCTCATTGAGTCGCGGAATGCCGCCGTGTTCGCTGTTGTAGGCGCCGCCGAGTTCGAACGGCTCGGTGCCTTCGTCGCCGCGCGCTTCGGTCAGGCGCAGCGCCAACGTGGTCGGTCCCGCCGCCAAATAACCACGCCAATCGGCGCGGTACACCTTGCCTTCGTACTGGCCATCAAACGGGTCGTAACTTTCCGCCAACAGGCTGAACAATTGCCCGTGATTCGGCCCTTCCGACCACCAGTTGCTGCGCCGGCTGTCGTAGCTGAAAAACGCCGCCGCGATGCGTTCGTCTTGCAAGGTAATGCGCTGGTCATCGACCACTTGATAGCTTTCGCGGGCACTGGCAGCACCAATACCGAAATGCAGACGTTGATCCAATCGCAGCAACGGCAGCAGGGAAATCCATTGCGCTGTCGTGCTGAGCTCATAGGCAGCAATCTCGTCATCACCGTCACTGTCTTCTCGGGTGCGGGTGACGTCCAGCTCGCGATAAATTGACAGAAAATGGCGCTGGTTATAGCCGTAGCTGGCCGACCCGAGCAGCTCGCCTTCGGTAAATTCGAATTGCGGGCTCAGCGTGTACTGATGCCAACCCACCGCATCCTGGCCAAAAAACTCGGCGCCGAGAATGACCGCACCCTCATCAACAAATGCGGTCGGAAACCAGGCACGTGGCGCCAAGGTTTCCAGCCCGGAATAATCGCGCTCGTTCTGCAAATCGACGGGAGCTGGTGCCGCTGCGGCGTTATTGGCCTCCGGCGTTGATGTGAGCGCTGTTGTGAGTGTGGTTGTGAGCGTTGCCGTGGCCGTTGATGCAGGCGCTGAAACAGGCTCGGCCTCTGGGGCAACAGCTGGAGCATGGCGATAAAGCTGATAGCCACCGGCGGCGAGCTCCAGTGTGACAAATGGCGTCGGCTGCGCCGCACGTGAAGCGGTCGCAACCGCCAACACCGCAGCACGGGTCTCGGTCACAAACTGCACGCTGCCGCTGTTGCGATGCCAGCGCCGCGCATTGAACACGCGATCCTGATCTTGCACAAACACCAGATCGCCATTGTGGTCATAACGCAGTGATAGCAGTGGTCGTTCACTGTGCCAGCGCGTTTCGATGCGGCGATCAGCCAGCGTCATCTCCTGCAGGCGCCAATGGCCGTGCTGTTTGCTGAGCCACGCCAGCAACTGGCCATCGCCACTAACCGCCAGCGCCGGAATCTCTTCGTCGCTGGCCGCTTGCAGCAACACGGCTTGTTCGACGCCATCCCGACTCAATTGCACCAACTCGGCACGACCACTGTCGTTGCGAATGGCGATCAGCTGTTGGCGGTTTTGCCAGGCAACAAAACGGTAACGGCCGCACTCGGTCAGCCGCTGCAATCCCTGCTGCTCATCCCAGCGGTAGAGATCGTAGTAGTAATGGTAGTTGTCGCAGATTTCCGGCTGCGCCAGCACTATTTCGCGATCGGCGTTGATATCGATGCGGGTGCCGGGCTCGACCGTCAGCAGCGCCTCTGGCTCAGCAGCAGCCGTTACGCGTTGCAGCTCGGGGCGCTGGACGCCGTCATCCGCCACGACATACAGCTCGCCGCTTTCGTGCAGCACAGGGCTGTCCAATTGCCAGATGGCATGCGGGAGAATCGCAGTAGCGGTCGAAGCCTTGCTGTCGTCGGCAAAGCGTTCACGCAGCCAATCCTGATACTCCAGCCACAGCAGATCCATCGGCTTTTTGGTAACCGCTACCGGGTTGGAGTGGATACGAAACGGGATCAGGTTGTTGCTGTACTGCTCGACCAGCTTGTAGACCGCCGGCTCGCCATAGCGCTCGGCCAGAAAGCGATAGAAATAAGCGCCGTACAAATACGCTTTGTTGATCGGAAAAGCGCGGCCATCGCTGTTGATTTCGCGCAATGATTTGACGCCGCTCTGCACTTCGAGCCGCATATAGGCATCGAACATCGCGTTGTCGAGCCGGCCACGACCGGCATCAGGCTCACTTTCGACATAGGTCGCCAAGCCTTCAATCAGCCAGGTCGGTTGCCACAGGTTGGGAAACAACAGCGGAAACCGGCCGAACACATTCTGCAGGGCCTTCGGTGCGCCAGCGACTTTGTCGAGATGCACGATATGAGTCAGTTCATGCGTCAGCACCAGCGTCAGCCAGTCGCTGTTTTCCAGCAGCTCGCCGTCATCCGGCGGGGTCAGAAAAATCGCCGTGTGGTTGAACGGCAGCGGCGTCGCGTAGCCATTGGCCAGATCGTAATCGTCGAACAGCACAAGATGAATGCGCGCGCGTGGCTGCCAGCGCAGCGCGCTGGTCAGTCGCGGCAGCACTTGCTCGGCAATGGCGATGGCCTGTTCGGCTTGGGCGCGCTGCGATGCGGTGAAATGCACAGTGAAATGCGTGCTGTCGGCGCTGCGCCAGTCCTGACTCGGATCCGACCCAACCGCCGACGCCGCGCGGTTCAGACTCAACAGCAAAAGACTCAACAGCAGGAGCCAATATTTCATTGTTATGGTCGTCCTTGTTCTTCGTTTTTCTGATGAGTTTGGCTACGCCAAACGCCAGTCACATGCTGCCCA
>CAMLNB010000253.1 GCA_946481205.1 uncultured Kangiella sp. | reverse complement strand
CGTCCTTCATCCGCATCAGCAGGTTGTCGCGGGTGATGCCGGCGTTGTTGACCAGCACATCCGGTGCTTTACCAAATTCTTTTTCGATGCTGCTCATCAACGCGTCGGTCGATGCGGCATCGGCAACGTTGACCATCAGGCCCTTGCCCTTGATGCCATGCTCAGCAAAATACTTGCTGATGCTTTCAGCACCGCTTTCCGAGGTGGCGGTGCCGACCACGGTCGCGCCCTGCGCACCGAGTTGCAGCGCAATGGCTTTGCCGATACCGCGGCTGGCGCCGGTGACCAGTGCCAACTTGCCGTTCAGATCCAGATTCATCGTGACGTTTCCTTGCTGTTCCGGACAGGATTGCGAATAGGATTCCGCATTCTGTCGTTGTTGCTTAGCCAGCTAGCGCCGCGTCAAACGCCGCTTTGTCCTGCACGCTGACTGCACTCAATTCTTTGTTGATGCGCTTGGCCAAACCGGCCAACACCGCACCTGAGCCACACTCGATCAAGCGGGTTACGCCTTTGCTCGCCAGCGCCTGCACACCTTCCGTCCAGCGCACCGGGCAATACAGCTGACGCACCAGCGCCTCGCGAATGCGAGCCGGATCGGTTTCGATCGCGACATCGACGTTGTTGATCACCGGAACCGCCGGCACGTTAATGGTGATTTGTTGCAGCAGCGTGGCAAGCCGCTCGGCCGCCGGCTTCATCAGCGCACAATGCGACGGCGCCGAAACATTCAACGGCAGTGCGCGCTTGGCGCCTTTCGCTTTGCAGGCTTCCATCGCCCGTTCGACCGCAGCGGCGTTACCGGCGATCACCACCTGACCCGGTGAGTTGAAATTGACCGGCGCAACGACTTCGCCCTGCGCGCTTTCATTGCAGGCAGCCTGAATATCCGCATCGTCCAGACCGAGGATTGCGGCCATCTTGCCCTGCCCTTCCGGCACGGCTTCCTGCATGAACTTGCCACGCGCCTCGACCAGCTTGATGCCATCGGCAAACGCCAGTGCGCCACTGCAAACCAGCGCCGAGTATTCGCCAAGACTGTGCCCGGCCATGAACGCCGGTGTTGCCCCATCACGCGACAGCCACAACCGGTACAGCGCAACGCTGGCGGCCAGCAAGGCCGGCTGCGTCCGCCAGGTCACATTCAGATCGGTTTCCGGGCCGTTTTGGCACAAGGCCCACAAATCGTAACCGAGCGCATCGCGCGCTTCGGCAAAGGTTTCCTGCACCACGGCTTCGTCGGGAAAGCTAGCCAACATGCCAACGCTTTGCGAGCCCTGGCCAGGGAAGACAAATGCTGTCGTCATTTCACTCATACCAGAAGATGGAAATTCCAGAACTTGAACAATCGGGATCAGAACCGGACCAGTGCCGAGCCCCAGGTGAAGCCGCCGCCAAAGGCTTCCATCAACAGGGTCTGGCCACGTTGCACGCGACCGTCACGCACCGCGGCATCAAGCGCTAACGGAATCGACGCACTGGAGGTGTTGCCGTGCTCACCAATGGTCACGACCACGCGCTCCATCGGCATATCCAATTTGTTTGCAATGGCCTGAATGATGCGCATATTGGCCTGATGCGGGATCAGCCAGTCGATGTCCGACTTGCTCATGCCGTTTGCCGCCAAGGTTTCATCGACGATATTGCTCAGCGTACGCACGGCCACTTTGAACACTTCATTACCGCGCATGACGATGAAACGCTCATTGTCTTTCGGATCGTCTTTCGGCTTGTCGTTCGGCAGCGGATTCGGGCAGTACAGCAGCTCTTCGTACGAACCGTCGGCATGAATATGGGTCGACAGTATGCCCGGCTCCTCACTGGCACCGAGTACCACGGCACCGGCGCCATCGCCGAACAAAATGCAGGTCGTGCGATCCTGCCAGTTGATGATGCGGGTCAGGCATTCGGCGCCAACGACCAGCGCATATTTGACCGCACCCGATTTGATGTATTTGTCGGCGACACTGAGACCGTAAACAAAACCGGAACAGGCGGCGGTGACATCGAACGCGGCAATGCCGCCCAGACCCAGATTGCGTTGAATCAATGCGGCAGTGCTCGGGAATACTCGATCCGGAGTCGCAGTGCCGACCACGATCATGCCGATGTCTTCAGTTCGGATGCCGGCCATTTCGATTGCACGCTTGGCCGCTTCGGTGCCGATCGTCGATGGCGACTCATGGTCACCGGCGACATGACGCTTTTTGATACCGGTCCGTTCGACGATCCAGGCATCGTTGGTTTCCACCAACTTCTCCAGATCGAAGTTGGTCATCGCCTTCTCGGGGAGAAAGCTGCCGGTGCCCAGAATTTTGCTGTAGATCGGTTTGCTATTTGTCACGCTGTCTTTACACCGAGAAAGTCATACACAGAGAACGTCATACACCGAAAATGTCGACCACCGAATCGCGTCCGGTTATGCCTGACATCGTAACGCTAACCGGTATCCGATAGAAATCGGGCCGTTCGATTACGAAACGGCCCGGCTCACCAACAATGCCTCGATCTCGCTGCGGATCTTCGCCGGCACGTTGTAGTGGACTTCCTTGATGGCTTCTTCAATGGCGCAGACCGTTGCGGCCTCATTGGCACCGCCGTGGCTCTTGATGACGATGCCGTCCAAGCCTACCAGACTGGCGCCATTGTACTGGTCGGGGTTGATGCGGTTGCGGAAGGATTTCAACACCGGCATCGCGATCGCAGCGCGCAGTTTGTTGAACCAGTTCATGGTGAACTCGTCCTTCAACTTGGCCATCACCAATTTCACAATGCCTTCGCTGGCTTTGAGCACGGCATTGCCGACAAAACCATCGCAAACCACCACATCGGCTTCGCCGGCATAAATATCATTGCCTTCGATAAAACCGATATAACGAATGGCCGGTGTCGCACCGAGCAGTTGCGCCGCTTTCTTGACCTGCTCGTTGCCTTTAATTTCTTCTTCGCCGACATTCAGCAAACCGACCGAAGGCGATGCCAAACCATCGACCGCACCGGCAACGACTGAGCCCATCACGGCGAACTGGAACAGCGTTTCCGCATCGCAGTCAACGTTGGCGCCCAGATCGAGCATATGGCAATGGCCCTTGGCGGTCGGCAGCTTGGTGCAAATGGCCGGCCGATCTACCCCCGGCAGCATTTTCACCACGAACCGCGCCAATGCCATCAGCGCACCGGTATTGCCCGCCGAGACGCAAGCCTGGGCGTCGCCGTCGCGGACCAATTGCAAGGCCACGCGCAGCGAGGAATCTTTTTTCGAACGCAGGGCAACCGACGGCTTGTCATCCATCAGCACCACTTCTGTCGTATGACGTATACGCAGACGTGCGTGCTGCTCCGCGTGACGCTGACGCAACAAAGCCCGAATCGCTGCTTCATCGCCCACAAGGACGAGGTGCAGATCCGGGTGCTTGTCGAGCGCTGTCAGCGCTGCGGGGATAGTAACTGGGGGGCCATAATCGCCCCCCATGCAGTCGATCGCCAGAGTGACTTGGGTCACGTTGGCTAATCTCTGTTGTTGTTGTACTAAGCGCCGAACTTAGATGACTTTACGACCGCGGTAGAAACCGTCGGCGGTAACGTGGTGACGACGATGGGTTTCGCCGCTTTCCTTGTCAACCGACAGGGTCGGGTTGGTCAGCTTGTCGTGACCGCGACGCATGTCGCGACGCGAACGGGACTTTTTGTTCTGTTGAACAGCCATGGTTAACTCCTCACTTCAATCAGGTTCGCGCTAGCGACCAGCAATTACTTACCGGTCTTTTTCAGACCTGCCAACACCGCGAACGGATTGTCTTTGGCAGGCGCGTCGAATGTTTCGTTTGCTGCAGCATCATCTACGGACTGCAGTGCAGCCACTGCAATTCCACAAGCTGCCGGTTCGTGGTTGGCCACCACCGGCAGACTCAAAATCAATTCGTCTTCAAACACGTCTCGCAGCGCGATTTCGCCGGTTTCGTCGGCAAGAATCAGCGGTTCCACGTCTTCGGCGAGCTCATCGGCCTCGTCATCGTCTTTCACTACACACAGTGTGAAGGCGTGATCGACGCGATGCGTCATCGCTTGCAGGCAGGTCTGGCATTGCAACTGCAAATCAGCCTGTACGTATGCATGCAACAGCGGTCGGCGCATGCCATCCAATTCGCCGCGCAATTCACAACTGACCTCGCCGTCACTGCTGGTCAGCGAGGGCTGCAAACGGTCAAAATGTGCGAGCGGCCAAACACCGGAAAACACGGCGTTCTGGCTGGCAAATTTGTGGGGCGCAAGGCGCTCCGGAGGCCGCTGGTCACGCATAGGGGCGCGATTGTAGCGATGGCACCTAGTTTCGTCAAAACTAATTACCAAACAGGGACTTGGCCACTATGACCCCGTTCAGACTGGTACTGGCATCCGGCTCCGCCTACCGAGCCCGGCAATTATCCCAGCTGGGACTGATGTTTGAGACCCTGCGACCGGACATCAATGAGTCGCCGCTGCCCGGCGAGGCCCCGGTCGCTACCGCAGCCCGGCTGTCCGAAGCCAAGGCCCGCGCGGTCGCTGCACTGCCGCCTGCCGCCTGGGTGATCGGCAGCGACCAGACCGCCGACTGCGATGGACAGTTACTGGGCAAGCCGGGCACCGTCGAGCGCGCTTGCGCCCAACTCGAACAAATGTCCGGCAAAACTGTGCTCTTTCATAGCGGGCTCTGCCTGCTCAGCCCGTCTGGGCAAGCAGCCACCGCGGTCGTGCCGACCGAGGTCCGTTTCCGGGTATTGGGCACTAATGAGATCGCTGCTTATATAAGGAAGGAGCAACCGCTCGACTGCGCCGGCAGCTTCAAGGTCGAGGGCTTGGGGATTAGCCTGTTCGAGGCCATTCGATCAGACGACCCGAGCGCTCTGATTGGCTTGCCACTTATTGCCCTGAGCCAAATGCTGCGCGACGCCGGGCTGAATCCGACCGAACTGGGAGCCATGTAAGAACGGCCTTGCCCGCGATGGCTTATTGAGCAAAACCATCCCGGCCAAGGCCGCACTCGCAGAACCGAATCAGGCTTTACAGCGCACCATTACAATGC
>CAMLNB010000252.1 GCA_946481205.1 uncultured Kangiella sp. | reverse complement strand
TTCTTTTCGATCTCGGGCTGATGCCGGTGGTTGTGCACGCCGTACGGTGCTAGCGACACCTCACAGAAACTTGAATTGAGCGCGGCTTTGCGGCCAGCACCACTGACGCCAGACACGGCGCTGATCACCGGTGCGACATCGCTGCGCAGCAGGCCGGCTTTGACTAGCGGCGCCAACGCCAGGCTCGCCGCGGTGACATAGCAACCGGCGCAACCAATTACTTGCGCGCTGTCGAGACCAGCTATGTCCAACTCAGGCAAACCGTAAACGGCCTGCGCCAACAGCTCCGGATGCGGATGGGTGAATTTGTAGACCGTCGGATAAATCGTCGTGTCGGCAAAGCGGAAACCGGCCGACAGATCGATCACGACTTTGGCTTTTTTGAGCAGCGCCGGCGCAATCTCGGCACTGAGTTCGTGCGGCGTGCACAGGAATATGGCATCCAGATCGGCGGTGAGGGCATCAAAGGAAAACGGCGCAACCGTTTGCGGCACCAGTGCGCGCGCTTTCGGTGCAAACGTATGGAACGGGACAACTCCCTGTTTTTCACCCGAACCAGTCTCGCTGCCAGAGTGGAACAGTTGCAGCGCACCGATCTGCGGATGAGCGGCGAGAATTTGCGTGAGTTCGGCGCCAACATAACCGCTGGCGCCCAGTACTGCGACCTTCAACATGACAGCTCCCGTTGTGCGCGGGAGCTGTGTTGATTCAGCTACCGACGCCGGCCAGTTCTTTCAATTCTTTGATCAGTTCGGCGGCGTCCGCATCGGAGCGGGTAGCGATGAACAAGGTGTCATCGCCAGCGAGAGTGCCCACCACCCGGGAAAGGCTGCTGCGATCCAGTTCGTAGCCGATCATTTGGGCTCGACCGGGGCGCGTTTTCAGCACCACCAGGTTCGATGCCTGCTCGATCGACACGAGCAGCGTTTCCAGCGCGCGCTTCAGCTCATTCGTCGTCGCAGCTGGCGCCAGATCGGTATTGGGCAGGGCATAGCCATTCGGGCCTTTATAAACCTTCAATTCCGTCAGATCGCGCGACAGCGTGGTCTGCGTAGTTTCCACCCCGCGCTCGGCCAAAAGCTCGACCAACTGCTCCTGACTGTGCACCTCTTGTGTTGCAATCAGGTCACAGATGAGCTGCTGACGGCCTTGTTTGCCAACCGGCACGGGTTCCCTGTTTCGAACGTTCATAACGTCTCCACGGCGCATAGAATAACGGCTGTCGCATGACTATGCAACAACTTGCATAAATTTGCATTGTATAAGCAGAATAGCCGCGGCATTATGCCCACGCCCATCCGCTATCCTCAACGTAAGCTGCTGAAATGACCACAAATTTCTCCCCACCGACCGCCCCGACCCTGCCCACCATCGCGGAAATGCTCAGCCAGCTGGTGGCGATCAACAGCATCAGCTCGACCGAACCGGCACTGGATCGCAGCAATGCCGGGGTCATTGACCTGTTGGCCGGTTGGCTGCAAAGCCTTGGTGCCGAGGTGACGGTGCATGAAGTCATCGCGCAGCCGCGCAAGCTGAACCTGATTGCCAAGCTGGGGCACGGCGATGGCGGCCTGGTCTTCTCCGGCCACACCGACACGGTCCCTTATGACGCCGGCCGCTGGCAGACGGACCCGTTTACGCTGACCGAGCAGGACGGCCGCCTGCATGGGCTTGGCGCGACCGATATGAAAGGCTTCCTTGCCGTCGCGGTCGCCGCATTGGCTCAACACATCGGTAAGCCGCTGCAAAAACCGCTCTGGCTGGTGGCGACATGTGATGAAGAAAGCACGATGTCCGGTGCCCGCTGGTTGCAGGAAACCGGTGAGCAAGGCGCAGGCGTGCTGAAGGCGGATTATGTCGTGATCGGTGAACCGACTGATCTGGTGCCGGTGCGCGCGCACAAAGGTCACCTCGCCCATCGGCTCTGCGCTCACGGCCATTCCGGTCATTCATCGGATCCGGCTGCCGGCCGCAATGCCATTGACGGTCTGCACGCCGCCATGAGCGAGCTAATGGCGTGGCGACAACAACTGCAGAGCAAACATAACGACGACAGCTTTGCCGTGCCGCATCCGACCCTGAATTTCGGCCGCATTGCCGGTGGTGACGCCGTCAACCGCATTTGCCCAGCCGCCGAGCTGGATTTCGACTTGCGGCCGCTGCCGGACATGGCGCTGCCGCAGCTGTATCAGGATCTGCAGCGACAAATCGCCAATGCCCAAGAACACAGCGCCGCGACCTTGGAACTGAAAGAGCTCTGGCCGGGCACGCCAGCGTTTTCGACGCCGGCCTCCGCAACCTTGGTCGCCACCGCGCAAGAACTGACCGGGCAACAGCCGATCTGCGTCAATTACGGCACCGAAGCGCCGTATTTCCGCGCCTTAGGAGCGGAAGTTATCGTGTTAGGACCAGGTCGAATTGACCGCGCCCACCAGCCCAACGAATATGTCACCCGGGACGAACTGGCCCGGTGTGAAGTGCTGCTGAACGATTTGGTTCAACGGCTCTGCCTGTAACGCACTCACCCGTCAGCGCCGGCTCGCCCGCCATTTTTTCAACAGCCACGCCGGCCCTTCCCTGTTTGCCGGCGCTGACGGAACCACAACATGACCAGTAAAGGTTTGTCGGTGCTCGAAGCCGAGAGCATCGAGATCATCCGCGAGGCTTACGCCGGAGCCCGCAATCCGGCGATGCTGTACTCCATCGGCAAAGACTCCTCAGTCATGCTGCACCTGGCGCGCAAAGCGTTCTACCCAGCCGTGCCGCCGTTCCCGCTCGTGCATGTCGACACCACCTACAAGTTCAAGGCGATGTACGCCCACCGCGCGCGCATGGTGGAAGAGTCCGGCATGCCGCTTATCGTGCACAGCAATCCGGACGGCATCGCCGCGAAAATCAATCCCTTTACGCACGGCTCCAGCTACTACACCGACGTGATGAAAACCCAAGGTTTGCGTCAGGTGCTGGATCAGCATGGTTTCGATGTGGTGTTCGGTGGCGCTCGTCGCGATGAAGAGAAATCGCGCGCCAAAGAACGGGTATTTTCCTTCCGCGCCGCCGGTCACCGCTGGGACCCGAAGGCGCAGCGTCCGGAACTGTGGAACCTCTACAACACGCACACCCGCGCCGATGAAACGATACGAGTGTTCCCGCTTTCCAATTGGACTGAGCTCGATATCTGGCAATACATCTACCAGGAAAACCTGCCGATTGTGCCGCTGTACTTCGCCGAAGAGCGGCCGGTGGTCTGGCGCGGTAACACCTGGATTATGGTCGACGACGAGCGCTTGCCACTGAACGCCGGCGAAACACCGCAACTGCGCAAAGTCCGTTTCCGCACGCTCGGCTGTTATCCGCTGACCGGTGCCATCGAAAGCGATGCCACGACGCTGGAAGAGGTCTTGGCAGAAACACTCAATGCCCGCTCCTCGGAACGGCAGGGTCGCCTGATCGACTCCGATCAACCCGGCTCGATGGAAAAGAAAAAACAGGAAGGCTACTTCTAATGGGCCAGAATCCGATGCAACCCTTGCAAGCCAAAGACATCGCCAGCTTCCTGGCCAGCCAGCAGGACAAAGACACGCTGCGCTTCATCACCTGCGGTAGCGTCGATGACGGCAAATCGACGCTGATCGGCCGCCTGCTACACGAATCGAAATCGATTTTCGATGATCAATTGAAGGCGCTGGAAACCGACTCCAAGCAATACGGCACCCAAGGCGAGAAGATCGACTTTGCGCTGCTCGTTGATGGCCTGCAGGCCGAGCGTGAACAAGGCATCACCATCGATGTCGCTTATCGTTTCTTTGCCACCGACAAGCGCAAGTTCATCGTGGCCGATACCCCGGGGCATGAACAGTACACCCGCAACATGGCGACCGGCGCGTCAACCGCGCAACTTGCCGTGATCCTGATCGACGCCCGCAAAGGCGTATTGACCCAGACTCGCCGGCACAGCCGCATTGTCGCGATGATGGGCATCCGGCACATCGTGCTGGCGATCAACAAGATGGATCTGATCGGATTCGATCAAACGGAATTCAACCGTATCGAAAACGAGTATCGTGAGTTCGCTGCCGATTTTGGTTTCCGCTCGATTCAAGCGATACCGCTGTCAGCGCTCGAAGGTGACAACATCACCAGCCGCAGCAGCCGGGCTCCGTGGTATCAAGGGCCAAGCTTGCTCGACTACCTCAACACTGTGCCTGTCGGTGATGACAGCGAGCGCGCCGCGTTTCGCCTGCCCGTGCAATGGGTGAACCGACCGAATCTGGATTTCCGCGGTTACGCTGGCCGAATTGCTGAAGGCACTGTACGTCCCGGCGACAAGGTCCGTATCTTACCCTCGGGCACCACCACCACGGTCAAGGAGATCGTGGTCTGGCAAGGAACAAAAGCCGAAGCGCATGCTGGCGAGTCGATTACGCTGACACTGGCAGATGAGGTCGACATCAGCCGCGGTGATGTGATCGCGGCAGCCGAGCAACCACCAGAAGTAGCTGATCAATTTGAAGCCAAGATCCTCTGGCTGTCTGAGCACGCATTGGTAGCGGGTCGCCCCTATCTGCTCAAGCTGCACAACAAAGAAGTGACTGCGACCGTTACCCGCATCAAGTATCGGGAAGACGTTAATACTGGCGCACACTTGGCGGCTGAATCGCTGGCGCTGAACGAGATCGCCATAGTCAACCTGTCCACCAGCCATCCGGTTGTGTTCGAGCCTTACCAGCAAAACCGAACGCTTGGCGGTTTCATTTTGATCGACAAGCTGAGCCATGAAACCGTTGGCGCCGGCCTGATCGATTTCGCCCTGCGCCGCGCCGCGAACATTCACTGGCAAGCGCTGGAAATCAACAAACAGGCACGTGCCGCCGCCAAGCATCAAACGCCGCGTTGTGTCTGGTTCACTGGCCTGTCGGGCTCCGGCAAATCCACCATTGCCAACCTGCTGGAAAAGCGCCTGCACGCTGAAGGCAAACACACCTACATTCTCGATGGCGACAACATCCGCCACGGCCTTAACCGCGATCTCGGCTTCACCGAAGCCGACCGGGTCGAAAATATCCGTCGCGTCGCCGAAGTTGCCAAGCTAATGGTCGACGCCGG
>CAMLNB010000251.1 GCA_946481205.1 uncultured Kangiella sp. | reverse complement strand
GCCAAATCGCGCGCTCGTTTACCTATTCACGTTTAGCTGTTTACGTTGATTCATAAACGGAGTTATCTCATGCAACCCCGTCTCGATTTTTACAAAGCCTCACCGGAAGCCGCCAAGGCCATGCTTGCGCTGGAAGCGGCCGTCGGCAAACTGGGTTTGGAGCCCAGCCTGATTGAGTTAGTGAAACTGCGCGCCTCGCAGATCAATGGCTGCGCGTATTGCGTAGACTTGCATGCCCGCGATGCCCGCAAACTCGGTGAGAGCGAGCGCCGCTTGCATGCCGTGGCGGTGTGGCGCGAGTCGCCGTTCTTCACCGACCGTGAACGCGCTGCACTGGCCTGGACCGAGTCATTGACCCGCCTTGCCGAAACGCGCGCGCCCGACGCCGACTATGAATGGCTCAGCAGCCAGTTCTCCGAACGCGAGCGGGTGGATCTGACCTTGGCGATCAACACCATCAACAGCTGGAACCGGCTTGCGGTGGGTTTTCGTTCTGTGTCTGCTGTGTGATTGCTGCACGTGGGCCGTGACATTGCGGCTCAGCTTGTGACGGCACCCGGACGATAGTTGACGATAGCGTTACCGTTATCCGCTACGGCCGGGCGCTGTTTGCATGTGCTGGCGTTGACTCCAGATCCAAACGCTAGCAGTAGCCAGTCCAACGGCCATCGATACCGCCGCTGGCCACGGTTCATTAACGAAACGTATCCAGAATACTTTTCAGTTGCTCGCGGCTCTCCAGTGCCCATTCTGGTTCCTTGCATACGTCCTTGAACTGATTCCAGGCACGCAGCAAGTCCTGCAAGGCATCGCGCAGGGCTTCGTGCACGGCTTTCTTGTCTTCTTCAGTGAGCCCGGTCAGGCTGACTTCCAGCACCTTGTCGTCACCGGCCAGAAGATTGCGTTCGATCAACAGCTCATGAATGTCGCTTTTTGATTCCTGCCAGTTTTTCGAGCGCTCTTTCCAGAAATCATCTTCCATCAATTCCTGGTAGTAGCTGCCGCCGAGCGGGCCAAAGAACAGATACTCGTGTTTCTTGGCAAAGGCTTTGAAAGCGTCTTCGGCTTTGCGAAAGACATTGCTGAGTTCGTTCTTGATAGCGTTGCAATAGGCATTGCAGTCTTCTTTCTGGCCGTTGGTCAGCATCGCACCGGCCAACGCTTCAGCCGCATCTTCTGCCTGATCCCAGGCATCTTTCACCCGGGGGTAGCTGGTGTCTTCCAGAAACTCGCTGACCAGACCTCGGGCTTCCTTGAACGTACCGAAGATGCCTTCTTCGCGACTGATCAAGGCATGGATTTCCAGTTTGCGCGCCTCGGCTTCGCTGAGCTTGCTGGAGATGAGCCGGGTAGCACCTTTGATGATTTGCTCGGTCACGCCCAGATCGACCAACCTCAGTGCGGCGCTGACGCTGCGCTTGACCCGATCGGCCAGCGCCTCGCGCGCCTCCTTCTCGGCTTTGGCAGCCTCTTTTGCGGCAGAATTCAGAATCTCTTCGTAGGCCAGTGCGGTTTTCTTCATCTGCTCTTCGATGGTTTGATCCGAGCTGAGAATGACCTTCCATTTTTCCTCGAACTCTTTCTCGGCTTTCGCCAGATCGAGCGTTTGCTTGACCATCAGGTCGCGTTTGACCGGCACCTGCGAGATCATCAGCTTGAAAAAGAACGTGTGTTCCTCGTTGCTGATTTTGGCCAGCCATAACTTGCCGTGCTCGGAGCGGCCAAGCGCATCTTGCGCCGCAGCGGCCGATTCCTTGGCTTTGTCGATCCATTTGCCGTGGCAGGGGTCGTTGCCCGGCTCCAGCAGTTCCAGCAGATTTTCCAAGCGGCCTTCGCGCTGGGAGAAATAGCTGTCTAGGACGCGGGTGATCGCGTCTTTGGCCGGCGCATCAAAGCCTGCTTTGTCCAGTTCTTCCAGCACTTCCTTTTTGCGTGCGTCGTAAGCCATGTGAGCGTCCTTTCGAATTCAGAGCGTGGGCGGGCAGCGAGCAATCAGATCGCGTTTGCGGAGGTGATGCGCCAAGGGCCATCGTCGAGACGCTGCAATTCCCAGCGACGATGCAGCATGAAGCCGGCAAAGGTGCGGTACTCATCACCGATCTTGCCGATGTGATTTACCAGTAGCGGCACTGATTCGACACGGCGCGGATAGGCGGTGATCAGCTTGTGGTCGCTCGGTTGTGCTGCCGCATCGTAAACCACACGTACCGGACCTACATTTGCCACTTCCAGGCTGTAGACATCATCCATCAGGCGTTGCCGGGCGCGATCCCACGCCGATGCGGCACTTTGCCGGCTCATCGTTTCCCAGGTGTGGTCGACGTACAGGAAAGATCGGTCGCGTTCGTAATAGCTGCGCACATACCAGTTGGCATAGCAGGCACGCCAGGTGTCCATGTCGCCCATTTTCATCGCCTCAAAGGCGGTGAGCAGCACTTGTTCGGGTGAAGCATCATCCATCAGTTTGGGCCGCTTGATGCCCGCTTCCAATGCCGCTTCACCGGCAAATGCTTCGGTGGATTTGCCGGGGCGCAGATCCACAAAGAACCGATTTTCTTTGGCGGCGGCATTCGCAACCAGTGCTGCAATCGGTTCCAGCCGGACACCAGAAACCGTGATGTTGCGATGCACATCGCACACCAACGCCGGATCGGCCTGCACGATGCCGACAAAACTGATGCTTGGCTCGCGGAAATACGGATCCACTTTTTCAATGTATTCATCAGTCGCGACGTACAGCGGCTGCAATGAGGGATGGCGCTTGTCAATCAGGTAGCCGCCTCCGTAGCGGCCGGACCAATACCAGTTGCGCTTGGTTTCGAACAACAGCTCACGTTTTCCGACGTCCGGCAGGCGCACCATCTTCCCGATCAAGGGCCGAATGTCCTCGGTAAACGAGTTCGGCGCCTCCGGCGGGTTCTTCATCAGCTGCGGTTCGATCTCGGCGAGAAACGCGGCAAAGGCCTGGTCCGCCGCAGCGGTCACATCTTTGGCCCGTGCGGCGCCCAAGCTGCGGTACGCAATATCGGCGGCGCTCAGCTCGCGTTTCTCGCCAGCGACCATGCGCTGCATCGCTTCATAATCCGCGCGCACCGCGTCAGCGAAGGCGGACGGGTAGTGTTGCTGCAGGTAAGCAATGCGTTCGGCAAACGGTTTGATTTGCTCGGCCTGATTTTTGGTGACCGTGCCGACGTAATAATCCCAACCGGCGAGCACGACTTTGGCGAGATCAAAGAACTGGCGATACCAAGCGTCCCAAGCGTAATCGAAGCCGTCCTTCTCGTAACCGATGGGCCCGTTGTCGCTGAGCATGCGTTTGCCTTCGGCATTCTTGTAGGTGCGATAGCCGCCCAGCTGCCCTTGTATCGGCACAATCGCGTCGCCCCGTTGCACCAGGACCGTGAACGGATCACCCGGCTTGAGACCGCTTTTTTCCAGCCAGCTCGAAAAGCGACTATCACCAATCCGGCTATTGGCTTTCACGGCTTCGTCGTCATAGCGCAGGTCAGCATGGCCGACAATCAAATCGCCGACCCGTAGCCCGGAGCCGCGAAACCCGCTATCCCACGGTATCCACGTGACAAACCGCGCGACCGATCCTTCGTCGTTATGGCTGCTGGTCTCGATTTCCAGCTGCGCGCTGGTTCCTTCCGGCCATTGCATAAATGCTCCTGTTGTACCGGCATAGCGATTGCGATGCGTGACCGCAAGCGATGCGTAGCTCCTTTCAACCACTCGAAAAGACGGACAACAGGCGAAGGGTGGGAAAAACATGTTGCCTGAACGGCAAGCAGACAGTGCGGCGAATAGAGGTTACCGCGTGAGGTTTGTGATTACCTCACGCGATAACAAAACAGAATCTACACAATACAGACTTTACACAAAACATCGGGCAAGTTGAACGGGAGCGCGGATGTAACGTTTTGTAGGTCACAAAGCGACGTGGCTGCCATCATCCAACACGCGCCAGGCTTGGCTGCCCTCCAAGCGCAGGCCTTCTGAGCGGCGCGGTGGAAAGCCCTCGCGATGGTCCCACGGGTGTTTGACGTCGATGGCAAACACCTTGTTGTCATACAACGCCCGCACCTGTGATTGCAGGGTATGGCCAACGACCACCGCACGTGCTTCGAATTTTGCCAAGGTCTGCTCGATCTGCGCTTGCGTCAGATCGGCCTTGAAGTAACCGCGGTACCACGATGGTCCGGTTTCCGGGTTGATCAGCAAATCGTCCTCACCGGCGTCACGTTGCGGAAACCAGCTGTGTCGGTACCGGGCGCGAACAATGCGGTTCAGATCGTCCACGGTGTAGGCACGCTCGGCGAGCTTCGGGTGCAGGCCGCCATGGACAAACAACACGCCATTGATGACTTCAACGGTGTTCTTGCTCATCAGCCAGCGGCCGAGAAAAGCATGGTCGCCGAACAGTTCGGCCTGTTGCCGGCCGAGGATCACGGCGGCGCTGAAGTACTTTTCGTGCGCCGATTGGAAATTGCCTTGCAGGCTTTTGATTTCATGATTGCCAAGAATATAGTGCACGTGACCGCCGTGCCGTTTGGCGTCTTGCTCCAGTTTGTAGATAAACCACAGCACTTGGGTGACCGAGGGGCCACGGTCGACAAAATCACCGACCAGCACCAGATGGCCTTGACCAAAGGTCCAGTTCAGTTCGCGGTCGATCACCTTGGCGTTGATTAAGAAGTTGCGAAAACTGCGGTAATTGCCTTCGATGTCGGAGATCGCAAGAATCGCGTGCTCATCCTGATACCTTGCTGGCGGCGTGACAAATTCCGGCGTGGCCTGCACGGTGAATCGGCTATTGTCCAACGGGAATTCCACCTCGAATGCAAACGCGCTGGCCAGCGGGTGCCGCTGTTCTTCCACCCAGAAACCGTCATTGCGATTGCCGCGCAGTGTTTGCAACAGCCAGTGGTCGCCTTGCTGGAAAATATGCGGGCCTTCGCCAGCGGCGCGGAAGGCGGTTTCGTTTTCGTCAAAATAGAAATCGGCACCGGCCCACAGACCAATGCCGGCAGTCGGTATGGCCAACACCAACAACACAACCAAGAAATGCCAGACGTATTTCCATGCGGTTTTCATAATGGTCCCTCTCTATCAAGA
>CAMLNB010000250.1 GCA_946481205.1 uncultured Kangiella sp. | reverse complement strand
CGCAATGGCACCGACATTCTGAAAGGCGCTGACGCGATTCTGGTGCCGGGCGGTTTTGGCGAGCGCGGTATCGAAGGCAAGATCAAAGCCGCGCAATATGCCCGTGAACACAAGATCCCTTATCTCGGCATCTGCCTCGGCATGCAAGTCGCGGTGATTGAATATGCCCGTCATGTCGCCAATCTGGCCGGCGCCCATTCGACCGAATTCAACAAGGAATCGCCGTACCCCGTCGTTGCGATGATCACCGAATGGCGCGATGCCGATGGTTCGGTGCAGCAGCGTAGCGAAGGCAGCGATCTCGGTGGTTCGATGCGCCTTGGCGCGCAGAAATGCTGGCTGGAGCCGGGCTCGCTGGCGCGCGAAGTCTATGGCAGCGATTCGGTCATGGAACGGCATCGTCACCGCTATGAGGTGAATAACAATCTGCTGACCAAGCTGACTGACGCTGGTTTGAAAATCAGTGGCCGCTCGGAAGACAAGAGCCTGGTTGAAATGGTCGAGCTGCCGAATCATCCGTGGTTCCTGGCTTGCCAATTCCACCCGGAATTCACTTCGACGCCGCGTGATGGTCATCCGCTGTTCACCGCGTTCGTTAATGCCGCAGTCAGCCATCGCGACAGCGTGAAGAAATAACGGGCTTTATCTAAAACCGGCAACATTCAGGAGCGAACGAACGCATGAGCCAGAAAGTCGTTCAGGTTGGCAACATCCGGATCGGTAACGAGCTGCCGTTCGTGCTGTTCGGCGGCATGAATGTACTGGAATCGCGTGATCTGGCCTTGCAAGTTTGCGAGGCCTACGTCAAGGCGACCCAGACGCTCGGCATTCCGTACGTGTTCAAGGCCAGCTTCGACAAGGCCAATCGTTCGTCAGTCAATTCCTATCGCGGTCCGGGTCTCGACGAAGGCCTGAAGATTTTCCAGGAAATCAAACAGACCTTCGGCGTGCCGGTGATCACCGATGTGCACGAGCCGCATCAGGCGGCGCCGGTTGCTGAAGTCGCCGATATCATTCAGTTGCCGGCGTTTCTATCGCGGCAGACCGATCTGGTCGTCGCGATGGCGAAAACCAAAGCCGTCATCAACATCAAGAAAGCGCAATTCCTCGCCCCGCAGGAAATGCGCCATATCCTGAAAAAATGCGTCGAAGCCGGCAATGATCGGCTGATTCTGTGCGAGCGCGGTTCGAGCTTTGGCTACAACAACCTTGTCGTCGACATGCTCGGCTTCGGCATCATGAAGCAATTCCATTACCCGGTGTTCTTCGACGTCACCCACTCGCTGCAAATGCCCGGTGGTTTGGCTGAAGCGGCTGGCGGCCGCCGGGCGCAGGTGTCAGAGCTGGCTCGCGCAGGGATGGCGACCGGTTTGGCGGGATTGTTCCTTGAAGCGCATCCGGATCCGGACAACGCCAAATGCGACGGCCCGTGCGCACTGCGCTTGAACAAGCTCGAACAGTTCTTGTCGCAAGTGAAGGCCATTGACGATTTGGTCAAAGCCTTCCCGCCGATCGAAACCGCTTAAGTTTTCTTCTTGTTTTGATTGCATTTCGTTTTGATTGAAATTCCAAAAGGACCCGTCATGGCAAGCATTAAGCACATCATCGGCCGCGAAGTCATGGATTCGCGCGGCAACCCGACCGTTGAAGCCGAAGTCATTCTCGATAACGGAATCCGCGCGCTGGCCTGCTCACCGAGCGGCGCCTCGACCGGTTCGCGCGAAGCACTGGAACTGCGCGATGGCGACAAGAGCCGTTACCTCGGCAAAGGCGTGCTGAAAGCCGTTGGCCACGTCAACAACGAACTGCGCGCTGCGCTGCTCGGCAAAGATGTGACTCAACAAGCGGCCATCGACGAGCTGATGATCAAACTGGATGGCACCGAGAACAAAGCCAAGTTCGGTGCCAACGCCATTCTGGCGGTGTCGCTGGCCGTGGCCAAAGCCGCTGCGCAAAGCAAAGGTCAGGGCCTTTATCAATACCTGAACAAGAGCGGCGAGTTCATCATGCCGGTGCCGATGATGAACATCATCAACGGCGGTGCGCACGCCGACAACAACGTCGATGTGCAAGAGTTCATGATTCTGCCAGTTGGCGCGCCGACGTTTGCTGAAGCGCTGCGTTACGGTGCCGAAGTGTTCCATGCGCTGAAAGCGGTACTGAAAGCGCGCAAGCTGAACACGGCAGTCGGTGACGAAGGCGGCTTCGCACCGGATCTGAAATCGAACGAAGAAGCGATGCAGTGCATCGCCACCGCAATCGAAAAAGCCGGCTTCAAGATGGGCAAGGATATCTACCTCGGTCTTGATGTTGCCAGCTCGGAATTCTACAAAGAGGGTTATTACCACCTCGAAGGCGAAGGCAAGTCGTTCAGCTCGGCCGAGTTTGCCGATTTCCTCGCTGGCTGGTGCAAGCAATACCCGATCATCAGCATCGAAGATGGCATGGATGAGAGCGACTGGGGCGGCTGGAAGCAGCTGACCGACAAACTCGGCAAAGACATCCAGCTGGTCGGTGACGATCTGTTCGTCACCAACACCAAGATCCTGAAAGAAGGCATCGACAAAGGCATCGCCAACTCGATCCTGATCAAGGTCAATCAGATCGGTACCCTGACCGAAACCATTGCCGCGATCGACATGGCACACAAAGCCGGTTACACCGCGGTGTCGTCGCACCGTTCGGGTGAAACCGAAGACGTCACCATTGCCGACTTGGCGGTTGCGACCGGCTGCGGTCAGATCAAAACCGGTTCGCTGTGCCGTTCGGATCGCATTGCCAAGTACAACCAGCTGCTGCGTATCGAAGGCGAGCTGGGCAGCAATGCGGTGTACGCAGGTAAGAAAGCGTTCCCGCGCTTGAAGTAAGCTGTGTTTGTCGAGAAAAGCCCGCATCATGCGGGCTTTTCTGTATTGACGTTTGCACTGTTGAGTGAGCGCTCTGTGCTGAAACCCATGCCGATATCCTGGTTGCAAATCCGTTCCGGCTGGCCGGTCTGGTTGTCACTGTTGCTGACGGCTTTGCTGCTGCTCTGGCCAGAAGCGATCAAGACGCTGCGCTATCAACGTGCCGAGGTAGTGGCGGGCGAGTGGTGGCGCTTGTTTACGGCCAATCTGGTACATAGCAACGGCTGGCATTGGTTGTTGAATGCGGCCAGTGCCAGTTTTCAGTTCTGGTTGTTTCAGGGCCTGGCGAATGCGCGTCGCTGGTGGTTGATCGCAATCATTTGCGCCGTAGGCAATGTGCTGGGCATGCACTGGTTTTCGCCCGGTGTCGGTTGGTATGTCGGCATGTCGGGCGCGTTGTATGGCACGGCGGTCGTGGGTGGTTTGTTGCTGTTGGCCAATCGCGAATGGTTGATTGGTGCGGTGCTGAGTGTGTATTTGCTGGGCCGTATCGTTTACGAACAAACCGGTGGCCAGACTCAGGATTTGGCCAGTCTGATCGATGCGCCGGTTGCGGTCGATGCGCACCTGTGGGGACTGATCTGCGGTTACTTACTGGCGTTGCCATTGGTCATGGCGCTGTGGCGCAAACGCTGACGCCGCTGCACCTTCAACTACGCCTTTGACACCATTCTTAGCAGCGCCCTTAACCGAGTACGCAGCCAAGCCAAACGCGGTTTTTCGCCGCGTTTCTGCACCGGCAGCATTGGATGGCCGGCATTCAGTGCCAGCGTGATGCGGTCACCATCGCCTTGGAATGGCTCGACCTTGTGACCGAGCCAGCTGGGGAAAATGACCAGCGTGCCGTCTTTCGGTGTCAACGCGTATTCCCGGTCCCGCCAGTCGATGCCGAGTTCGACATAGGGCGGCACACTTTGCTGATTGATGAACACCGTACGACCACCAACCTGATCGCCACCGCTCTGCACGTAATAGAACGCCGACGCGATGATGTCAGCGCGAAAATGATCGTGGGCTTTGTTGTAATGACCGCGGCGGTTGCAGTTGGCCCAGAATTCGATCTGCCATGCCGCCGGATCCGGTATCGAGCTCAGCTGAAAGGTCTGCGCGGCCCATTCGCTCAGCGCTGGCCGCACCGCTGCCAGGAACGCTTGCACAGCCGGTTCGGGCAAATCGGCAGGAAATTTCTCGGAATGCCAACCACCGACATTGGTGCGCTGCATACCGGTTTGTCGTCGCTGCTGACTGCGCACCCAGTCAGCCAAGGCCTGGTTCAATGGGGTCGGGTCGGCGAACTCGGTCAGCATGACCAGTGTCGCGAACAGCGGTAGGCCACGCGAGGTCGTGGTCGGGGTGTTGAGCATCATTCTCTGCGTCCGTTCAGAGTTCGACTACATGCTGGGTTTGCCCCCCATAGCCTAGCGGATCGGGCTGGGCATGCAAGCCGGGGCGGTAGGCAAATCCGGCTCGATTCTGCGATACTTCGGGCGCCGCCGCGGGCGGTCGACCGGGATGTCTGTCAATGAAAGCCTTGGCTATCGTTTTTCTGCTGGTGTTCTGTGCGCTGCAAAGTCGGCTCTGGCATGGCGCCGGCAGTTTGGCCGAATGGAACGCCCTCAACGAACAGATTGCCCGTCAGCAAGCCGAGAACGATCGCCTGCGTGATCGTAATGAGCTGCTAAAAATGGATGTCGATGATCTGAAAAACGGTCTCAACGGCATTGAAGAGCGAGCCCGTCACGAGCTCGGTCTGGTCAAGAAAGGCGAAGTGTTCTATCGCATCGTCAAGGAATCCTGATTCCGTGACTGCAGTGGTGTCCTCTGTTGCGCCGGCCTGTTGGGCGGTGATCCCCGCCGCCGGTTCCGGTAGCCGCCTCGGTGCCGACCGACCCAAGCAATACCTCGATTTACTCGGCCAGACTGTGCTTTGGCATACCGTGCAGTGCTTTCTTGCCGACTCCCGCTTTGCCGGTGTCATGCTGGCACTGGCCGCTGACGACGATTACTTCCCGCGTTCCGATGTGTCCGCGTTGCCGGTGCTGACCTGCCACGGTGGCGCCACCCGGCAAGCCTCGGTTTGCGCAGCCTTGCAAGCCTTGGCCGACCGCGCCCAGCCGCAGGATTGGATCTTTGTCCACGATGCCGCTCGGCCGCTGCTGCTGCGCTCTGATCTCGATGCGCTGTTTGCCGTGCTGGCGCAAGAACCGGTCGGCGC
>CAMLNB010000249.1 GCA_946481205.1 uncultured Kangiella sp. | reverse complement strand
TTAAACGTTCAGCAGCAGACGTGCCGGATCTTCAATGAACTCTTTGATGGTCTTCAGGAAGCCCACCGATTCGCGACCATCAATGATGCGATGGTCATAGGACAGCGCGACATACATCATCGGCTGAATGACAACTTGGCCGTTCACTGCAACGACGCGATCTTCAGTGCGGAACATGCCCAGAATGGCCGATTGCGGCGGGTTGATGATCGGCGTCGCAAACAACGAACCAAACACACCACCGTTGGAAATGGTGAAGGTACCGCCAGTCATTTCTTCGACGGTCAGCGTGCCGTCTTTGGCTTTCTGGCCGTAGCTGCCAATGGCTTTTTCCATGTCAGCCAAGCCCATGCGATCGGTGTCACGCAACACCGGCACCACCAGACCACGTGGCGCGCTGACCGCGACGCCGATGTCGTAGTAACCGTGGTAGACAATGTCGTTGCCATCGATCGAGGCATTCACTTCCGGATAACGCTTCAGCGCTTCGGTTGCTGCCTTGACGAAGAAGCTCATGAAGCCCAGCTTGACGCCGTGGGTCTTCTCAAACTGATCTTTGTACTTGGCACGCAGCTCCATCACCGGCTTCATGTTGATGTCATTGAAGGTGGTGAGGATGGCGGCATTGTGTTGTGCGGAGAGCAGACGCTCGGCAATGCGCTGACGCAGACGGGTCATCGGTACGCGGCGCTCTTCGCGCACGCCCGGCACTGCTACAGCAGGCGCAGCAACCGGTGCGGCTTTCGCGGCAGCAGCCGGTGCCGCCGATTTGCCGGCGATGAACTTTTCAACGTCTTCTTTGCTCAGGCGGCCATCTTTGCCCGAGGCCGGGATCTTGCTCGCATCAAGGCCATGTTCGGCAACCAGACGACGAACGGCCGGTGTCAACACGTCGCTCGACTCGGTGGTCGCAGCAGCAGCCGGAGCCGGTGCGGCCGCAGCTTTTGTTTCCGCTTTCGGCGCGTCGGCCTTGGCAGCCGGAGCCGCCGCAGCGGCGCTGGCATCGCCGGCCTTGAACAGCGCGATGGTTTCCTGCGCGCCGACTGTTGCGCCTTTGTCTTTCAGGATGGTTTCGATCACGCCGTCAGCCGGCGCCACCACTTCCAGAACGACTTTGTCGGTTTCGATGTCGACCAGGTTTTCGTCACGCTTGACGAATTCGCCCGGCTTTTTATGCCAGGTGGCGACAACGGCATCGGCAACGGATTCCGGCAGAACCGGGACCTTGATTTCGATACTCATCTTTCTCTCCTTTGCTGCCCTTTGCAGCGTGCACAGGGCGCGTGCGTTGCGTTAACGCGCGCGCCGCATTCGTTCAACCCGCGCTCAGCCCAGCGCCTTGGCGACCAGTTCTTTCTGCTGCTCATCGTGAACCGATGAGTAACCCACTGCCGGTGCTGCCGATGCCGGACGGCCAGCAAAGCTCAACACGAAACCACTCGGCAGACATTCTTTGAAGTGATGCTTGCTGTTGTACCACGCGCCCTGGTTCTTCGGCTCTTCCTGACACCACGCGTACTCGCGCACGTGCTGGTAAGGCTCCAGCGCTTTCTTCAAGCTGGCAGTCGGGAACGGATACAGCTGCTCGATGCGGATGATCGCGACATCGTTGCGGTTCTGGGCGCGGCGGGTTTCCAGCAGATCGTAATAGACCTTGCCCGAACACAGCACCACGCGCTTGACTTGTTTCGGATCGAGCTGGTCGATTTCGCCGATCACGGTTTTGAACTTGCCGCTGCTCAGTTCTTCCAGCGACGAGGTCGCCAAGCGGTGACGCAGCAGCGATTTCGGCGACATGACAATCAGCGGACGGCGCAGCGGACGAATCATCTGCCGACGCAGCATATGGAAAACTTGCGCTGGCGTGGTCGGCACTAC
This sequence comes from uncultured Kangiella sp., assembly GCA_946481205.1. The sequence continues at coordinate 3,257 of CAMLNB010000249.1, read as the reverse complement.
CACCTGCATATTTTGTTCAGCACAAAGCTGCAGGAAGCGTTCGAGACGTGCTGATGAGTGCTCCGGGCCCTGGCCTTCATAGCCATGCGGCAGCAACATGGTGAGACCACACAGGCGGCCCCACTTCTGCTCGCCACTGGAAATGAACTGGTCGATCACGACTTGCGCGCCGTTGGCAAAGTCACCGAACTGGGCTTCCCAGATCACCATCGACGTTGGCGATGTGGTCGCATAACCGTATTCAAATGCCAGCACCGCCTCCTCAGACAGCACCGAGTCAATCACGGTGAATGGCGCTTGCTTGTCGGAAATGTGCTTCAGCACTTCATGAGTGTTGCCAGTCTCTTGTTCGTGCCAGACCGCATGGCGGTGGAAGAAGGTGCCACGGCCGCAATCCTGACCGGAAATGCGCACCCGGAAACCTTCTTCGAGCAGCGACGCGTACGCCAGCGTTTCGGCGCAGCCCCAATCCAGCGGCAAGTCGCCACTGGCCATTTTTTTGCGGTCATCAACAATCTTGGCCACACGCGGCTGCAACTTGAAGCCGGCCGGCACAGTTGAAATTTGTTCGCCAAGCCGTTTCAGACGTTCGGTTTCGACCGTTGTGTCGGCTGCAGCCGTCCACTTCTGGCCGAAGTACGGCGTCCAGTCGGCCGAGAATTCACTCTTCTGGAATGGCACGATACCCGGCGCGACTTGCTCACCGGCGTCGAGTTTCTTCCGGTAGTCATCGACCAGCGCCTGGGCATCGGCTTCAGTCAGCTGACCCGCTTTCGCCAACTGCTCAGCGTAAATCTGGCGGGCCGTCGGGCGCGATTTGATTTCCTTGTACATCACCGGCTGGGTCGCGGTCGGCTCATCGGCTTCGTTGTGACCCCAGCGGCGATAGCAAACCAGATCGATGACCACGTCTTTCTTGAACTTGATGCGGTAATCGAGCGCCAGCTGGGTGACAAACAGCACGGCTTCAGCATCGTCAGCATTGACGTGGAAAATCGGCGCCTGGACCATCTTGGCAATGTCGGTGCAGTACGCGGTCGAGCGCACGTCATCTTGCCGGTTGGTGGTGAAACCAACCTGGTTGTTGATGACGATGTGCATCGTGCCGCCGGTGGTGTAACCACGCGCCTGCGACATGTTGAAAGTTTCCATCACGACGCCTTGGCCGGTGAAGGCCGAGTCGCCGTGCACGGCCACGCCGAGCACTTGATTGCGCGTGTCTTGCTCCACAGCCGCCTGGCCCGCCACACCCAGCGCACGGCGTTCCTGACGCGCACGCACCGAACCGGTGACCACTGGCGAAACAATTTCCAGATGCGATGGGTTAAATGCCAGTGCGAGGTGAACTTTGCCGCCTGCGGTCATGCAGTCGGACGAGAAACCCATGTGGTATTTGACGTCACCCGAACCGTGGACATCGGCGTGTTTGCCAGCAAACGCATCGAACAGATCCGCTGGGTTCTTGCCGAGAATATTGACCAGCATGTTCAAGCGGCCGCGGTGGGCCATGCCGATCACAACCTCTTTCACGCCCTGCTCGCCAGCACGCTGAATCATCTCACCCATCATCGGGATGAAGGCATCACCACCTTCGAGCGAGAAGCGCTTGGCGCCAGGGAATTTCGCACCGAGATAACGTTCAAGACCTTCGGCTGCAGTCAGGCCTTGCAGCAAGGTCTTGCGACTATCGGCTTTCAGCTGCGGTTTGCAACGCGAACTTTCAATGTACTCACGCAGCCAGATGCGTTCGTTCTGGTTAGTGATATGCGAACCTTCGAAACCAACGGTGCTGGTGTAGCACTGGCTCAAATGCTCGTGAATGTCTTTCAAGGTACGTTCGGTTGCGCCATACAGCGTCGAACGGAACGTGGTGTTGTAATCGCGCTCAGACAGACCGTGGTATTCCAGGGTCAGATCCGACAGGTGTTCCTGCTTCCAGATGCCGAGTGGATCGAGCGCGGCATGTTGGTGGCCACGGGCGCGGTAAGCGTTGATCAGGCGCAGCACGCCGACCTGCTTGGCTTCGTATTCTTCGTTCTTGCCGCCGCCCTGCACCACCATGACCGGTGGCCGTTTCCAGGCGTCACGGAAATAGGCTTTGACCGGCTCATGCGCCGAGTCGGCAGCACCTTGGCGCAGCTCACGGAACAATTGTTGCCAGTTTTCCGGCACCGAAGCCGGATCGGCGAGGAACTGCTCGTACAGTTCTTCGATATACGCGGCGGAGCCGCCGTTCAAATAGCTCGTGGAAAAGAGCTCTGCAATGCCTGACATATCACTCACCCTTTGTGAGTCCGCTGATTGAGCCGTCATCTGCTCAACACACAATCCCGCCTTTTGCAGGATGGTGGAAGAAAGTGCAATTCGACTTTCCTCCAGTCACCCTGCCGGCAGGGCCCGAAGCCTCGTTTTTTTGCCCAACTACCACAAAAAATGAAAAGGCCTTAAAGACAGCAAAACCGCGTGAGCACCTTTTGCACTCACACGGCTTCGCCTTACTACTTTTGTTCGCCGCGTTGCGGGCCGATCATTGCTGACCTTAGGCGCCGCGTTGCAGCAACATGCTGCGGATCTTGCCGATCGCCCGGGTCGGGTTCAGACCTTTCGGACAAACGTTGACGCAGTTCATGATGCCGCGGCAACGGAACACGCTGTAGGCATCGTCCAACTCGCTCAGGCGCTGATCAGTCGCGGTATCGCGGCTGTCGGCCAGGAAGCGATAAGCCTGCAACAGACCAGCCGGGCCGACAAACTTGTCCGGGTTCCACCAGAACGACGGGCACGAGGTCGAGCAGCAGGCGCACAGAATGCACTCCCACAAGCCTTCCATTTTCTCGCGATCTTCCGGCGTCTGCAGCCGCTCTTTGGCCGGTGCCGGTGTGCTGTTTTGCAGGAACGGTTTGATCCGTTCGTACTGCTTATAGAACATCGACATGTCGACAATCAGGTCACGCACGACCGGCAGACCCGGCAGCGGCCGCACGACAACCGGCTGCTTCAGCGACTTGACCGAGGTAGTGCACGCCAGACCGTTCTTGCCGTTGATGTTCATGCCGTCGGAACCGCAGACACCTTCGCGGCAGGAACGGCGGAAGGTCAGGGTCGGATCTTTTTCTTTCAGCAGATGCAGCGCTTCCAGCAGCATCATGTCGCGACCTTCCGGCACATCGACCTCGAACTCTTCCATACGCGGTTCGTTATCGGTTTCCGGGTTGTAACGGTAAATCTGAAAACGCATGACAGACTGCTCCTGTCCT
>CAMLNB010000248.1 GCA_946481205.1 uncultured Kangiella sp. | reverse complement strand
ATGATGATCGCCGCCGCCTGTTCGCGCGACGGGTGATACGGCAAGCGCATCAGCAAGCCGAGACTGGTATCCATGCCGATACCAAAATTGACCGCCCTTGGCGCCACTTCGCTAACCGCCATCCCCTGAATATGGCTGTCGCCAAATAGCAAGACGCTGCCGGCGGCCAGCTGACTTTCCACGCGCAAATGGTGACCCGTCGTTTCACGAAAATACCGGCCCAGCTCAGGTTCGCCGCTGCCACCAAACCACTGCCGATAACGCCAAGCCCGTTCCGGCTCCATCAGCATCCGCGTCGACAATACCAGCAGGGCCATTATCAGCAGCGCAGCGATACTCAAAGCCGTCCAACGCAAACGCTTACTCATTGCCGCCACCAATCGCGCAGTTCGTAATACCAATAGGTCAGCTGCGCCGCGAGCAAACCCAGCGCACCAAACGTCGGTGGCAAACCGTAGTGATCGAAACCGGGTGGGATCGCGCTCTTGTCATGGATTGCTCGGGCCAGGACTTCACCGGCAAGCGTCGTCGGGCCTACGCCGTGGCCGCCAAAACCCATCGCATACCAGATACCATTTGGCAGGCGGCCGATCTGCGGCATTTGATGGCGGGCGTAGCTCATCAAACCGCTCCAGGCGTGCTCAATGCGCACACCTTCCAGCTGCGGATAAACTTTCAGCAGATCACGATAAAGCAAGTCGGCAACCGCTTGCGGTGAGCGATCTTTAATGGAAATGCGACCGCCCCAGAGCAGGCGTGTATCGGCCAGTGGCCGGTAATAATCAAACGCAAAACGGGTGTCATAGACGGCGGCCTGTGTCTGCATGGCCGAGCCCATTCGCTCACCAAGCGGCTCTGTTGCCATCACATAGGTCGCGATCGGCAACACCGATTTCGCCAATGCCGGATACAGGGCGCCGAGATAGCCACCACAGCAAAGCACCAGCTCGCGGCAACAGATTTCCCCAGCGTCGGTATGGATACTGTGCCCGGTCGCCGATGAAGCAATCGACTTCACCCGGCTGCGCTCGAACACTGCGGCACCAGTTTGCTGCAAGACACGTGCAATGCCTTGGGCATATTTCAGTGGATGAAAGTGAAAGGCATTTTGCTCATGTAAGGCACCGAAATAGCGATCGCTGCGCAACCAGTCACGGCACTGTTCGCGCGACACGGTCGCCCAATCGATGTCGAACTCACGCAGCATGAAGTCGCGTGTCTGCTGCAGAATGCGGTCGTCATCGAACCAGTTTGCCAGCAGCACACCGGCGTGATTGGCATCGCAGGCGATCTGATAGCGCGCGATCCGTTGCCGGATCAGCTCGACGGCATCCAGGGTCAGTTGATACAAGGCTCGCGCTTGCGCTCGGCCAAGCTGACGTATTAGTTCCGCATTACCGAGACTGAATCCGCCAAAAACAAAACCACCGTTGCGTCCGGAAGCACCGTAACCGATCTGCTCGGCCTCGATCACGGCAACGGAGGTAGCGCCGCGTTCCAGCAGGCCAAGCGCGGTCGCGAGACCGGCAAAACCACCGCCGACCACAACAGTGTCGTACTTGTGTTTGCCTTGCAGCACCGGAAAAGTCGGGCCAACGCTGGTGGCCCGATAGAAGGTTTGTTCCGTGTTCATCAATTCGAGTTTTAGGAAGGGGGTGATTACACACCAATCTGTTCAACCGGTGGTGCCGCTTTCAGCACTTCATCGATCGTCGTCAGGCCGCCAGCCACCTTGTAAGCACCGCTGATGCGCAGCATTTGCGTGCCATCTTTCAGGCCTTGTTCGCGCAGCGGCCCAACATCACAGCCGGGTTTGATTAGGCGCTGCAGGGCCGGTGTCAGCATCATCAGTTCATAAATGCCTTGGCGGCCGCGATAACCAGTATCTCGGCATTCATGACAACCTTTCGGTTCATAGATCATGTCCGGCATCGGCACATTGAAAGGCTGCACCAGCTCTTGCCATTTTTTCGGGTCTGGCTTGGCTTCCTGCTTGCAATGCGGGCAGAGCGTCCGCACCAGACGTTGTGCCATGACACCAAGCACAGTGGCATTGATCATGTAAGGCGGCACGCCGATATCAATCAAGCGAGTAATCGCCGTTGCCGCGTCATTGGTGTGCAGAGTCGACAGCACCAAGTGACCGGTCAGCGAGGCTTGAATCGCCATCTCGGCGGTTTCCAGATCGCGGATTTCGCCGATCATGATGATGTCCGGATCTTGCCGCAGCAGCGCCCGCACGCCGGTGGCAAACGTCACGTCGATATCGTGATTGACCTGCATCTGGTTGAACGAGCCTTCGACCATTTCGATCGGATCTTCAACCGTGCAGACGTTGACTTCCGGCTTGGCCAGATGCTTCAGTGAGGTATACAGCGTGGTGGTTTTACCGGAACCCGTTGGACCCGTGACCAAAACAATACCGGTATTGTTATTGATGAGCTGCAGCCATTTCTTTTCCGTTTGCCGCTCCAGCCCCAGTTCGGCGAAATGCTTGACCAGCACACCGGGGTCGAAAATACGCGCCACCAATTTTTCACCGAACGCCGTCGGCAAGGTCGACAGACGCAGTTCGACTTCCTGACCATCGGGGCTGCGCGACTTGATGCGGCCATCCTGCGGCTTGCGCTTCTCCGCAACATCCATCCGGCCAAGAATCTTGAACCGCGCCAGTACCGCCTGTCCGATTGCCGCGGGTAGGTCATACACTTTCTGCAACACGCCGTCGATGCGGAAACGGATGAAGGACTTCTCGCGCCGCGGCTCCATATGGATATCCGACGCGCGCTGATCGTAAGCGTATTGCAGCAACCAATCGACGATGCGAACAATGTGTTGATCATTGGCATCGACCTCACCGGCACGACCGAGATCGATCAGCTGTTCAAAGTTGCCAACTTTCGATTCACTGCCTTCCTGATTGGCGCCCTTAACCGAGCGCGACAGCTGATAGAACTCGGTCTGATAGCGCTTGATGGCAACCGGGCTGGCCAACACCAAGCGGATATCCTTGCGGATAGTGTGCTGCAGGGTCGGAATCCAGCTGGTAACTTTTGGCTCCGAGGTCGCGATCAGAACAAAATTATCGCCAACCTCGACGCAGAGAATTTTATGGCGCTGGGCAAACGGCAAGGACATCACGGCCGTCACCGCATCGACATTGATTTTCAGCGGATCGAGCCGGTAATACGGCATGCCGGCTTTGCCGGCAACCCACTCCGTCAGATATTCCGGCGACAAAATATGATGCGGCACCGGCACCGTTTTCAGATCGAGCTTGGCGACTTGGGCTATGGCTGGTTCGGCGCTGTTACCCGAAGCACGCACGCGCAACTTGGCGGTTTGCAGCTGCTGATCGTTGATCAAGCCTTCGCGGTGCAAAGCATCCAATAGTTCGACCGCCTGGATCGGCCGGTCCTTATTTGCAGAGACCGGATTCGCAGAAGCCGGGTTGGCGGAGGCCGGGGCGGCAGAAGCCGAGGTGGAAACGGTCGCCTCTTTGGTACGGTCTTTTCCGGCTTCTTTGCTTGCTTCTTTCGCCATGCCTGCTCACTCACTCCTGTTGTCGGTAACGAAGCCGGACTGCAATGACGCGGGCTCAGCTTTGTTCCAGCAAATCTTTGATCACGACGCCAGCCACTGTCAGGCCAAACAGCGCCGGCATATAGCTGATGGTGCCGTTGACCGCGCGCGGCCGACCAATCGAGGTCGGCTCCGGCGGCAACGGCGCGCGTGGATGCTCCAGCGAGTACACCGCTTTGATGCCTTTCTTGACACCGATTCGGCGCAACCGCCGGCGTACGTGTTTGGCCAGCGTGCACATCTCGGTGTCGCGAATATCACCGACCCGGATCAAGGTCGGGTCCAGCTTGTTGCCGGCGCCCATCGAGCTGATCACCGGCCGGCCATTGTCAAAGGCCGCCTTCAGATAGTTGACCTTGCTGTTCAGGCTGTCAATGGCATCGATCACGTAATCAAAGGGCTGCTGCATGAAAGCCGGCATGTTCTCGGCTTTCAGGAATTCCTTGATCACGTTGAGCTTGCAGGTTGGGTTAATGTCGAGAATACGGGCCGCCATGACATCGGCCTTGTACAGACCGACGGTCGAATTGAGCGCGACCAGCTGCCGATTCAAGTTTGAGGCAGCCACCACATCGTGATCGATGATGGTCAGCTCGCCGATGCCACTGCGTGCCAACGCCTCGGCGACAAACGAGCCAACCCCGCCCAAACCAGCCAGGCAGACATGCTTGTTCTGCAAGCGGTGGATGCCATCGTCACCAACCAAAATATGGGTGCGCTGATACAAACCGTCCATCGGGACCTCTGCTGCAATCAAAAAAGAGAAAATCAGTTCAGCCGCAAGGCGGCCTTGCTATTCGCGGTGGTGACGGCGGCAATCTGCTCCGGCGTTTCGTTGCGCAAACGGCAAAGCGCCTGAAAATTGCCAAGCAATGCCAACGGCGAATTGTGTTCATCCGGCCACGCTGCCGGCTTCATGTCCGGCGCATCGGTTTCCAGCACGATGCTATCGAGCGGCAAGGTCGCTGCAAGCTTGCGCACGCGGGTTGCACTGTCATACGTCATTACGCCACCAAAGCCGAGCTTGAAGCCCAGCTTGATGAATTCGCGTGCCTGCTCGGCACTGCCGGCAAAGGCATGAACAATCCCACCTTCAGCGAACTTGCGCTTTTTCAGCGTGGCAATCGTTGCGTCGTGCGAGCGACGCACATGCAAAATGACCGGCAGGTTTGCCTGCTCCGCTACGGCCAGTTGCGCTTCGAACAGCCGCTGCTGACACTCCCGGTCGAGTGCTTCGACAAAATAGTCGAGGCCGATTTCGCCGATCGCACACGGCGACTCCCGCTGCACCCAGTCGGTCAGGCTGTCGATGTGCCCTGCGGTATGTTCATCCAGATAGATCGGGTGCAGACCGAGCGCCAGCGCCAAAGCCGGGCGAGGCCGCACGAAATCTGCCAGTGCCGGCCAGCGCGCCGCTGTGGTCGCCGGAACAATGATGCGGCTGATGCCATCCGCCGCACAGCGCGCGATCAACGCATCCGCCTCGTCCGACAACGGCGGATAGTCGAGATGGCAGTGGCTGTCGATCAGTTGCAGCATGGCTGTCGCAATCGGCCTCGTCAGATTCTCTTGCTATTG
>CAMLNB010000247.1 GCA_946481205.1 uncultured Kangiella sp. | reverse complement strand
GCTGCTCTCCCAGAACGGCCGAATCAGGGTGAAATAGGTAAAGGCGACAATGAAGAGGCCGGCCGCAAAAGCGATGGCGGTCCGGAAGATAGTGTTGCTGTTCATGGTTGCTCCTCGGCTCAGGCTGCTGGGCAAATGCGACCGCGCTGCGGTCCATTACCCGGCTTTACCCCCGACGAGCAGTTTTCTTCACTGGCGGATGAAAATCAAAGATTGGCCGCTTTGGCGAGGCCGGCAGCGTAGACCGGTTGGCTGGCAAGGCCAAGCGAATGGCAGACGGCATAGGTCAGCTCAGCCCGGTTCAAGGTGTAGAAATGGAAATCGCGGATACCTTCGCGGACCAGTAGCTTGACCTGCTCCAGCGCCACGCTCGCGCCAATCAGCTTGCGGGTATCCGGGTCGTCATCGAGCCCGTCATACAGCCGCGCCAACCAGCTCGGAATGCCGGTGCCGCAACCGGCAGCGAAGCGCTCGACTTGGCGGAAATTGCCAATCGGCAACAGGCCTGGCGTGATCGGCACATTGATGCCGGCCGCTTCGCAGCGATCCCGGAAACGCAGGAACGCGCAATTGTCGAAAAAGAACTGGGTCAGGATATGGCTGGCACCGGCATCGACCTTGGCTTTGAGACAATCCAGATCGGCACGGGCGCTGCGCGCTTCCGGGTGCACTTCCGGATATGCGGCGACACTGATGCCATCAATCCCCAGCTCGCGCAGAAAGCGCACCAAATCCACCGCGTGCTCGAAATCGCCACCCGGATGTGTCTGCCCCGCCGGCAGATCGCCACGCAGCGCAACGATGTGATTGACGCCGAGCTTCTGGTAACGATGCACAATCTCGGCAATCTCGTCACGGCGGGCGTCGATGCAGGTCAGGTGTGGTACCGGCGTCAGCGTCGTTTCGGTTTTCAGCCGTTCGATCACCGCATGGGTGCGGTCGCGCGTCGACGCATTGGCGCCATAGGTAACCGAAACAAACTGCGGCTTGAAGCGACTGAGCTTCAGCACCGATTGCCACAGGGTATCGGCCATCTCCGGCGTGTTCGGCGGAAAAAACTCGAATGAGACTTGCAAGTCACCTTCCACCTGCTCCCATTGCCGATTCAGATTTTCCAGCAAACGTGCCGCGTGTAGCGCCATGATTTGTTCTCGTCTCTACTGCCAGCATCACGCCTGTTTACGCAGGCGTGACGAAAAGCGTTTTATGCCGCAACGGCCTTGCCATACTTGAGCCGCAGGTTCTCCGCTGCCGCAACCAGATTGCGCAATGCCGCTTCGGTTTCTGGCCATTGCCGGGTTTTCAAACCACAATCCGGATTGACCCAGAGCCGCTCACGCGGAACGAACTGCGCCGCTTTTTCGATCAGCGTTTCAATTTGTTGAACGGTTGGCACAATCGGGCTGTGGATGTCGTACACGCCGGGACCAATCTCATTCGGGTAGCTGAAGCGTTCAAACACTTCCAGCAGTTCCATGTTCGAGCGCGACGTTTCGATGGTGATGACGTCGGCATCAAGCGCGGCAATCGAATCGATGATCTCGTTGAATTCCGAGTAGCACATGTGGGTATGGATCTGGGTGCCATCGCTGACCCCGGCCGTTGCCAGCTTGAATGCCGTCACGGCCCAATCCAGATAGGCTGGCTGTTCGTTCTTTTTCAGCGGTAGGCCTTCACGGATCGCCGGTTCATCGATCTGGATAACACGCACGCCTGCGGATTCGAGGTCCTGCACTTCATCACGCAAGGCCAAGGCAATTTGTTCGGCCTGCTCTTTACGCGACAAGTCGTTGCGGGTGAACGACCAGCACAAAATGGTGATTGGCCCAGTCAGCATGCCTTTGAGCGGCTTGTCGGTGAGCGACTGAGCGTAGGTCGTCCAATCCACGGTCATCGCTTTCGGCCGGCTGACATCGCCGTAAATGATCGGTGGCTTGACGCAGCGCGAACCATAGCTTTGCACCCAGCCGTTCTCGGTGAAGGCAAATCCTTCAAGCAGCTCACCGAAATACTCAACCATGTCATTGCGTTCGGCTTCGCCGTGCACCAGCACATCGAGACCAATCTGCTCCTGCCGCTGAACATGATCGGCAATCTGTGCCTTGATGCCGGTGACGTAGTCCGTCTCGCTGATCTGGCCTTTCTTGTAGCTGGCGCGCAGGCCGCGGATATCACCGGTTTGTGGGAACGAGCCAATCGTCGTGGTCGGGAACAACGGCAGCTTCAACGTGCCACGTTGCACCGCCGCACGATGATGGTATGGCGACTTGCGCAAGCTGTCGGCTTTGCTGATGGCCGACAAACGCTGTTTGATTGCCGGTTTGTGAATGCGTGGCGACGCGCGCCGACTGGCAACTGCTTTGTCACTGTCAGTCAGGGCGTCGGCAACCGCTGAAACGCCTTGATTCAACGCCGTGCTGAGCACGCTGATCTCGGCACTCTTCTGCTTGGCAAATGCCAACCAGTTGCGCAGTTCCGGGTCGAGTTTGCTTTCGGCATCCAGATCCACCGGGGTATGTAACAACGAGCTGCTGCTCGATACCCACAGCCGGCCATTGAATTTCTGCTGTGCCTTGCTCAGCGGTAGCAACGCTGCTCGCAGATCCGTGCGCCAGATATTGCGGCCATCGACCACGCCAAGCGACAGCACCCGCTCTTTTGGCCAGGCATCGATGATGGCATCCAGATCTGAAGCGCCACGCACTGCGTCAACATGCAAGCCATCAACGGCCAATTCCTTGATCAAAGACAGATTGTCTTTGACGCTGCCGAAATAGGTGGTTAGCAACAGCTGCAGCTTGTAGTCCTGCAGATTTTTGTAGGCGTAACGGAAGGCGTCTTGCCATGCCGCGTCGAGATCCAGCACCAGAATCGGCTCGTCGATCTGCAGCCATTCCAGGTTCAGTTCTTCCAATTGCTGAATCAGTTTCTGGTATTGCAGCAGCAGTTTCGGCAGCAGCTCCAGCTTGTTGCCACCGTCACGACTCTTGCCGAGATACAGATAGCTGACCGGACCGAGCACCACCGGTTTGACCTTGTGACCGAGCGCTTGCGCTTCCTGAATCTGGCCAATCAAGCGCTCGCTGTTGAGTGTGAAACTCTGGCCTTTGCTGAACTCCGGCACGATGTAGTGATAGTTGCTGTCGAACCATTTGGTCATTTCACAAGCCGGCGCATCGGCACCGGTTGGCGCCCGGCCCCGCGCAGCGCGGAAATACAGATCCAGATCGGTGCTATCGGTGCTGCCGAAGCGTTCCGGAATCACACCAAACAAGAATGAGGTGTCGAGCACATGGTCATAAAACGAAAAATCGCCGACTGGCAGCAACTGGATGCCGGCATCCGCCTGCAGTTGCCAATGCGCCGCCCGCAGGGCGCGTGCACAAGTTTCAAGGTCGGCTCGGCTGAGTTCACCACGCCAGTACTTTTCGAGGGCGGTCTTGAGCTCACGCTTGAGGCCGATGCGAGGAAAACCGAGAGAATGTGCGACGGACATGGTGAGGTCCCTTTTGGCTGTTTAGACGTCCAAATGACATGGACGCCACCTTAGCCTTATGGACGTCTATCCGTCAAGCCTTTAATCCGTCCTTATAAGCTGAAGCTCTTAGCGAGTGGCTTTTACCAAGAAGAGGGTTTTACCGAGTTAGCAGGGCTGGAAGCGCAGGAACGGCCGCAACCGGGCGAGTCCCTCCTCGTCACCGGAAGATCCCCGGCCCAAAACGCACAAGCCACCTCGCGGGTGGCTTGTCAGGCAAGAGCAGTCAAGGGCGGCCGTGGCCCAGCCTCTTAAGGCGCCGGTGTTGCCGGCCGCCAAAACCGCGCATCGCCGTACTCCCAGCGCCAGGGCACACCACTATCACCAAGGATGAAATCAACCAGATAAGGAATAGCTCGCTCGGCCCGCAGATCATTACCCAGGATCAGCACGCAGCGCTGGCGAGCCTCCAGGCAAGTCAGCATATTGCCGGTCGAATCGTTGTGCCCGCCCTTGAAGAAGCCCCGTCCCTGCGGGCCGTCGAACACCACCATCCCGACCCCGGCCGCCAGCGGCTGCTCGCGCGCCACCACCACGCTGCTCTGTTCGATGCTCGGAAATTGACTGGCACTTTTGATGGGCAGCTGTGGCCGTGAAAACTCCTGTCGACCTTTCACCGACAGCAAATCGCCGCGCACCATCGCCGCAGCCAGACGCGCCAGATCAGCGATAGTGCTGTCCATCGAGCCAGCCGCACGGACCTTGCTGCGCTCATCATGCGGCTCCGGCTTGCCATCAATTGTCCAGCCATCGGCAATGCGCTCGGCAAAATCCGTTCGCCAGATCAAACTGGTGTTGGCCATGCCCAAGGGTTCAAACAATCGACGCTGCATTTCTTTGCCGACATCCAGACCAAGTCCCGCCTCCAGCACAAACTGCAGCAGGATGATGCCGTCACCGGAATAGGCGTATCGCGTACCGGGCTGAAAATGAAAACGCAGCTTGCCGTCGGGTTCAATGAAACCAAAATTGGCAAAGCCGGAACCATGATTGAGCAGAATGCGCGGCGTCAGCGCCTTCCAGCGCTCATCACCGGCCAAGTCACTCCACCGCGCGTAGCGTCGCTCGATATCGCTGCCGCCATACTCCGGCAGCGGTTTCGGCAGATACGTTGCGATTGAGGCATCGAGATCGACAATCCCTTCATCGACCAATTGCAACACCATGTAAGCAAAAGCGGTTTTGGTCAGTGAGGCGGCGTACATGATGCTGTCGTCCGTCAGCGCCGCGCCGCTGGCATTACGAGCGCCGTAGCTACTCACCTGCACGACTTGGCCATTGTCGATGACCGCAAGCGCCAGTCCCTTTGCACCGGTTTCTTGCATCATCTGATGAACGACCGCGTCGATTTGCTCACGCGAAGCCATTGCCGGCGGCGTGTTCGGGACGTGCACGGCGCAACCGGTTAGAACTGTAGCAACGACAAATTGCAGTGCAGTCTTCAACACAGTCGATTCTCCTCGGCGTCAAACGTGTGGTCGATCCGGCGGCGCACCCTCATCGCACTTCTTGCAATTGAGCCACGTACCAATGGCGGCCGCACGCCCTTCTGCCGTCAGCACCCACGGCCGATTCATCCAAGGCGGACTATGGCGGGTGTGTTGAAAATGGCCGCATTCCAGCTCAGCCACCCAGTGCA
>CAMLNB010000246.1 GCA_946481205.1 uncultured Kangiella sp. | reverse complement strand
GCACGGCGCGAAGAGTTGCGCCAGCTGGTCGATACCGCTCGGATGTCGGCGCGCGATGCCAAGGACGTTTACCACAAGCTGGCGCTGCGCATGGAAGGTCTGCGCGCCGAGCTGACCTCGACCCGCAACAGTGAACAGCGGGTACGAGAGCAACTGGCCGCGATCACCGAACGGCGCGAACAGCTGGAAATGCAGCTGGAAGACAGCGTCGAACCGTTGGCGCAGATGGAAGCGGATCTGGAAACGGCTCTTAACAAGCGCATCACGGTCGAAGCCGAATTGACCGCTGCTCGTGAAGCGCTGTCGGAAGTCGATCAGGTTGTCCGTGCCCATGAACGCCGTCGTCATGAAATCGAGCAGAACGCCATGGGCGTGCGCAGCCGCTTGGAACAACTGCGGATCGAACGCGGTGAACTGACCGCCCGTCGCGATCATCAGCTGGAGTTTCTGGCCCAGGAAGAGAAATCCCTGGAAGAGGCCCTGGCGCTGCTCAGCGATGGCGATCAGGAACACGAACTGGCTGGCCGCCTGACCGAGATTGCCGAACGCATTCAACGTCTGGGCGCGATCAACCTGGCGGCGATTGATGAGTTCTCGGTGCAGTCCGAGCGCAAGACCTATCTGGATGCCCAGAGCGACGACCTTACCGCTGCACTGGAAACGCTCGAGGACGCGATCAAGAAAATCGATGCCGAGACCCGCTCGAAGTTCAAGGACACCTTTGACTTCGTCAACAAGACCTTCCAGGAGCTGTTCCCGAAAGTCTTTGGCGGCGGTCATGCTTACCTGGAAATGACCGGCGAAGATCTGCTCGATACCGGCATCACGCTGATGGCGCGGCCGCCGGGCAAGCGCAACAGCACCATTCATTTGCTGTCCGGTGGTGAGAAAGCGCTGACCGCGATTGCGCTGGTGTTCTCGATCTTCCAGTTGAACCCGGCACCGTTCTGTATGCTGGACGAAGTCGATGCGCCGCTGGACGATGCCAACGTCGGCCGCTTCTGTAACCTGGTGCGCGACATGTCCAAGCAGGTGCAATTCATTTATATTTCGCACAACAAGATTGCCATGGAGATGGCGAGCCAGCTGTGCGGTGTGACCATGCAGGAACCTGGCGTGTCACGGATTGTCGCAGTGGACATCGAAGAGGCGGCTGCATTGGCGGAAGCCTGATGCCGACCGCCCGAGGTGGGGCGCGATGTCCACCCCTGATCAAATGCCGGGCTGCCCGAAGCCCGGCCGATGGAGTGAAGAATGGATTTCGATTTTCGCCTGTTGCTGGTAGTCGCTGGCCTGGGCCTGATCGGATACGTGGCCTGGGATGGCTGGCGCAACCGCGCGCGTAACAACTACAAATTCAAGCTGGAAAAGAACCTGCCACCGGATACGCCCGAGCGGCCAGATCGCGAAGGTTTCAGCAAAGACGGTGTCGGCAAGCCGCGCTTGCGTGGCCACGCTGACAGCGTGCTGGAACAAGACACCGATCCGCACAGTTTCTTTCCGACCGAGTCAGCGCAAACCTCGCGCTCACCGTCGCGACATGATCCGGTTGAACCCACTTTCGGCGATGCCGAGGATGATGCGTCAATGCCATCGCGATCACCGCCGCCGCGTGGTGTCACGCCGGATCTGTTCGGCGATGATGAGGTCAGCCCGGTTCGAAGCACGCCATCGAGCCGCCGTGAGCCGCGGCCGGAGCGGGTTGTGCGCAAGGCCGAGCCCGACGTCATTGCCTTGATGGTGCTGGCCAGTGATGGACAGTTCTTCCGCGGTTCCGAACTGGTGCCGTGCATGCTGGAACATGATCTGCGCTTTGGTGAGATGGATATTTTCCATCGCCATGCCGATGCCAGCGGTCAAGGCGCTGTGTTGTTCAGCGTTGCCAATGCCTTGAAGCCGGGAACCTTTGATCCGAACAATATGGACAATTTCTCCAGCCCCGGCATCAGCATGTTCATGCAACTGCCCGGACCGCAGGATCCGCGTTCCGCTTACAACCTGATGCTCGCAACTGCCGAGCAGATCGCGCAGGCGATGGGCGGCGAAGTGCGCGATGCCTCACGCCGGCCGCTCAGTACGGAAGTGCGTCTGCGGCATCAGGAAATTCTGGCTGAGCATGAGCGCCAGTTGTTTGCGGGTGCCTGAGCGCGGACAAATCTTTCTACAACGGCGTCTGCGGACGCCGTTTGTTTTGTTTCGTTAACGACTGTTTTTTGGGTTAAAGCCTGCCTTGTTTGGATGAAGCATAACGAACATGTCGACCACGGTATCGCAACAGATTGAGCAACTGCGCGTCAGCTTGCGCGAGCATAACTACAAGTACTACGTGCTCGATGAACCGTCGATCCCGGACGCCGAATATGACCGGCTGATGCAGCAACTGCGTCAGCTGGAAAGCCAGCATCCCGAACTGATGACGGCGGATTCGCCGACTCAACGGGTCGGCGGTGAACCGATTGCTGCGTTCAAGCAAGTCAAACATGCCATTCCGATGTTGTCGCTGGAGAACGCCTTCAGCGAGGAAGACTTGCAAGCGTTTGTGCGCGGCATTCAGGAGCGGCTTGGTACGGCCGAGGAGCTGGAGTTCAGCTGCGAGCCGAAGCTCGATGGCCTGGCGATCAGCCTGATTTACGAACACGGCGTGCTGGTGCGTGCGGCGACTCGTGGCGACGGTGAAACTGGCGAAGATGTCACCCACAGTGTCCGCACGATTCAAGCTGTTCCGCTGCGCTTGCATGCCGGGCGTTTGCCGCCGGCACTTCTGGAAGTCCGTGGCGAAGTTTTCATGCCGAAGGCGGCATTCGAGCGTTTCAATGACAAAGCGCGAGCTACGGGCGACAAACTACTGGCCAATCCACGCAACGCCGCGGCCGGCGCACTGCGCTCGCTTGACCCGAAAGTGGCGGCAGCACGTGAGCTGGCATTTTATGCCTATGGCATGGGGCAGTTTGAAGGCAGTGCCGAATGGTCCATTGCCGATCTGACCAATCATACCGAGCGATTAGCCTTGCTCAGAACGCTGGGCCTACCGGTGTCGCGTGAGCTCCGCGCGAGTCGCGGCTATGACGGCTGTCTGCGTTACTACCGCGAGATTGGCGAACGTCGCAATCAGCTGCCGTTTGAAATCGATGGAGTTGTGTACAAACTCAACCGCATTGATTGGCAAGAGCAACTGGGTTTTGTCTCGCGCGCACCGCGCTGGGCGATTGCTCACAAATATCCGGCGCAGGAAGAATTGACCGTGCTGGAAGGCGTTGATTTTCAGGTTGGCCGCACCGGGGCGTTGACGCCGGTGGCAAGACTGAAACCGGTCTTTGTTGGCGGTGTCACGGTCAGTAATGCCACACTGCACAACATCGATGAAATTGCGCGGCTGGATTTGCGTGTCGGCGATACCGTGATCGTTCGCCGCGCCGGTGATGTGATTCCGCAGGTGGCCAGTGTCGTGCTGGATCGGCGGCCGGCAGATGCGGCCCATATTCAGATGCCAAATGCATGCCCGGTGTGCGGCGCCGAAACGGTACGCGAGGAAGGTCAAGCTGCGGTGCGTTGCTCCGCCGGCATTTCCTGTCCTGCCCAGCGTATTGAGGCCATTCTGCATTTCGCCGGCCGCCGAGCGATGGATGTCGAAGGCTTGGGCGACAAGCTGGTCGAGCAATTGGTTGAGCGCGAGCTGGTGCATACCCCGGCTGATATTTACGCGTTGTCCGTACCGGTACTGGCTGAGCTGGATCGGATGGGTGAGAAGTCAGCAGTCAAATTGCACAAGGCGATCGAGAAAAGTAAAAGCACGAGTTTGGCGCGGTTCGTGTTTGCACTTGGTATTCGCGATGTCGGTGAAGTGACGGCGCAAACACTGGCCAATGAGTTCGGTGACATCGATGCCATCATGAACGCTGACGTCGAGCGCTTGCAGCAGATCCGCGATGTCGGTCCGGTGGTGGCGCAGCGTGTGCATCAATTCTTTGCCAACACGGCCAACCGCGATACCGTGGCGGCGTTGCGTGCGGCCGGCGTGCACTGGCCGGCCATTGTGGTGATCGACAAAGCAGCGCTTCCGCTCAATGGCCAGATATTTGTTTTGACCGGCACGCTGGAGGCGTTCAGCCGCGACGATGCGGCGGCCAAGCTGCAAGCGTTGGGCGCGAAAGTCACCGACAGCGTGTCGAAGAAAACCTCGGTCGTGGTTGCTGGGCCCGGTGCTGGCAGCAAACTGGCGAAAGCAACCGAGCTTGGCGTAGCAGTCTGGGACGAGCAGCAATTACTGGCGTTGTTTGCGCAGCACGCGGTTTGAAGCGCAGCACGCTGCGCTGAACACGCCTGACGGCGCGATGGTTGGCCGTAAAGGTGTGGGCTTGCTCTGTCATTACGAAGTTGATGTGCGTGCAGTTCAGCGCGAAAGCGCGGCAGCAGGCTCAGCCGTAGCGCAGTTTCATGACCAGCACCGTGCCGGCAAGCGCCAGCGTGACGATGTTGGCGATGGTCATCGGCCAGTTGCCAATTTGCAGACCGTAGATCAGCCACAGCAGCACGCCGACTACGAACACCAGATACATTGGCAAGGAAATGGCGCGAGTATCGCGGGTTTTCCAGGCCTGAATGACTTGTGGCAGGAAGGCGCCGGTGGTGCAGCAAGCGGCCAGATAGCCGAGCAAATCGGCGGGCATGGAGATCTCCTGCGCAATGGTAGTGAGTGAGCTTACGGCGATGCCGTGACGGTGGTACATTCTGCCAGCGAGGATGGCAAGGAGGCGAGTCAGCGTATGAACAAGCAGAGCAAAAATATCGGTTGGGCGGTGTTGATGGCGATGACGGTGACCGCCTGTGTTACCGACAGCAGCACCACGCCGGAACCGATGCCAACCCCGATGCGCAGCCTGCCGATTGTGGCGGTGGCCGCGACGCAGCTGCCGGATTACTGGCAGCCAGTTGATGAGTTGGTGCTGCAAACGCCGGTAACCAGCGGCCGCAATCTGCAGTACGGTTGCGTCGCGGTGCATTTTGGTATTGATGCCGAAGGCCGCACCTTCGATCCGCAGGTGCGCAAGTCCTATCCGCAGGGCCGTTTCGCCGAGCAAGTGCTGGAGTGGGTGCGTGGCTGGCAGTTCGAGCCGGTGGCCGCCAATCCCATTCGCCAACCGGTGCGCACTGAACGGGTGCTGACGATCCAATCGGTGGACGGGACGATTCG
>CAMLNB010000245.1 GCA_946481205.1 uncultured Kangiella sp. | reverse complement strand
GGGCCGCCATCAAAGCGCTGGCGGTGGACCGCGACCAACTCTGGTTGGCCACCGACGACGGTCTGCTGCGTTTTCGTTTCGCCAACGAGCAGTTGGAGCTGATCGATTTTGGCGTTGCCGCCGTGCGCGGCTTGTTCACCCAGAGCTTGCTGGTAGACGGCAACGGCGGCGTGTATCTCGGTCTGCCGGGTTCCGGTTTGTTTCATTACCCCGCGCAAGGTCCGTTGCAACGCGTGCAAGGCGAAGGCCTCGGTGTGCGCGTCATGGGCCTGTGGCGTGACAACGATGCACGGGTCTGGATCGGCAGCGAACTGGGCATCGCCCGACTCGACGTTAACTCAGGCCGCACCGCACCGCTGCGCCCCGGTAACGGGCCGGCAGGGTTGTTGCAGCACGGCGTGCGCAGCCTGACCGGCGATGGTCAACAGACGCTGTGGATCGGTTTGCAGAACCACGGTCTGCTGCGCTATCGCATCGACCGCGACGAGCTGACCCATTTCCAGCGGCAACCCGCGGATCCGTTCAGTCTGCCGGACATGAATCTGCTGAGCTTGCTGGTGGATCGCAACGGTCTGCTCTGGGTCGGTACGTCCTTGCGTGGTTTCGGTCGCACCTACGCCGCCAGTGATCGATTCGAGTTGTACCGCGATTTTCTCGACAGCGATCCCAACAGCGCCAATGCGGATCTGCGCAACCATATTCGCGCCATTCTGCAAACACCGGATCGGACGCTCTGGCTTGGTACCGATGGCGGTGGCTTGAAAAGCCTGCCGCCCGGCGGCAATGACTATCGCTATCACACGGAAGCCTTGCTGAAAGCCCTGCCGGCGTCAGCACGCCAACGGCCCTTCCGTGTGCAGGCGATCACAATGGCCGGTGAGCATTTACTGCTCGGCAGTTCGGAAGGTTTGTTGCGCTTTGCGCCCGCCAGCAATCGCACCGACGCACTGTATGACTGGCCACTGGTGGCCGGTGGCGCGCCCAATGTCCGCAGTGTGTGGCGTGATGACGACGGCAGCATCTGGTTTGGCACCGAGCGTTCCGGTTTGTTCGAGATGAAGCAATGGCCGAAACTGAATCGGCATTTTCACGATGCGCTGTTGCCGGGTGTACGGTTGTCGAACAATACCGTACTGGCCTTGCACCGTGATCGCCACGGAGCGCTATGGATCGGCACGCTGAACGGCCTCAATCGGTTGCGCCCGGATGGCCGGGTCGACAATTTTCTGCACGATGCCAGTGTGTCGAGCAGCGTCTGCGGCAATCTGATTCGGCATTTCTATGAAAGTGTGAGCGGCGAGCTGTGGATCGCGACGCACAGCGGTCTGTGTCGGCTGAGTCAGCCGGATGCCGAGCAACCGCAATTCGAAACGATTGATCGCAGCCGTGGCCTACCGGACAACACCGTCTACGCCACACTCGAAGACCGCCACGGGTTGCTCTGGCTCAGCACCAACCGTGGTTTGGCGCGCTACAACCCTAACACCGGTGAAGTGGTCGTTTATGATCGTCACGATGGCCTGCAAGGCGCCGAATTCAACGGCGGTGCGGCGGCGCGCGGTAGCGATGGCCGGCTGTTCTTTGGTGGTACCCGTGGCTTCAATGCGTTTCAACCGGATGAAATTCAACTCGATCAGCGGCCGGTGCCATTGCATGTCACGGCGGTGCAAACCGGGCGCGATCCGCCGCGCAATCTGGTGGGTGAATTGCGCGGTGCTGTCAAGCTCGACTATGTCGATCGGGTACTGGCCGTGCAGTTCGCTGCGCTCGACTATTTGGCGCCGCATCGCTTGCAGTATCGCTACCGCTTGCAGGGGTTTGATCGAGACTGGGTTAACGCCGGCAATCAGCGCGAAGCGATCTACACCAATCTTGATGCCGGCCGCTATCAGCTGGAAATCACCGCCACCAATCACGATGGTGTCTGGACTTCGAAACCTTTGCGAGTACCGATAGAAGTGGTGCCACCAATCTGGGCCTCGGTTTGGGCGCAGCTGGTTTATCTGCTCGCGGCATTGGCAGCACTCGGTTCGTGGGCGTGGACCCGGCGCAGCCGCGAGCGCGAGCGCGAAACCAGTGAGCGGGCGCTGCGTGACAGCGAAGCCCGACTGAAGTGGGCGCTGTGGGGCTCCGGTGATGCGTTGTGGGATTGGGATCTGCGCACCGGCGTGATTGTGCGCTCAGGTATCGATCGCTTGCTCGGTTACGGCATTGGCCAAGTGCAGCCAACGGAAGCCTGGCGCGACAGCCTGATCCATCCAGACGATGCGCTGACCATGCCGGCGGCCTTGCAACGCCACCTTGATGGCGAAGCCGAAAGTTTCGAAGCCGAATACCGGATGCAGGGTGCCAACGGCAGCTGGGTCTGGATTCATGATCGCGGCCGTGTGGTCGAGCGCGATGCCATCGGTAAGCCGCTGCGCATGGCCGGCACGATGAAGGATGTCACCGAACGCAAGCGCTACGAGGACGAACTGCGTCAGCTCGCCAATTACGACACGCTGACGGGTTTGCCGAACCGTACCTTGTTCCATGAACGGCTGCGTCATGCCTTGTCGCATGCACGCCGGCATCAGCAACGGGTGGCGTTGCTGTTCCTCGATCTGGATCGGTTCAAGCAGATCAATGATTCGCTCGGCCATGCCGCTGGCGATGGTTTGTTGAAACAAGTCGCGCGGCGGCTGTCCGCCAGTGTGCGTGAAGACGATTCGGTCTCGCGGTTGGGCGGCGATGAATTCACCGTGATCATCGAAGGTATTGCCAATCTGGAATCGGTCGGGGTGGTCGCGGAAAAAGTGCTGCGGGCGTTTGCCGAACCGTACGTGCTCAGCGGCACCGAAGTGGTGGTGTCACCGTCGATTGGCATCAGCGTGTTTCCGGATGACGGTGAAGACAGCGCGACCCTGCTGAAAAATGCCGATCTGGCGATGTACCACGCGAAAGATCAGGGCCGTAACAATTACCAGTTCTATGTCGGTGCAATGAACGAAACCATGCGCCGCCGGCTGAGCTTGGAAACGGCGCTGCGCCGGGGGCTCGATCATCGCGAATTCTCGCTCAATTACCAACCGAAGATGGATATTCGCTCCGGTGAACTGACCGGATTGGAGGCGCTGCTGCGCTGGAACAGTGCGGAGCTCGGCCGGATCCCGCCAGATGAGTTCATTCCGCTGGCCGAGGATACCGGTCTTATCGTGCCGATCGGCGATTGGGTGCTGCAGGAAGCCTGTCGGCAATTGATTGCATGGCGTGAGCAAGGCCTGCCGATTGTGCCGATTGCGGTGAACATTTCGATTCGACAATTGATGGCCGGCGATCTGGCGGAACGCGTGCAGCAGATTCTGCGCGACTTCTCACTGGGTCCGGAATGGCTGCAATTGGAAATCACGGAGTCACTGGTCATGGCCAATGCTGCACAAGCGATCGGTCGCTTGAACGCGCTACGCCAGCTTGGCCTGCGCTTGGCGGTGGATGATTTCGGTACCGGTTACTCGTCGCTGTCGTACTTGAAGCGGCTCCCGATTGACACGATCAAGATCGACAAGGCCTTCGTCCGCGACATCACCATCGATCCGGATGATGCAACGATCACCCGCACCATTATTGCGATGGCACATTCGCTGAAACTGAACGTGGTCGCCGAAGGTGTCGAAACCAACGAGCAGCTGCAATTCCTGCGCGATGAAGGTTGTGAGGAAATGCAGGGCTACTGGCTGGCCAAACCGCTGCCGCCGGATCAAGTCACCGATGTCTTGAAGCGGCACTGGTAGCGTGGATATTCATGAGCAAAAGAAAAAGCGGGCTCAGGCCCGCTTTTTCTTTTGCATTCATACAGCAGTCATTCGATCAGTCCTTCAATGGATCAGTGCCTCAATCGGTTAATCCATACCAGAACTGACCAATCTGTTCATGCAGCGCCTGGCTCGACAGCGCCAGCGCTTCGGCGTTCGGCAACCAGGCCAGCGGGCCGGTTTTGCCGCTTGCCTGTTGGACATAGCCGAGCGGGGCCGGCAGCACTTTCAAACCCTGCTGTTCGAACTCGGCTTGGGCGCGCGGCATATGGCTGGCGTGGGTGACCAGGAAAATGGTCTGGATGCCATTGGCTTTCAGCACCCGGGCACTGAACTCGCCCTGTTCCGCGGTATTGCGGCTGTCGGCTTCCAGCCAGTTCGGCGCGCCGCGGAAATCGCTGATGAAGCTTTCATTCATCAGCACCGCTTCGGCGGTGGCTTCGCCGAAGACCTTGCCGCCGGACAGCAGCACCGGCAGTCGAGTCTGGCGCTGCAAGCGGGCGGCATAGCGCAGACGTTCCAGCGTGCGGGCATTGACAGTGTCACTGCCTTCGAATTCCGGGGCGTTGCTGCGGCGACCGCCGCCAAGCACGACGATGGCGGCATTTTGCATGTCGGTGGGCAGCAGGCTGAGCCGCTGGGTTTCGGCCGGTTGCAGCTGGGCCATCAGTCCTTGGGCGGTGATCGGCAGGCTCAGTGCCAGCAGGGACAACAGCGATAGGCCGAACAGGCTGATGCCGAGCAGCCGCCATTTGCGGCCGACCAGCCAGGCCAGCGCAATCAGCAGCAGGTTCAGGCCGGGCGGTAGCAGCAGCGCTTTGCCGGCATAAACCAGAACAATATCCCAATTCATCAGGGGGTCCGCAGTGGAGGCCGAACGGGTCGGTCAAACGCGACAAGGTCGGCACGGATGGTAGGGGGCGCTAGCCTGCCATGGCAAGGGTGGGGGCCGGTAAGGTAAGCTTCACACAATCGATAAAACCTTGATTTTCCGACGAGTTAGCCCCCGCCATGACCATTATGGAAGAGCATTACAGCCCCGACGCCATTGAACCACGCGTGCAGAGCCAGTGGGCCGATGCCAATGCCTTCGCCGCTGTCGAAGACAGCGACAAGGAAAAATTCTACTGCCTGTCGATGTTCCCGTACCCGAGCGGCCGGCTGCACATGGGCCATGTCCGCAACTACACCATTGGTGATGTCGTCTCGCGGGTACAGCGCATGCTCGGCAAGAGCGTGCTGCAGCCGATGGGCTTTGATGCCTTCGGTCTGCCGGCAGAAAACGCCGCCATCCAGAATCAGGTCGCGCCCGCGGCCTGGACCGACGACAACATGGCCTACATGAAAGGCCAGTTGAAGCGGCTCGGTTTCGGTTATGACTGGGCACGCGAACTCGCTACTTGCAAACC
>CAMLNB010000244.1 GCA_946481205.1 uncultured Kangiella sp. | reverse complement strand
GAAAGCCCGCAAACCACCCATTACAGCGTCACCGATCAATGGGGCAATGCCGTTGCCAACACCTACACATTGAACTGGAGTTACGGCACCGGCATCACCGCCAAAGGCACTGGCATTCTGCTGAATAATGAAATGGATGATTTCTCGGCCAAGCCGGGCGTCGCCAATGCCTATGGTCTGCTCGGTGAAGAAGCAAACGCCGTGGCACCACGCAAACGGCCGCTGTCGTCGATGACGCCGACCTTCGTTCTGAAAGATGGTGAGATCATGTTGGTCACCGGTTCGCCGGGCGGCAGCACGATCATCACCACCGTGCTGCAAATCGTCATGAACGTGGTCGATCACGAGCTAAACATCGCCGCGGCATCCGCGGTGCCACGCTTCCATCATCAATGGCAACCGGATCGGGTGCGACTCGAATTTGGTTTCTCTGCCGACACCATCGACGCGCTGAAAGCCAAAGGTCATGACGTTCGCATCGGTTCGCCGCTTGGCACCACCGAATCGATTCTGTTCCGCGATGGCTGGTATCAGGGCGCGGCCGATCCGCGTCGCGCTGGCGGCAGCGCTATCGGCTTGCAATAAACCTCAACGGATCTGCATGGCGTGTGTACTGCCGTGCAGATTGTTGCGCTTCATCAACAGGCAACATCACAGCAACTATACTTGGCGATGCAGAGGTTGGCGCTCGGGAGTGCGCGATGCGCATCGTCGTAAAAATGGCGCTGGGAAAATTGACGCTGGTGCTGTCGGTGCTGGGTTGGCTCGGTAGTTGCGCTGTGTGGGCCGGGCAAGTATCGACACTTCAATTCACGCTCTGTAGTGAAGATCAGCCAGCGCTGCCGCTCAGCCATCCCGATCCTGCTACCCCTGGCAATAGTCAGATTCTGCTGGCCATGGCCGCGGAACAAACCGGCGCTTCGGTCAAGCAGGTCTCGGCACCCTGGTATCGCTGTCAGCTCATGCTCGATGCCGGTAGTGTCGATGCGATCAACATTGCCAGCTATGCCGCCATTAACCGCGCCATCGCGGTGTTTCCGATGCTGGACGCGCAGCAAGTGGATGCCAGCAAATCGCTCGGCCGATTACGCACCGAACTGTTTCGCCGCACCGGGTCGACAGTGCAGGTGGTTGACGGTCAGTTCGTCAACCTCAAAACGCCGGTTGGCATCATGAACTCGTATCAGCTCAACAGTCTGTCCGTTGCGCGCCATGGCGGCACCGTCGATGACAATTCCCGCTCGCTGGAATCGCTGGCGCACCGCTTGGTCACCGGCCGGATTGATCTGATTGCTGGCAGCAGCGAATCGCTGCGCCGACTTTGCGCCGGCCCTTATGCCGGCAAAATGGAAGTCCTCGCTACCGTACTTGACGAAGAACATTATTACTTGGCGTTCTCGAAACCGTTTTACGCCCGTCATCGTGATGCCGTCGAAGCGCTGTGGTCAGCCATGCAACACATCAGCGTCTCGACCGATTATCTCAATCGAATCGCCGCGGCAGCGACCGCGCGCAAGCGGGGGCAAACCGCTGAATGCCCGCTGGCGCGCTGAACGCAACATCACCGGTTGTCCTATTCGCCAATCAAGGCATGAAACGCATCATGTACGGCTGAGAAGGGCTGCTCGATGCTGCCGGCATTGTTGCTGCAATGTTTGCCCAGCAGTTCAATGCTGGCGCGCAGCTGGCTGGCATCGGCACTCTTGATTGCCCCGGCCAGTTTCGCAAGCTCGGGCGTCGCCGCACATACCGCTTGACTGCGTTCCGGACTCGCTTGCGCGTGCCAAAGCGGTGACAGTTTGTCGTGGAAGGCTTTGACGTCGGCAGCGAAATGGTGTTTGTGATTGCCGTCAGCGTTGGCGCTGCAAGCGAGCAGAGCGCCGGCCAGCAGCAAGAGCACTTTCGTACGCATAGCGAAACATCCTCTGTTGTGGGAAGGTCCTGGCGCATCCTAGCAGTCGAACCTTGACGCGGGTAGCCCGGATACAGCCAGCGGGTATTTCCGTTTTTCACACCGTTCGACTACAACAACGACAGATTCTGGAGTTTGCCCATGCAGCCTGTTGTTGCAATTGTCGGCGCCGCTGGCGCGTATGGCCGTTGGCTCAGCGGTTTTTTTGCCGAGGTCATGCACTGCGAAGTCATTGGCAGTGATCCGCAGTGGCCGGATTCACCGAGCACGGAGGCGCTGCTTGCACGCGCCGATGTGCTGCTGTTCAGCACGCCGATTCGGCAGACGCCGAGCATCATCGCCGAATATGTTGCCGCCGCCGGCGCCCGCAGCCGCGACCAGCTCTGGCTCGATATCACCTCGTTGAAGCAGCCGGCCGTTACCGAAATGCTGCGCAGTGAGGCGAATGTGGTCGGCCTGCACCCGATGTGCGCGGCACCGAAAACCCGCACGCTGCGTGACCGGGTGTTGGTGGTGTGTGAGGCAAGACTGGATCGCTGGCGGCCGTGGTTCAACACCTTGTTGCAAGCGCTCGATGCCGAGACGGTGTACAGCACGCCGGCCGA
The DNA here is from genome assembly GCA_946481205.1 of uncultured Kangiella sp. The sequence goes on along the minus strand of CAMLNB010000244.1, from coordinate 2,730 downwards.
GCATGACCGGGTGATGGCGCTGGTGCAGGGGCTCGTTCATGCCAGTCATCTGGCGCAGGCAACGGTGCTCAGTCAGCAAAGCGATGGCCTGCATGCGCTGGCAGCATTGATGCCGTTTCGTTCGCCGTCATTTGCGCTCAACAGTGCCGTCATCGCCCGGATTCTGACCAGCAATCCGACGATTTACGAAGACATTCAGTTTCTGAATCCGCACCTGCCGGCGGTACTGCAGCAACTGGCAGCAACGCTGCAAACCATGGCGGCGCAAGTGCAGTCCGGCGATCCGGCAGCACGCGCGCAATGGCGGCAGCAGCATCTGGACACGCCGCTGCAGCAGCTCGGTCAAACCACGTTGCAACAGGGCAATGCCCGGTTCGAGCAACTGGCCTATCTGCTGGCCGATCTCGATGAGCCGAATGTGATTGTCATGCACTTGCCGCGCGACGAACCCGGCCAGCTGCGCGCGCTGCTGGCGGCGTTTGCCGATGCCGGCGTCAACCTGCAGTCGCTGCACTCCTCGCGCGATTTGCAAGGCCGTGTCCATTTCCGGCTCGGTTTGGATCGGCCGTGTGATGACAATGCTGTGCAGTGTGCCATCAGCGCATTGGCGGACAGCGGCACCGCCGTTTGCGTTGCACCGAGCTGAAGCAATTGGCGCAGCGCCTGCGCGAGCGCACACCAAACTGGCGCAAACATCAGCGTGATCGGGCAATTCTCTCGGCATAAGCAGCGGTCATATCCGGCATCGCGTTTGCAAGCGATGATGCGGAGTTCCTTTCTGAAAATCGGCTTGTTAAAGGACAACAGCCTATGGTCGCCAGTCACCCGCTGCGCCGCGCACTCAATGACGAGGTGCACGCCCGCCCCAATCTGCCGGTTCAAGCACCGGCGCGCATCATCAGCTTTGCCGTGCTGCATCACGGCGACATCGACGGCCAGCGCGATGGTCTGAACCGTTTGCTGCAGAGCTTGCACTGTCGCACGGCCCCGGCTGATTGCAATCATCACGTCGCCTGCACCGGGCCGCTGACAGTGCGTTGGGCGCTGCATACAGAGTTTGTCCGCTACACGCTGGTGCGGGCGGAACGCGCGCTTGAATTCGACGATTCGCTGTGGCGGCAACTGCCAGCGAATTGGTTGTCGTCGTTGCCCGGCGAGTTACTGGTCGCCATGCAATTGCTGGTGTTGCAGAACGAGAATGAAAGCCCCGGCACGCTCGCCCACCGCCATCAATGGTTTCAGGAAGAAGAATGGGTCGGCGCCGAATTGGCGCTCGGCAAAGCGACCGCCTTGACCGACCTGCGGCTATATCCAGAACCTGCAATCGCTGGCGGCGTCAGCCGCTTGGTGTTGCTGAATCAATCGATGCGGCCGGGTCAAACCGGCCGGATGGTGCAGCGGCTGTTCGAGATTGAAACTTACCGCATGCTGGCTTTGCTGGCGCTGCCGATTGCCAAACGGCAGATGCGCGAGATCGATCAGATTCGGCACCAACTGAACCGGATCACCGATGGCCTGCTCGATGGCAGTGATGACCGCGTGCTGTTGAATCAGTTGTCGAAACTGTCGGCAGAATCGGAATCGCTGATCGGTGACAGCCAGTACCGGTTCTCCGCTGCGCGCGCTTATCACGCCCTGGTGGCACGCCGCATTGAAGAATTGCGCGAAGCGCGGCTCGAGGGCATTCAACCGTTTGGTGAATTCCTGCACCGCCGCCTGATGCCAGCGTTGGAGACTTGCGAGACCGTCAGCCAACGTCAGGAGCGTTTGAATGCACGGCTACAGCGCGCTACCAGCTTGTTGCGCACACGCGTAGAAGTGACGCGTGAAGAACAGAACCAGCAGCTACTCAGTTCGATGAACAAGCGCGCCGAGTTGCAGTTGCGGCTGCAGCAAACCGTCGAAGGTTTATCGGTTGCGGTGCTAACGTATTATCTCACCGGTCTGCTGGGTTACGGGCTGAAAGCCATCAAGGCTGGCGGCTTGTTACTGCCCGTTGACTTGTTGACGGGCATCGCCATGCCGTTCATCTTGCTCGGTGTGCTGTTGGTGAGTCGGCGGTTGCGTAAACAATTGCGCGCAACGTAGTCGCCAGACGCGTCGGACAAGTTTCCGACGGCACATATCGCTAGCAGGCGTCTTTACCGGTCCGCTGAAGCTTTATCATCAAAGACCCGGTGTTATCAGAACCCTAGCGTTGCCCTGCGCTTGGCCGGTCATACTTGTACCTCGACGTTGACAATGACGTATCGTCATCGTGCGCGGTTATCGCGGTGGCTCGCAACAGAGATGGGCAGCGCGTTGCTGCTGGACTATGCTCAGGGCCACTCGTGTCAGCTGGTGGCAATGGAGCGCATCATGAAATTCCGACTGGAAATCGATATCAACCTGCCGCGTAACAAGGTCGTTTCGTTGTTCGACAACGTGGACAACCTGAAACACTGGCAACCGGAACTGGTCAGCTTCAGCCATCTCCGCGGCACGCCGGGTCAGATCGGCGCGCAATCAGCGCTGCGTTACAACATGGGCGGCAAGGAGTGCGAGTTGATCGAAACCATCACGGCGCGCAACCTGCCCGATGAGTTCTCCGGCACCTACGAAATGAAAGGCGTCTGGAACAAGATCGAAAATCGCTTTGTCGTGGTCAATGACCAGCAAACCCGCTGGATTGCCGATAACGAGTTTCGCTGTGGTGGCTTTATGAAGGTGCTGGGCTGGCTGATGCCCGGC
>CAMLNB010000243.1 GCA_946481205.1 uncultured Kangiella sp. | reverse complement strand
GTCATGCACCCGCTCAAGAAACTGCTGGGCTACGCCCGCTCGTACCGCCGTGACTTTGTCCTCGGTACTACCTACTCGGTGCTGAACAAGCTGTTCGACATCTTGCCGGAGGTGCTGATTGGCGTCGCGGTCGATATTGTCGTCAATGGCGAACAGTCGTTTCTGGCGCGCGAAATTCTCAGCGGCTGGGGTATCACCAGTACCTGGCATCAGCTCTTGTTTCTCGGTGCGCTGAACGTGTTGATCTGGGCTGGCGAGTCGCTGTTCGAATATCTGCATCATCTGAAGTGGCGCAATCTGGCGCAGTCGCTGCAGCACGATCTGCGGCTCGATGTGTACAACCATGTCCAGAAGTTGGAGCTGGCCTGGTTTGAGAATCGCAAGACCGGCAATCTGCTGTCGATCTTGAACGATGACGTCAACCAGATGGAGCGCTTTCTCAACACCGGCGCCAATGAAATCATCCAGGTGTTCTGTTCGTCACTGATGGTCAGCGCGGTGTTCTTTGTGCTGCAACCGACCATCGCCATCATTGCCTTGCTGCCGGTGCCGATGATTTTGTTCGGCGCGTTCTGGTTCCAGAAAAAATTGGCGCCGCGCTATGCCGAAGTGCGCGAAGCGGCTGGTGATGTCAACGCCCGCTTGAACAACAATCTGCTGGGTCTGGCGACCATCAAGAGTTTTGCCGCCGAGCAGTTCGAAGCCGACCGCATCCGCGCTGCCAGTGACAATTACCGCAGCACCAATGCTCGCGCGATTCGGGTCAGCTCAGCGATTACGCCGGTGATACGGATGGCGATTCTGGCCGGCTTCACCACCACACTGGTGTATGGCGGCTGGTTGACCATCCATGGCGAACTGGCGGTCGGTGCCTATTCCGTGCTGGTCTATTTGACCCAGCGTCTGCTCTGGCCGATGACACGTTTGGCTGACGTTGCGGACATGTACCAGCGCTCAATGGCATCGATCGATCGCGCGCTGGGCGTGCTCAATACCCCGATTGCGATTCCATATGAAGGCAAGCATTTTCCGGTCGAGCAGGTGCGTGGCGAGATCCGTTTCGACCACCTGCATTTCTCCTATGACGGTGAGCGCAGCACGCTGACCGATATCAATGTCACGGTGCCGGCCGGCAAAACCATTGCGTTCGTTGGTTCAACCGGTTCCGGCAAAAGCACGCTGGTCAAATTGCTGTTGCGCTTCTATCACGCCAGCCAAGGCAGCATCCGGCTTGATGGTGAAAACATCGAAGACTTGAACCTGCAAGATCTGCGTCGCGCAATTGGCTATGTCAGTCAAGATACGTTCTTGACCGATGGCACAGTGGCGGAGAATATCGCCTATGGTTTGCACGATATCGGCGACGAGGCCATCGCTGCTGCTGCGCGCGCCGCTGAAGCGACCGAGTTCATCGATAAGCTGCCACTCGGCTTTGCCACGCGCATTGGCGAGCGCGGCCAGAAGCTGTCTGGTGGCCAGCGTCAGCGGCTGGCATTGGCGCGCGCGATTCTGAAGAACCCGCCGATACTGGTGCTGGATGAAGCCACTTCCGCTGTCGACAACGAAACCGAAGCGGCGATTCAGCGCTCGCTCGATGTGGTCAGCAAAGGCCGCACGACCATCGTTATCGCGCACCGCCTGTCAACGGTGCGGCAAGCCGACTGCATTTACCTGCTGGAAAACGGCTGCATCGTGGAATCCGGCAGCCACGAACAATTGTTGGCGCTGAACGGTGGTTATGCCGCGCTGTGGCGCTTGCAGACCGGAGAGCGCAACGCTACGGTGGCAGCATGACTGGTTACTCGGGTACGCCACTTGCCAAAAAGCTTGGCTTCAAGCCCGGGATGACGGTGCGCATTGTCGATGCCCCAACGGAGTATCGTGACTGGTTAACGGATCTGCCGGACGATTGCCGATTGTCTGCGCGCAGTAAGCCGCCGTTTCAGGCAGTGCATCTGTTCAGCATGACGTGTGCACAGTTGCAGCAGCAATTACCTCGTTTGCGGGAACAGCTTCAAGCAGACGGCTTTCTGTGGGTGTCCTGGCCAAAGCGGGCCGCGAAAGTGCCGACTGATATTACCGAAGACACGGTCCGTGCCCTTGCTTTGCCGCTGGGTTTTGTTGATATCAAGGTTTGTGCGGTGAACGAGGTGTGGTCCGGTTTGAAATTGGTTATCAGAAAGTCAGAACGCCCATGAGCCTGTGATTGCTAGTAGCGCCTTCGCACAATGACACGCAGATTGGCATAACGATACGGAGACAACGATGAAGTGTCGGCATCCATGGTTGGCATCGCTAGCGCTGTTGGTGGCGCTGCTCGGCAACAACGCAACGCTGGCGGCTGAGAGTCCGTTGCAGGGCTTACAGGCGCAATCGGGTTTGTTTGCGCTCTATCGTGATCCGGACAAGGGCCGTTTGTTACTCGGCATTGACGCATTCGATCAACCTTTCCTGCTGACCACCTCATTACCGTATGGGCTGGGCTCCAATGATGTTGGTCTTGACCGCGGCCAACCGGGCGAGGTTCGCTTGGTTGAGTTTCGGCGCAGTGGCAAGAAAGTATTGCTGGTCCAGCGCAACAATCGCTTTGTCGCCAACTCTGCCGATGCGTTGGAACGTGCCAGTGTTACCGAGGCGTTTGCGGAGTCAGTGCTTTGGGGCGGCAGTGTCGTGCAAGAGCCGGTTGCCGGTAAACATGGCACGATTGTCGATTTCACATCCTATGTGCTCGCCGATCGGCATGGCATCGCGGCAAGACTGGCCGCGAGCAAGCAGGGCACTTACAAGGTCGATGAGGCGCGCAGCACGCTGGTTTACGCATCCAGCAAATCGTTTCCTGACAACACTGAGCTGGAAGCGCTGCTGACTTTTGCTGGTCCGGGCGAGGGCGGTTTCGTTCGTGATGTGGCGGTTGATCCGGAGAGCCTTTCTCTGCGTCAGCGCATCAGCCTCGTGCGTTTGCCACCGGATGGCTTTCAGCCTCGGCTATATCATCCGGCATCGGGTGGGATTGATATCGGTTTTTATGATTTCGCTCAACCGCTGTCAGCCAGCCTTGACGTGCGCTATCAGGCTCGCTTTCGTTTGGAGAAAACCGATCCTGCTGCTGCGCTGAGTCCAGTCAAGAAACCGATCGTGTTTTATCTCGATGCCGGCACGCCGGAACCGGTGCGCTCGGCCTTGCTCGATGGTGCACGTTGGTGGAGCACGGCATTCGAAGCCGCCGGTTTCAAGGATGCGTATCGGGTTGAGTTGATGCCATCGGACATGGATCCGATGGATGCACGCTACAGCACCATCCAGTGGGTGCACCGGGCGACGCGCGGTTGGTCGTATGGCTACTTTCTACATGATCCACGCACTGGCGAGATCCTGAAAGGCGATGTCACGCTCGGTTCGCAACGGGTGCGGCAAGACATTCTGATCGCCGAAGGGTTGCTGGCGCCGTATGGCAAAGCCAACGAAGCCGAGCTGAAAGCAATGGCGGAACAGATGGCGTTGGCGCGGCTGCGGCAATTGTCGGCGCACGAAGTGGGTCACACCATCGGTTTTGCGCACAACTTTGCCGCCAGTCGGCACGGCAATGGTTCGGTACTGGATTATCCACACCCAATGCTGTCTGTGCAGAATGGCAAGCTGGATTTGAGCAAGGCTTATGGCGTTGGCGTAGGACCTTGGGATGTTTTCGTCGTCAAACATGCTTACGGTCAGTTTGCACCAGCCAGCGAAGCGGTAGAGCTGGCGACGCTGCGCCAGCAGATTGCAGCGACCGGCATGCAATACGTCAGTGATCAGGATTCCCGCTCCGGCGACATGGCGCATGTAGACGGCTTGCTATGGGATTACGGCCCCGACAGTTTGCAAACCTTTGATGAGGTGCTGACGGTTCGCCGTCAGGCGCTGCAACAGTTTTCGCCAGCGGTGTTGCCACCGGAACGGCAAACCGGTGAATTGGAAGCGCGCTTGGTGCCCATTTATCTGCTGCATCGCTACCAAACCGATGCAGTTGCCCGGCAATTGGGCGGGGTGCGTTACGCGTACAATCTTAACGTTCGTGACGCGCATCAGCACACTGGCGCCTCGGTAGTGCCGGCAGCGAATCAATACGAGGCATTGACGCGTATGGTGGCGTTGTTGTCTGCGGAAGAGTTGGCGCTACCGAGCAATGTCTTGGCTGTGATGACGCCGCCTGCCGCGGGCTATTCGCGCAATCGCGAGTATTTTGCCAATCGCACTGCCCCGGTGTTCGACGCGATTGCTGCAGTCGAGTCGGCTGCCGCCCTCACCAGCAAACTGCTGTTCGAGCCGGCGCGGCTGAATCGCATGGCATGGCAACACGCGCGTGATCCGGCGCAGCCCGGCATACACGCGCTGATGCAGCAGGTTTTCGCGGGGACGTGGCAGCGCAATCGGCTCGATAGCCAGCTGGTGGCTGGCGAATCCGTACAATTGACCGCCAACTGGATTGTCTTGGACGCCTCCATTGCCGCGCTCGACAGTGGTCAATTGCACACTAACGTTGCGGCGCAATTGCGTGGCCAGCTGATGTTCTGGCAGCGCTGGCTGGCAGATGCGGGCGGCCGTGGTGCATTGGGTGACAATCGACGCGAGGCGGCACAATTTTTGGCCCAGTACCTTGCCGATCCGAATGCGGTGAAACGTCGACCACTGCCGGTGATTCCGCCGGGCGCGCCGATATGATGGCGGCAACACAATAAGAGCGTAACGGGAGGGGATACGATGTTTCGTGATTACGTTCGCCTGATGATCTTCGCCGCCGGCTTGCTGATCGGTGTGCAGTTGCCGGGTTTTGTCGATCAGTATGCCAAGCGGGTTGATGCCCATTATCAGGAGGCGAAGCACAATTTTTCCGGCTTTCAGCAAACCGCCGATCGCCATTTTGGCGGCGATGTTGAGGCGATGATTCAACATCACCTGAATAGTGGCGATGTGGTGTTTCAGGAAGACGGCGACAGCATCCGCAAGATCTGGCTACGTGTGCAACTGCTTGGCAAGGAACTGCAAGCCGTCCAGCAGCCGTTTTTTCAGCGCAGTTTCCACGTGCTGTTTGCTGCCAATGAGGAACTGATGGCGGAAACGCGGCTGAATTACACCTATGTCGTGCCGCTGAATCAGGAAGCGGTGATTGCTGGTGTTTTGCTCGGGTTTGTGATCGCGTTGCTGGTCGAGTTGCTTATCGTCGGATTGGCCAGACTGTTTCGCGGCACGCCGGCACCCGTCCGGCGTTAGTCGGCGGGCCGC
>CAMLNB010000242.1 GCA_946481205.1 uncultured Kangiella sp. | reverse complement strand
GCCGGCAAGACCACGGTCAAGGAAATGATCGCCAGCATTCTGCGTCAGGATGGCGAAACGTTGGCGACCATTGGCAATTTGAATAACGACATCGGCGTGCCGTTGACCTTGTTCCGCCTGAACGACAGCCATCGCTATGCCGTGATCGAAATGGGCGCCAATCACGCTGGCGAAATTGCCTATTGCGCAGCCATTGCCGAACCCAGCGTGGCCGCGATCACGCTTATCGGTGCGGCCCATCTGGAAGGGTTTGGCTCCATTGAAGGCGTGGCGCGTGCCAAGAGCGAAATTTACTCGGCGCTGCCTGCCAACGGCTGCGCGGTTCTGAATCGCGATGCGCTGCATCAGGACATTCTGCAGGCGGCGATCGGTGGACGAAAGACGCTCGGATTTGGTGGCAATGCCGAGATCCGTGCGGAACAGGTTGTGCTGGATGCACAAGCTTGCGCCGGTTTTACGCTGGTGACGCCACGCGGTCGCATTGCTGTGCAGTTGCCGGTGCCGGGACAACACAATGTTATGAACGCACTGGCGGCGGCAGGGGTGGGTGAGGCGCTTGGCTTGTCACTGACGCAGATCGCTAACGGTCTGCAGCAAACCCCGGTCGTAGGCGGCCGCTTGGTGCGCAAACAAGCGCACAATGGCGCGGTGCTGATTGACGATACCTACAACGCCAATTTGTCTTCGGTAAAGGCGGCCATTGATTTGCTCAGCAGCTTGCCGGGTCGTCCGGTTCTGGTGTTCGGCGACATGGGCGAGCTTGGCAGTGATGCCGCTGCCATTCATGCCGAAGTCGGCCACTACGCTAAGCAAAAGCAGCTGGCCGCCGTGTTTACTTTGGGCACACTCAGTGCCGAAACCAGTGCCGCCTTTGGTGCTGGCGGCCACCATTTTTCCGAGCTGGAAGCGCTGTTGGCAGCGCTCCGGCATGCCTTGACCGGCACCGATGTGGTGTTAGTCAAAGGTTCCCGCAGTGCACGCATGGAGCGCGTCGTTTCTGCTCTTTCCGACCCCACCAACGATCAACAACAAGGGGAGATGCACTGATGCTGTTGTGGCTTGCGCAATACCTGGAGCAGTACTACCACGGGTTCAACGTGTTCAGTTATCTGACGTTGCGAACCATTCTGGGCGTGCTGACTTCGCTGAGCATTTCGCTGATTGTCGGTCCGCGAATGATCGATTGGCTGCGTCATTATCAGGTGGGCCAGACCGTGCGCAAAGACGGTCCGCAAACCCATTTGAGCAAGTCCGGCACGCCAACGATGGGCGGCACGCTGATTCTGGTATCGATTGCACTCAGTACGCTGCTGTGGGCGAATCTGGAGAACCGTTTTGTCTGGGTAGTCCTGGCAGTCACCCTGGGATTTGGCGCGATTGGTTTTGCCGATGACTACATCAAGCTGGTGCGCAAAGACCCGAAAGGTTTGATCGCACGCTGGAAGTATTTCTGGCAATCGGTATTCGGTTTGGCCGCGGCGATCTACCTGTACCTGAATGCCAGCAGCCCGGCAGAGACGACGCTGATTATTCCGTTCTTCAAGAATGTGCTGATCCCGCTGGGCGTTGGTTATGTGCTGCTGACCTACTTCGTCATCGTCGGCACCAGCAATGCGGTCAATCTGACCGACGGTCTCGATGGACTGGCGATTGTGCCGACCGTGATGGTGGCGGGTGCTTTGGCGATTTTTGCTTACGTGACCGGTAACACCGTGTTTGCCGAATACCTGCAGATTCCTTACATCAAAGGGGTCGGTGAGGTCGCGGTATTCTGCGGCGCAATTGTCGGTGCCGGCCTTGGCTTCCTGTGGTTCAACACCTATCCGGCCATGGTGTTCATGGGCGATGTCGGTGCGCTGGCGCTGGGTGCGGCGCTCGGCATTGTGGCGGTGTTGGTACGGCAAGAACTCGTACTGTTTGTGATGGGCGGTGTATTCGTGATGGAAACCGTTTCGGTCATCGTCCAAGTTGCGTCGTTCAAGTTGACCGGCCGGCGGGTATTCCGCATGGCGCCGATTCACCATCATTTTGAATTGAAAGGGTGGCCGGAGCCGCGTGTGATCGTGCGGTTCTGGATTATCACCTTGATCCTGGTGCTGGCCGGATTGGCCACACTGAAACTGAGATAAGGGCACGCGTCATGGTTGATGCACGTCGCTTTCATGTGATCGCCGGTCTGGGCAAGACCGGCGTGTCGGTTGCGCGCTATTTGCGTAGCCGCGGCGTGCCTTTTGCAGTGACTGACAGTCGTGCCAATCCGCCCGGCGTTGATCAGCTGAAACACATTGCGCCCGATGTCGAATGCAAGTTTGGTGTGCTCGATGCCGAGTTGTTAGCCAAAGCGGAAGTAATCGTACTGTCACCGGGTTTGGCGCTGGCGGAACCGGCTATTGTTGCGGCCCGTTCGCGCGGCGCACAGGTGGTTGGTGATATCGAGTTGTTTGTGCAGGTGGCGCGGGCGCCGATCATCGCCATCACCGGTTCCAATGGCAAAAGCACGGTAACGATGCTGACCGGCCATTTGCTCAATCACGCTGGCAAGAAAGCCTTGGTCGGCGGCAACATCGGCACGCCGGCGCTGGATCTGCTCGAGCAGCCGGTGCCAGATTTCTATGTGCTGGAGCTGTCAAGCTTCCAGCTCGAAACCACGTTCAGTCTGCATGCGGCGGCGGCGACGGTGTTGAACATCAGCGAAGATCATATGGATCGCTACGCTTCGCTGGTGGCTTACGCTGAAGCGAAGGCGCGGATCTATCATCACGCCGCCGTTGCCGTGATCAACGCCGACGACCGGGAAACCCGCCGAGATTTCGATCGCGCCCGGCGTCATGTTGCGTTCGCCGTGCATCACACCGATGCTGATTACCGCATTCAACATATCAACGGTCGCCGCTTCCTGACCGTCGGTGAACAATCCTTTTCTGATATCGCACACTTGCCGATTCAGGGTGAACACAACGCGGCCAATGTGCTGGCTGCTGTTGCGCTGTGCGAAGCGGTTGGTGTCAAAGCTGACCGGCTGCGCGATGGTTTGCGCAGTTTCAAAGGCCTGCCACATCGTTGTGTGTTGGTCCGTGAACACAATGGTGTTCGCTATTACAACGATTCCAAAGCGACCAATGTCGGTGCGGCCCTGGCCGCGATCAACGGCATCGGTCCGGTCATTAACGGCAAGTTGGTAATCATCGCTGGCGGCGATGCCAAAGGTCAGGACCTGTCGCCGCTTGCTGCTGCATTTTCCCACTATGCCCGCGCGGTGGTGTTGCTGGGTCGTGATGCCGAGCGGGTGTCGGCCGTGGTGCCGGATACCGTGCGGCAGGAGTTTGTCGACAGCATCGAAGAAGCCGTGAAGTCGGCTGCCGATCTGGCCGAGCAGGGCGATGCAGTTCTGCTGTCGCCGGCTTGTGCTTCGCTGGATATGTTCCGCAACTATGAAGAGCGCGGTGACCGGTTCAGCCTCGCAGTGGAGCGGTTGCCATGATCACTCAGCTGCGGCAATGGTTCGGCCATGACGAGGCGGCTTCCCCCGCGGTCTTTGATCGCTGGTTGGCGGGTTTGACCGTACTGTTGCTGGCGCTCGGCATATTGATGGTGGCATCGAGCTCGCTGCCGTTTGCCATGGAGCGCCATGACAACGGCTTCTATTTTGTGATCCGCCATCTGGTCTATCTCGCCATTGGCGGCGCTGCTGCAGCCATGATTTTGACGCGGCCGAGCACCGATTGGCAGCAGATCGCTATGCATTTGCTGGTGGTTTGTCTGGTGATGCTGGTGTTGGTTTTGTTGCTGGGGCGCGAGATCAATGGTGCGAAACGTTGGCTTGGTGCCGGCGTGTTTACGGTGCAAGTTTCCGAACTCGCCAAGTTGTTCGTGATCATCTATCTGGCCGATTATCTGCAACGGCGGAACGAATTGCTGCGTACGCGATTTGAAGGCTTTTTCCGTCCGCTGCTGATCCTGGGTTTCACAACATTCTTGTTGTTGCTGGAGCCGGATTACGGTGCCAGCGTCGTCATCACCGCGACCTGTCTGGCCATGATGTTCCTGGCTGGTGCCAAAGTCTGGCAGTTCATCGCGCTGTGCTTGGTCGCCGGCGCGGCACTGGCGGTAGTGGCGCTGTCTGCGGAGTACCGCTTGGCGCGGTTGAAAACCTTTCTGGACCCGTGGGCCGATCCGTACGGCAGTGGTTATCAGCTGACCCAGTCCTTGATTGCATTTGGTCGTGGCGAATGGTGGGGGCAAGGTTTGGGCAACAGCTTGCAAAAGCTGGCGTACTTGCCGGAAGCGCATACCGACTTCGTGTTTGCCGTGATCGCCGAAGAGTTTGGTTTTGTTGGCGTCATCGTTGTGCTGACGTTGTTTGCCTTGCTTGTGCTGCGCATCCTGCGTGTTGCCCAGCTAGCCTTGAAAGCTGAGCTGGCATTTCCGGCGTATGCCTGCATCGGCATCGCGACCTGGTTCTCGTTGCAGGCGCTGATCAATATCGGCGTTGCCAGCGGTGCGCTGCCAACCAAAGGGTTGACGCTGCCATTCATCAGCTACGGCGGCAATGCGCTGATTGTTACGATGGCGGCCATCGCCTTTGTGCTGCGCGTGGATTTCGAGCGGCGGCAACGCGCCGGTGTTGGCCGCAATGTCCGGCCAGAGCGCGTGCGCAAAACCGTGACAGAGCCGACGTTACGTGGTGACGATGACCAACCGGCGACCAACGAGGTGACCGCATGAGCGCGCCTTGTTTGTTGATCGCCGCCGGCGGTACCGGTGGCCATATTTTTCCGGCACTGGCAGTGGCAGATGTGCTGCGCACGCGCGGCTGGCGCATTGAATGGCTCGGCAGTCGTGGTGGTTTGGAAGAGCAGCTGGTGCCAGCACGCAATATTCCGCTGCATTTATTGGCAATCAGCGGTTTGCGCGGTAAAGGCATGGCGGCGTTGTTGTTGGCGCCGTTCCGGGTGATCGGTGCATTGCTGGCCGCGCGGCGGGTGCTGCAACAAACTCGGGCAGATGTCGTGCTCGGCATGGGCGGCTTTGCTAGCGGTCCCGGTGGTTTGATGGCGCGTCTGACCGGTCGCGCGTTGGTGATTCATGAACAAAACGCGATTGCTGGTTTGACCAATCGCTTGTTGGCAAAAGTGGCGACGGTGGTGCTGCAGGCGTTCCCGAATGCCTTTGGTCGTCAGTCGATTCGTGCTGTGGGCAATCCGGTGCGCAGCGATCTGTTGCAACTGGCACCGGCATCGCAACGATTTGCTGCACGCAGCGGTGCTCTGCGCGTGTTGGTGGTGGG
>CAMLNB010000241.1 GCA_946481205.1 uncultured Kangiella sp. | reverse complement strand
ATGCGCCATCCGACGTTCTTGGCATAAGCCTGACCGCGATTGCTCCACCACGTGTATTGCTCCGGCCGCTGGTCAACAACGCGGAAGGCATCGACGAAACCAACTTTGTCGAACAACTCATCAAGCCAGGCCCGTTCGTGCGGCAGGAACCCAGAATTTTTCTGGTTGGATTTCCAGTTCTTCAGATCGATTTCCTTGTGGGCGATGTTGTAGTCGCCGACCACGATGTAAGGGGTTGCCTCTTTCGCCTTCTTTTTCAGGATCGGCAGATAGAGTTCGAGGAATTCGTCTTTGCAGGCTTGGCGCTCGGGTCCGGAGGAGCCGGACGGCAGGTACAGTGAGGCAACTTTCACCGTGCCGTAATCCGCTTCGATGTAGCGGCCTTCGCTATCAGCTTGACCAAAGCCGAGGCCGGTTTTGACCGTCTTGGGTTTGACTTTGCTGTAGAGCGCGGTGCCGGAGTAGCCGGGACGCTCGGCCGGGAACAGGTAGCGGTGGTAGCCAGCGAGATGAAATTCCGGCTCGTCAAGCTGGTGGTCCTGGGCTTTCAGTTCCTGGATGCAGATGATGTCGAACTGGCGCTTGGCCAACCACGGGAACAAGCCTTTCTTGGCGGCTGAACGCAGGCCATTGACGTTGATGGAGGCAACACTGAGCATCGGAAACTCTCTCGGTTTGAGGATTGACCAGCAAAGCCGCTGCGCGGACTGGGGCCGGCGTGCGCGGCAGGCTATCATAAGCAGCTGTTACTGCCAGCCTGCTGTCCAGAGCACTACCCCTAGAGAGTCATCCGATGTTGTCTTTTCAACGCGAGTTCATTGAATTTGCCTTGTCGCGCCAGGTGTTGAAATTTGGCGAGTTTGAGCTGAAGTCCGGCCGCAAGAGTCCGTATTTCTTCAATGCCGGTTTGTTCCAGCGCGGCCGTGATCTGGCCCGGCTCGGCCAGTTTTATGCTCAAGCCATCCAGACCTCGCATATCCAGGCCGACCTGCTGTTTGGCCCAGCCTATAAAGGAATTCCACTGGTCTCGGCGACCGCCATTGCGCTGGCTGAACACCACAACGTCGATATGCCGTGGGCATTCAATCGCAAAGAAGCCAAGGACCATGGCGAGGGCGGTTCGATCGTCGGTGCGACACTGGCCGGCAAAGTGCTGATCATTGACGACGTTATCACGGCCGGTACGGCCATTCGTGAGACCATGGTGCTGCTGCAAAAACATGGCGCGACCCCGGCCGGGGTGGTTGTCGCGCTGGATCGGGAGGAACGTGGTCAGGGGGAACTGTCCGCTATCCAAGAGATCGAACAAGAATATCGGATCCCGGTAGCGGCCATTGTCCGGCTGCGCGATCTGATAAGCTTCTTGCACGAAAGTCCGGCGTTCCGCAGCCACGCCGCCAGCATTGAGGACTACCGTCAGCGCTATGGCATTCGCATCTAACTATTTACTGCTGCTTTGTTCCATTGTCCTGTTGGCATCGCCAGCAGCACATTCCGCGCAGAACAAATCCAAGCCGGCTCAAAACAAAGCCAGTAGCGGTCCCGGTGTGCTGTATCGTTACACCGATGAAACCGGTGCCGTGGTGGTAAAGGATTATTTGCCACCAGAGATCGTGCCAAAAGGCTACACGGTCATGAATTCCTATGGTCAAACCTTGGAGGTTGTTCCACCGGTTAAGACCAAGGCGGAACAAGCAGAAGAGAAACGACTGAAAGCCCAGCAAGCCGCGGAGGAGCGCGCTCGGAGGGAAGCGATACGGCGTGACGCCGAGTTGATGCGTCAGTTCACTGCGGTCGAGGATCTGATGCGCGCGCGCGATACCCAGCTGTCGGCGTTGGATGTGCAAATCAGCATCCGCAACGGTCAGACCAATTTGCTGATGTCCCAGCTGGAAGAAATGCAGCGTCATGCCGCCGATTACGAACGTCGCGGCCAGCCAGTGCCGAGCCAGTTGCTGAAAGACATTCAGGAGTCGCAGCGGCAAATCGATGACAACAAAGGCTTTGCTGACGCCCAAAATGCCGAAAAAAACCGTATCGCTGAGCGCTTCAAGAATGACATCGTTCGGTTCAAGGAGCTGCAAGCGCAGCGCCTGCTGCGCAAGCGCGAAGAGAGCGGCGTCATGGGCGCAGAAGGCAATACCATCGTCGTGCCTTGCGCCGATTCCGAACGCTGCCGCAAGGCATGGCAGCTGGCCCAGATTTATGCCCGCGACAATGGCACCCGCTCATTGGAAATTGTCACCGATACCCTGATCCTGACCGGCAAACCGATCAAGGAATCGGATATTTCGCTGGCGTTTTCGATGGTGCCGGAACGCGATCAGGGCAGCCAGGTGGTGCTGGAAGTCAGTTGTCATAACAGCGAGCAAGGTACCGCGCTGTGTGGCGGTGATCGGGTGCGTCAGATCGTCAATGGCTTCGAGACTTATCTGAATAGCCGCTTGTAACGGTTGGATTGCAGAAAAAAAAACGCCGCTACCGCGGCGTTCTTCTTTGCTTGATTCCGACTCAGGCTGTCGCAACACGCGGTTGCCGCACACCTGCCAACAAGGACTCCTGCAGCAGGCTCCACTGCGCATCCCACTGCGCGGTCGGCGCCTGTTTGAAGTTGCTGCGAACAAACTGACGAATACGACCTTCGACCACCGCCAGCAGCAAATTGGCAACGGCATTGGGCTCCAAGGCCAGCGGCGCCTGCGGGTTCAGCATGCCTTCGCGCAGCACTTGGCGCAATTGCATCTCCAGTCGGTCAAACAACTGCGAGACGCGCGCCGGTAACCGTTCGTCTTCACCAATCAGGGCATCGCCAGTCAGTAGGCGAGTCATGCCTGGATTGCGCGCGGCGAAAGTCAGCACCAATGTCAGGATCTTGCCGCAGCGCGCTATCGCATCCGATTCTTCATCCAGAATCACGCGGACCCGGGTGAACACGACCTCTTCGATGAAATCGAGCAGGCCTTCGAACATCCGGGCCTTGCTTGGAAACTGCCGGTACAGCGCCGCTTCCGACACGCTGAGCGCCGCCGCCAATTGCGCGGTGGTAATGCGCTCACCAGGACTTTGTTCCAGCATGCGCGCCAGCGTTTCGAGAATCTGCTGTTTGCGCGAACCTTCA
Organism: uncultured Kangiella sp.; assembly: GCA_946481205.1. The sequence continues at coordinate 2,179 of CAMLNB010000241.1, read as the reverse complement.
GTGCGTGTGCTCATAGTGGACTCCGGAGGGATTCACACGGTCAGAACGGCAACTGTGCCGCAGGATCGATCGCCTGCATCTGGGCACGGAACAGTTCCTTGATGCGACCGAGTGCGGCCTCATCATCGGCTTCAAAACGGATTACCAGTGCGGGCGTCGTGTTCGATGCCCGCACCAAACCCCAACCATCCGAGAAATCGACCCGGATGCCATCCGTGGTGTTGATCTGACCACCGGCGAATTGACCTTGTTTCGCCAAGCGATCGACGAAAGCAAACTTGCGCTGTTCGCTGATGCTCATATTGAGCTCCGGTGTTGATACACCTTCCGGCAAGCTCTTGAAGATATCGGCCGATTTGCGGAAATCAGCTGCCAGAATTTCCAGCAACCGAGCGCCGGCGTAAATGGCATCGTCAAAACCGAACCAGCGCTCCTTGAAGAAAATGTGGCCGCTTTGTTCGCCAGCCAGCAAGGCGCCAGTTTCGCGCATCTTGGCTTTGATAAACGAGTGACCGGTACGCCACATCAGTGGTCGACCACCATGGCCGGTGATCACGCGCGCCAGATGGCGCGAGCATTTGACGTCGTAAATGATGTCGGTGCCGGGGTGACGCGAGAGCACATCCATTGAGTACAGCATCAGCTGACGGTCGGCCCAGATAATCTTGCCGGTCGAGTCGACCACGCCGAGGCGATCACCATCACCGTCAAAGGCAAGACCGACGTCGGCGCCAGTTTCCAGCACCGTCGCAATCAGCTTCTTCAGATTCTCCGGCTTGCTCGGATCCGGATGGTGATTCGGGAAGCGGCCATCGACATCGCAGTACAGCTCAATCACGTCGCAACCAAGCGCTTTGTACAGCGTCGGTGCGACCGCGCCGGCGATGCCGTTGCCGCAATCGATCACCACTTTCAACGGCTGCGCCAAGGCGATATCGCCAGTGATTTGCGCGATGTAATCCTCGCTGATCGACAGACTTTCACTGCTGCCGCGACCAGACAGCAAATTGCCGGTTTCGATGCGCTCACGCAGGCGCTGAATGTCTTCACCCGCCAGCGTTTCGCCAGCGATGACAATTTTCAGCCCGTTGTAATTGGCCGGGTTGTGGCTGCCGGTCAGCATGACGCCGGAACGGCTCGAGAGATAATGCGTGGCGAAATACAGCAGCGGCGTCGGCACGGCACCGAGATCGACGACATCGCGACCGCTTTCGAGCAAACCTTGTTTCAGCGCATTCAGCAATTCCGGACCGGACAAGCGGCCATCGCGCGCGATCACCACTTTCTGTTCGCCGCGATCAAACGCTTCCGAACCGATCGCCCGGCCAATCTGTTTGACGATGTCGGCGGTCAGCGACTCGCCGACAATGCCGCGAATATCGTAGGCACGGAAAATTTCCGGATTGAGCCGGACCCGACCGGCTTCCGGCGCGGCCAGCACTGGCGCGCCGCCGCTGCTTGGCAGCGCCGTGGTCGGCACCGGTGCTGCGTTTGCCGCTGCGGCCGCAGCCGCGGCGCTCACTCGTACCGACCAATCTTGGCGAGCAAGCGTGACGGCCATGTCTTTGAACACCGCCAATTGGAATTTTTCCGGCGCCAGCTTGCCGTCGCCATTGCGGGCATCGAGCAATACTTTCAGCAAGCGCGCGGCATCTTGGTGCTGGGCCCGATCGAGGTTACGGATAACCAGCCAACCGCAGCCGGCAACAGCCAGCAGCATCAAGACCAAGCCGCCCCAATACAGCATGGTTTGAGTCGGGCTGACGGCGCCTTCGTCATCAGCTGGCCAATACGCCAGCTTCCACGGTGTGCCATCGAGCTCCAGCGTGTACGGCGCGTTACCGATTTTCAGGCTTTGCTCGCCGCGCGTCGCCACGGTTTGAGCGGCATCGGTGAAATCTTGCGACAGCTCAAGATAACCGGGTGAACCGCCGGAACCGGTCAGCGCCTGTTGCAGCACTTCCAGTTTCAGGCCTGCCAAGACAAAACCGACGATTTCGTTGTTCGCCTTGATCGGCTCGATCAAGGCGATGTGCTGGCGCGGTTTGCCCGGCAACACCAGCTCGACCGGCACCGGCTTGTTCTGCCGAGCCAGACGCAGCAGATCCAGGGTGACGTTGCTGATCGGCAGCGAGCTGTTCATGTCCAGATCGTGCCAATCGGCACTGAGCAGGCGGAC
>CAMLNB010000240.1 GCA_946481205.1 uncultured Kangiella sp. | reverse complement strand
AATTCCGGCGTTAGCGGATTCTCGGCACCGTGATTCAGTCCGGCTGATGAGGTCTTGATTCCGGGCCAATCGGCAAAAACCTGTTCGGCAGTGGGGCTGCGTAGCCGGTTTTGACTACATATGAAGAGAACATTTCTTGGCAAGGCTGTTCCTGAAATCCAATAACTAACTCGGCTTGCAGTTATGCCAGGTATCGGCAACAGCTCCTGCGTTGCTCTACCTCCGACATCCCTGTCGTCGTCGCCCCGGCGGGCGAGGTACTTTTCTTGGCGCAAGAAAAGTACTCAAAAGAACATGCCCGATTCCTCGCCGTGCTGCGCACGGTTCCCTGCGCTGCTCCATTCCGTTCGGGGCTTTTCTGGCAGAGCATCCCCGCACAGTCTGAAAAGGCTTCGGCTTCCTGCCTCGCCCCTTCGGGCTGTTAACCCGGACTGCGCTCCGCTGCTCGGCTCGTCAGACGGGCGATAACACGTAAAACTAGCCGCGTTTCTTCCCATGAACACGGCTGAGTTCATCCCAAGGCCTTGCGCTACGCTCAAGCCACCAATAGGGCTCATCAACGCCTTTAAACTTGACTGAATAAATCGCAGCCAAACCAAGTAACTCAAGAGGTGTTTCGCCAACTAAAACTATCTCGCCTTTCTTCGCTTCCCAATTCTCACCGCGTGACCTATTGAGTAGCCCGTCTTCACTAGTGCGAACAGTCCATCCTTCAGCCTCAAGAATGGAAACCGCTGTGCTCCAAACGTTAAAATTCGAAACAAAATGACTCATGAGCCTTCCATTTCAAGTAGTAATCCGCCAACACTGGTGAATCTTCGGATTCCGTGCGAAATCCATTGGCAAGGTCCGTTTGCTCCAGTCTTCGATTTTGCAGCCGGCCAGGGCTTCGGTGTCGAGTTTGAAGCGGCGGTAGTTGTTGGAGAAGATAATCTCGCCGCCGGGATTCAGCAGTTCCAGTGCGACCAGCAAAATGTCGGCGTGATCGCGCTGGACGTCGAAGACGCCGTCCATGCGCTTGGAGTTGGAAAAGGTCGGCGGGTCGATGAAGATCAGATCGAATTTGTCGCGGCAATGGGCGAGCCACTCCAGGGCATCGGCCTGGATGAATTCATGCGGGCCGCGATCGAATCCGTTCAGCACAAAATTGCGGTGCGCCCAGTGGCTATAGGTTTTTGACAGGTCGACGCTGGTGGTCGACGCGGCGCCACCGGCCGCGGCGTAGACACTGACGCTGCCGGTATAGGAAAACAGATTCAGGAAATGTTTGCCTTTGACCCGTTCGCGCACCAGCGCGCGAGTGGTGCGGTGGTCGAGAAAAAGTCCGGTATCAAGGTAATCGGTCAGGTTGACCCAGAATTTCAGACCGCCCTCCTCGACCACGAAGAACGAACGCTCGTCGCCAACTTTTTCGTACTGCGACAGGCCTTTCTGCCGGGCGCGGGTGCGCACGTGCAGTTTGTCGGTCGGCAGCTGATACAGCTCGCGCACGACCGCGACCACTTCCTTGAACCGGCGTTCGGCGACATCTTCCGGAATCGTTGACGGTGCCTGGTATTCCTGCAGGTAAAGATGGTCGCCATAGACATCGATGGCAGCGGCGTATTCCGGCAGATCGGCATCGTATACGCGAAAGCAACTGACCTGTTCACGCTTGCACCAGCTGGCGAGATGCTTGCGGTTTTTCTCAATGCGATTGCGCAGCGCTTGAGCACCAGCCGACAACTCAATTGCCTGTTCATACGCGACTTCCGGCCGCGGCGTGTCATCCGTCACGGCTGCAGACGTCGGCGCAATCGGCTCCGGTTCCTTGACATGGCGCTTGGCCGCCGCGTTGACTTCAAACAGATACAGCTTGCACGGCAGCGCGCCGTTGTAGAGCGCGTATTGCTTGTGCGACCGGACACCAATGGCGCGAGCCAGACTCTGTTCGCTGGTGATGATGGCCGCATGCCAGCCATCGAATTCGCTGAGCAGGCGCTCGCCGAGCGTCGCATAGACAAAGCGCAGCGACTCGACATCGCCCAAGCGCTCGCCATACGGCGGGTTGCCGATGACCAGACCGGTCGGCGCACCTTCGCGCTGCGCTGGCTGGCGAATTTTTTCCAGCGGCATCCGTTCGAACTGAATCAGATCTTCGACTTTCGCTTCGATGGCGTTTTCTTCCGCCACCCGTAGTACCCGAGGATCAGCATCGAAACCGAAAATGCGCGACTCGAGTTTTTCGACGCCATCGTCAGCACGGACACCGGCGTCTTTGCGCAGGCGCCGCCAGAGCGCGTCGTCATGACCGAGCCAGCCTTGATTGACGCCAAAATCTTCCCGCAGCAAACCGGGCGCGATATCGCAGGCCATCAACGCCGCTTCAATCGGCAGCGTGCCGGAGCCGCAGAACGGGTCGACCAGATCACCACCGGCCTTGGCGATTTCCGGCCAGCGGGCGCGGATCAGCATCGCGGCGGCGAGGTTTTCTTTGATCGGCGCGATACCGGCTTTCTCGCGGTAACCGCGCTCGTGCAGCGGGTGGCCGGACAGATCGACACAGAGCGTCAATTCGTCGCGGTGCAGGTGCGCGTTGATGCGAAGCACCGGATCTTGCGTATCGACACTGGGCCGGCCCTGACCGCGGGCGCGGAACTGATCGACCACGCCGTCTTTGACTTTCTGGGCGCCAAACTGGGTGTGGTTGATGAACTCGTTCTGGCCGACAAAATCGACCGCCAGCGTGTCGTCGTGACGCAGGTGCTGGCTCCAGTCGACGGCGCGCACCGCTTCGTACATCGCTTCGGTCGAATCGACCCGGGCGGTTTTCAGCAGCAGCAGAATGCGGCTCGCCAGCCGCGACCACAGCACAGCGCGGTAGCCCACTTCGAGCGTGCCATCGAAATGGACGCCGGCCAGCGCTTCGTGGACATTGACGGCGCCAAGCGCCTTGAGCTCATCGACGAGCAGGTATTCGAGGCCTTTCGCGCAGGGCGCGAAGAATTGCTGGGTCACGGGTTTTGCCTGTTGCGGAACGGTCTGGAAGACCTGAGGAAAGCGATGGCGGTGATCTTAGCGGGTCTTGTAGGTAGGAACGAACCGAATCGCCCTCCGGCTCAACAAAAAGGGCGCCGGAGGGCGCCCTTTTCGGTTTCAGCGATCTGGCCGATTAGCTCGCCGCCATCACCTTGGCAATGGCACGCTCGAACTTTTCCAGACCGGCCTTGATGTCGGCCTCCGGAATGATCAGGCTCGGCGCCAAGCGAATAACATCCGGGCCGGCCTGCAGAATCAGCAGGCCTTCGTTCAACGCAGCGGTGACGAAATCCTTCGATTTGCCGTGGTATTTCTCGGCCAGCACGCAGCCGATCAGCAGGCCCTTGCCGCGCACCAGGCTGAACACGCCGGTCTTGTCCTTGATGGCATTGAGGCCACTGAAGAACAGATCATGGCGCTTGTTGACGCCGGCCAGCGTGTCCGGGTTGTTGATGACATCGAACACCGCCGAGGCCACGGCGCAGGCCATCGGGTTGCCGCCGTAGGTCGAACCATGCGACCCGACGCTCAGCGCCTTGGCGACTTTCTCGGTGGTCAGCATCGCCGCGATCGGAAAACCGCCGCCGAGCGCTTTCGCGCTGGTCAGGATGTCCGGGGTCACGCCGTAGCCCATGTAGGCGTACAGCTGGCCGGTGCGGCCCATGCCCGATTGCACTTCGTCGAAAATCAGCAGCGCGCCGTACTTGTCGCACAGTTCGCGGGCTTTTTTCAGGTACGCCGCATCGGCCGGGGTCACACCGCCTTCGCCCTGCATCGGCTCCAGCACAACGGCGCAAGTGTTTTCGTTGATCGCACCTTCGAGCGCATCAGCATCGTTGTACGGCACATGCTTGATGCCCGGCGGCAGCGGCTCAAAACCCTTGGTGTATTTTTCCTGGCCACCGACGCTGACGGTGAACAGCGTGCGACCGTGGAAGCTGTTGAAAGTCGATACGATTTCAACTTTGTTCGGGCCACCGTGTTGCTTGGCATAGGCACGCGCCAGCTTGAACGCAGCTTCGTTGGCTTCACCGCCGGAGTTGGCAAAAAACACCCGCTCGGCGAAGGTATTGGCGATCAGTTTCTGGGCCAGTTCCAGCGCCGGAATATTGGTGTAACCGTTGGCGAGGTGCCAGATTTTCTGCGCTTGTTCGGTGACCGCTTTGATCATGACCGGATGGCAGTGACCGAGCGCATTGACCGCGATGCCGCCGGCAAAATCGATGTACTCCTTGCCTTCGCTGTCCCAAATCCGCGAACCCTCACCGCGCACGGGCAGCATCGCCGCCGGGGCATAGGTAGGCACCATCACTTGATCAAAGGTTGCACGCGTTACCGAAGTCATCATTCCGCTCGCTTGTAGGGCTTTGCCAGAACCGTCTGGCCCGCTGAAAAACGCCGCGAATGATCGCGCCAATCGGGCAAAAAGGCCAGTAATTCAGCCGCATATTTATGCCGCTGGCGTTTTTGCACAAAGCCATTGCCGCCGCCTATGCTGCCGCTCATCTTGGCTCCACCACGCACCTGTGCAGTGGCTCCATTCCTCATCAAACAGGCTGACTCCAACCATGACTCGCTGGCATGACCAGATTGACTGGATCGACGCGCAAGGCCCGCGCATGCGCAGCGCGCTGGTCGAGCTCTGCGCGATCAACAGCGGCAGCTGGAACGTCGCTGGCATCGAGCGCTTGCAGGCCGCGTTGCTGCCGCTTCTGGCGCCGCTTGGCGTGGCAGTCGAGAAAGTCGCGTTGCCGCCGGTCCGGCAGCTCAGTAAGACCGGCCAGATTGAAGCGCGACCGCTGGCACCAGCGTTGCGGCTGCGTTGCCGGCCGGAAGCCGAACGCCAGGTACTGCTGGTTGGCCATCTCGATACCGTGTTTCCGCTTGATCATCCGTTCCAGAGCCATCGCTTTGTTGACGACAACACGCTGAATGCCCCGGGTGCCGCTGATCTGAAAGGTGGCCTGCTGGTGATGATCACGGCGCTGCAGGCGCTCGAGCAAAGCCCGGACAAAGCCACGCTGGGTTGGGAAGTGATCCTGAACCCGGATGAGGAAATCGGCTCGCTCGGCTCCGCCGAGTTGCTGGCCGATGCTGCCAAGCGTCACCACATCGGCCTTTGCTACGAGCCGTCGCTCCCGACGGGTGAACTGGTCTCGACCCGCAAAGGCACCGGCACATTCTCCGTGCATGTCCGCGGCAAGGCCGCCCATGCCGGTCGCGAGCACCATCTCGGCCGCAATGCCGTGGTCGCCGCCGCGCAAATCGCCAACACGCTTGACACACTGAACGGCCAACACGGCGACATGACTGTCAACGTCGGTTTCATCGACGGCGGCGGTTCGGTCAATGTGGTGCCGGAACATTGCCTGTTGAAAGTGA
>CAMLNB010000239.1 GCA_946481205.1 uncultured Kangiella sp. | reverse complement strand
GCCTATGCATTGATCGGCATGGTGCTGTACTGGTTTCTCGATTGTTCCAACAAAACTCTGCTGTGGTTGGCCGCAGCGCTGATGACGATGAGCCTGTTGCTTATATTGCTGCTCGCGGTGGCCTTGCCGAAAATGCCGGCCGCGGAACTGACAGAGCTGCGCAATTTCTGGCAACCGAGTGCTGAGCAATTGCAAACCGAGATCAATAACTTCCGCAGCGGCTGGTTACAGCAGATGGCAAGTCGGGTACCGCTCAGTTATCAAATGCAGGAAATGATGCTGTCTTTCTACAGCATTCGTTTGCTCGGTCAGATGCTGCTTGGGGTTTACCTGTATCGAATTGGTTTTCTGACGGGCGCCTGGTCAGCGCTGCGCTATTTGGTGGTGATGCTGCTCGGTCTCGGCATTGGCGGCGCCATGGCTTATCGAGGTGCCAGCGGCAATCTCGCGGCCGGTTTTTCTTTTGAACATGCACTTGGCTATGGCCAGCTGTGGAACAGCATCGGCTCACTGCTGATGGCGATGGGGTACATGAGCCTGTTTGTGCTCTGGAGTCGCTCCGCTTTTGCTGCACCGTTGCGACAATTGCTGCAGCGTGCCGGTCGGATGGCGTTTACGCTGTATCTCGCCAGCACCGTGATCTGCACGACACTTTTCTACGGCCATGGTTTCGGATGGTTCGGCAGTCTGGATCGCACGGCGTTGATGGGTGTCGTGTTGGCAGTTTGGCTGGTGCTGTTGGCTTTCGCCCAGTACTGGCTGGCACGGCACCAGCAAGGGCCGTTGGAGCAATTCTGGCGTTACTGCACCTATGGTCGACAAGTCCAGGATCGACAAAACTAGGATCGGCAAAACCAGGCTCGCTCCGCCTGATTGCCGAGGTTCGCTTTGTCGCAGCGACTCATGCTGCGACAAATCCGTTTGGTAAGTGGTCACTGACGCGGCTGCGTATCATTTTGTAGTGATCGCGCTACAAAAAAATCCTGCAAATTTGTGACAACAAACGTTGGCAAATTGCCAATGCTGACCTAGTCTCCGCTGCGGCAGCTCACCATCCCGCAGTGAGCCGCGCCGCCGTTGTTTGACGACGTGAGCAAGAAAGGGTCGGCCCTACCGACGCAGTCCTGTTGCCGGGAAACCGCCAGGACGAAGCCGCGCACGGTTGTCTGTCTGTGTTCCTCCGCTTCGTGTCCTGAACGTATGCAAAACCTGCATGCGTGGGCTTGCCTTTGGCAAAAAAACGGAGAGGAAAACCTACAATGAACCATGCAACGCCAGGAACCACATCAGCAAGAACGCCATCACGCCGTTACACCCTGCTTGCCAGCGCTTTGCTGCTGGCAGCAACCGGTGTCAGCGCGGCCGAGAAAGTCGATCTGCATCAGCAACGCGGCCAATTGTTGGCGCCACAGCTGCTCGCCACGCAGGCACAGAGCGCCGACAATCTGTTGGCACTCAGTGCCGAAGAAAGTCTGCAACTGGTGCGCGAAAACAAAGACGCGCAAGGTCGCAGCTACCAGCGCCTGCAGCAGTATTACCGCGGCATTCCGGTCTGGGGCGAGCAGATCATCGTTGTTCGCGATGCCCAGCAGCGTGCGGTCAATTTGCACGGCAGCAAGATCAATGGCATCGGCACTGATGTGCTGAACATCAAACCCAGCTTCGATGGCAGCATCGCCATCAACAAGCTGAAAGCCTATCGCGGCAAGCCGCGCAAAGCCGAGCAGCATGAGTATCGCAATGAAGCCAGCCAACTGATGATTCATCTGGATGGCGATCGCGCCAAGCTGGTCTGGGCGGTCAGTTACAACGCCGATATCAGCGGCGGTGGTGAGCCGAGTCGTCCGCATGCGCTGATCGATGCCCGCACCGGTGCCATCATTCAGGCTTGGGATGCCATCGCGTTTCGCGATGCGACCGGCCCCGGTGGCAACACCAAAACCGGCGTTTACGAATACGGCACCGATTACGGTTTCCTGAACGTGACCGACAGCTGCCAGATGAGCAACACCAATGTCCGCACGATCAACCTGAATCACGGTACCTCGGGCGGCAGCGTGCATTCGTTCACCTGCCCGCGCAACACAGTCAAGCAGATCAACGGCGCTTACTCGCCGCTGAACGATGCCCACTTCTTTGGTGGCGTCGTGTTTAACATGTTCCGCGATTGGTACAACACCGCGCCGTTGACCTTCCAGTTGACCATGCGCGTGCACTACTCGAACAGCTACGAGAATGCGTTCTGGGATGGTTCGCAGATGACCTTCGGTGATGGCGCCAGCCGGTTCTATCCGCTGGTCAGTCTCGATGTCGCGGCCCACGAAGTGTCGCACGGCTTCACCGAGCAAAACTCCGGCCTGGTCTACTCGAATCAATCGGGCGGCATGAACGAAGCGTTTTCGGATATGTCCGGCGAGGCGGCCGAATACTACATGCGCGGTAGCAACGACTGGATGGTTGGTGAACAGATCTTCAAGTCTGCCGGTGCCCTGCGCTACATGGATGACCCGACTCGCGACGGCAACTCGATCGGTCATGCCAGCAATTACCGCGCCGGTATGAACGTGCACTACTCCAGCGGTGTCTACAACAGGGCGTTCTATCTGTTGGCAAACAAAGCCGGGTGGAATACGCGCAAAGCCTTCGATGTCTTTGTCGATGCCAACCGCAATTATTGGACCGCCAACATGACCTTCAATCAGGCCGCCTGCGGCGTGATTGATGCCGCGACGGCGCGCGGCTACACCGCTGCTGACGTCACCGACGCCTTCTCGCAAGTGGGTGTCACCTGCGGCACTACGCCGCCGCCAGCCGATACCGAAGTGTTCAACGGCACGCCAATCACCGGCATCAGCGGCGCGTCGGGTTCGGATCGGTTCTTCTTCGTCAATGTACCGAGCGGTGCCAGCAATCTGGTGATGGCGATCAGCGGTGGTAGCGGTGATGCCGACATGTACACCCGCTTCGGCAGCAAGCCGACCACCAGCACGTACGATTGCCGCCCGTACAAGAGCGGCAACGCTGAGAGCTGCACTGTGGCCTCGCCGCAAGCCGGGCGTTACTACATCAATCTGCGTGGCTACTCGGCATTCAGTGGCGTCACGCTGAACGTGACTTACAGCACCGGCGGTGGCGGTGGTGGCACCAGCTTCGAGAACACCACCGACTACAACATTCCGGACAACAACGCGACCGGCGTCAACAGCCCAATCGCGGTGACGGGCACCGGCAACTCCGGCACCGTCAGCGTGCAAGTGGCGATCATTCACCCGTACATTGGTGATCTGACTGTTGATCTTGTGCACCCGGATGGCACGGTTTATAGCCTGCACAACCGCACGGGTGGCAGTGCCGACAACATCAATCAAATTTACTCGGTCAATGTTGGCGCGAAAGCGCGAGCCGGCACCTGGAACCTGCGCGTGCGTGATCGCGCCAGTGCCGATGTCGGTCGCATCGACAGCTGGAAGATCACTTTCCCGGCACCAGTGAACTGAGTCAGTCAGCGGCGCTTTCTGCTGCAGGCAAACATTCTCACCGGCGTGCAATCGTCGGTGAGAATGCGCAGCGGAGCTGAGCGCGCGAGTGCATTCAGCCTATTCATTCCGGCACATGCGGGATGCTGTCTTGGTGGTTTCAGCAGTCGGGCCGTGGCCTGACGTTTTCTGAGTAAAGTATCCACACGCCTGTGCTGCCTCGATGGAGCACATCTTGTGAAATTTCCCCTTCTTGCCAGTGGCGTGCTGCTGGCCAGTAGTCTGTTCGGCCAATCGATTCTGGCCGGTGATCATTACCTGACGCTCGACAGTAACGACTGGCGCGAAGCGCGCGCCACCTTGCGCAGCGATGCGCTCGCTGCGAGCATCAGCGAGCAGCACGGTGTCAGTCTGGTTAAAGTCAACGATGAGCAGCTCATTGCGCTGACCGATTTTTTCCATGAACAGAAGCAGCGCTGCGGCGGCTTTTTCGCCCATGCCGACTTGGCCACTGCGACCCGGGCGCTGCAACGCGAAGGTCAGCAGACGGCGGTGATTGCTGCCAGCTACAGCATCGATCAGCAAACCGTCGTGCAGCCCCTGCTCAGCAGCGTCAGCGAAAGTCAGTTGCGCGGCACCATCACGACGCTGTCGAACTACCAGAACCGCTACTACAACTCCAGCCACGGGCAAAGCTCGTCGGAATGGATACGCTCCCATTGGGCGCAGCTGGCCAGCGGCCGCAGTGATGTCAGTGTCGTGCTGAAAAGCTGCAGCAATTGCGGCGTGCAGCAGAACGTTGTCCTGACCATTCCCGGCAGCGATCTGGCCGGTGAAATCGTCGTGCTTGGCGCCCACGCCGACTCGATCATCGGCGGCATGACCACCAATTCACGCGCGCCCGGCGCCGATGACGATGCCTCCGGCGTGTCGGTGCTGACCGAAGTCTTGCGTGTGGCGCTGGCCAATAATTTCCGGCCGCGGCGCACCGTGCAGTTCATGGCCTACGCGGCAGAAGAGGTCGGCTTGCGTGGCTCGCAGGCGCTGGCCAATGAATACCAGAGCAGCGGCAAGAACGTGCACGGTGTGATTCAGTTCGACATGACCAACTACGCCGGCACCGGCGCCGATGTCTGGATCATGACCGACAACGGCAACGCCACCACCATTCAATTCCTGCGCGATCTGTTTGATGAATACCTCGCGCCAACTGGCCTGACTCGTGCCGACACCCGCTGCGGTTACGGCTGCTCGGATCATGCCTCGTGGACGCGCGCCGGTTTTCCTGCGGCGATGTACGCCGAAACCAGTTTCGCGCAAACCAACCCGAATCTGCATACCGTCAACGACACGTTGGCAGCGACCGGCGGCACCGCCAATCATTCAGTCGCGTTTGCCAAACTCGGCATTGCCTTCGCATATGAAGCGGGCAAAACCGGCACCGGCACACCGCCACCGCCGCCCACCGATACCGAGCTGTTCCCGGGTTCTGTCGTCAGCAATCTCAGCGGTGCTGCCGGCTCCGACAAGTACTTTTTCATTCGGGTACCCGGCAATGCGGCGTCCTTGGTCGTGACCATCAGTGGCGGCAGCGGCGATGCCGATCTGTACACCCGCTTCGGCAGCCGACCGACCACCAGCACCTACGATTGCCGGCCCTACCGCAGCGGCAACAGCGAAACCTGCACGATCTCAGCGCCACAGGCAGGTGACCACTACATCAATGTGCGCGGCTATGCGGCTTATTCGGGCGTGACGCTGACGGCCAGTCTGGCGGTTGCCGGCGGCAACAGTTTCGAGAACACCACCGACTACGCCATTCCCGACAACAACACGACCGGTGTGCAAAGTCCGATCACGGTCACCGGTAGCGGCAACGCCGGCACGGTCAGTGTGCAGGTCGCGATTGTCCATCCCTACATCGGCGATCTGATCGTGGATCTGCTGCACCCGGATGGCACTGTCTACAA
>CAMLNB010000238.1 GCA_946481205.1 uncultured Kangiella sp. | reverse complement strand
TTACTGCACTTCACACAGGCAGTGCGCGTAAGCGTGGTTCGGATCATTCATTTCCAGAATGTCCTTGGCCTGCTTGGCTGCCAGTTTCGCTTGCATGACCAGCGGGCTTGGCAGCACGGTGTGCTGTTGTGGCAGCCAGCTTTCCGGCAGTGCGGCTGCAACGTGCGCGGTAAAGCCTTTGACGAAGGCTTGTGCCGGCGTCAGCGGTTTTTCTACGTAGCGCACAGTGTATTTCTCACCGAGCTTGGCGCGTTCTGCCGCGGATTTGACGGCGTCATTCAGGGTGCCGAGTTTGTCGACCAAACCATGGGTCAGCGCATCGCTGCCGGCCCAGACCTGGCCTTGGGCAATGACGTCAACTTCATCACGGGTTTTCTTGCGGCCGTTGGCAACTAGACCGAGGAAACGCTCGTAGCCGTGATTGATCGACTGCTGAATGATGTTGCCGAGTTCCGGATTCAGCGGACGCACCAGATCGAACGCGCCGGCCAACTTGGTCGTGCCAACGCCATCGCGATGGACGCCATATTCATTGGCCAATGATTCAACGGTCGGGAACATGCCGTAGATGCCAATCGAACCGGTGATGGTGCGTGGGCTGGCAATGATTTCGTCTGCGGTGGCGCTGATCCAGTAACCGCCGGAAGCAGCGACCGAGCTCATGCTGACCACAACCGGTTTGCCGGCTTTCTGCGTCGCTTCGAGTTCGCGGCGGATCACTTCCGACGCAAAGGCCGAGCCGCCAGGGCTGTCGACGCGCAGCACAACGGCTTTGATCGAGTCGTCTTCGCGGGCATCACGAATCAATTGGGCAACACTGTCGCCGCCGGACATGCCGGCCGGCGCTTCACCGTCAACGATTTCACCTTGCGCAACGATCACGCCGACGCTGGTTTCGCCCGGCAATTTCGGCCGTTCGAACAAGCTGGCATAGGCAACGGCATCAACGTGCTTGAAGGTTTCGCCTTCTTTGTCTTCGCCGACTTGCTCGCGCAGATAATCTTCCCATTCCAAACGGCTCTTGAAGCCATCAACGAGGCCGGCAGTTTGCGCGACCTTGGCCAGATCGCCCTGTTGCGCGGTCAGCAACGTGGTCATGTTGTCGGCGTATTGCTGAATCTGTTCCGGCTGCAGTTTGCGCGCCGCAGCGACGTCGGTTTTGTAACCGTCCCACAGCACGTTCAGCCATTTCTCGGCGTTGGCTTTGGCTTCGGCGGACATGTCGTCGCGGATATACGGCTCGACCGCGGATTTGTAGGTGCCAACCTTGAACACGTGCATCTTGATGCCGAAGCGATCGAGCGCGCTCTTGAAGAAGGTGCGGGTGTGGTTGAAGCCATCGACGTCAATGGCGCCGTAGCTGTCGAGATAGACTTCGTCCGCTTGCGCAGCGAGGTAGTAACCGGCCTGGCTGTACCAATCGCCACGCGCCAATACTTTTTTGCCGGCTTGTTTGAATTCGGCAATGGCGTCGCGCAGCTCCACGAGTTTGGACGGGCCGACGCCCATCAGTTCGCTGGTGTCGATCACCAGAATCTTGATGTGCTCGTCTTTGGCGCCTTCGCGGATCGCGGTCAGCAGATCGCGCAGTTCGGTTTGCGGTGGTTGGTCATTCGAGAGATCGCCCATAATTGCTTCAAACGGGCTGGGGGTTTCGGCTTGCTCAACGATGAAGCCATTCGGTTTCAGCACCAAAGCGCTACCGGCTTCAACTTGCGGACCCTTGTCGGAAAAAATGGCCGACAGGATGAACAGCATAAACACCAGAAACAGCAGGTTCATGAACGCGCGACGGGCGCTGTTGATGAAGCGCCAGATCGCGGCCAGCACACGGACCGGGAAGCTACGACGTTTTTCCATGACACTCTCGAGGGTTGAACAACACAGAATCTGCCGGGCCGTCATGGCCGCAAACAGGCGCCAAGTGTAAGGAGATAGCAGCGGACCGACCAGCCAAGCACGGCTCAAGCTCGGAAACCAGCCCAGAAGGCCAGCTTAAGTCCTTGAGCTAGCTTGCTTTTTCTTCCGTATCAGATCCCCACCCATTTGTAAGCAGCTATTGCGCTGGCTCATGCTGGCGGCGCTTGCCGGCACCGGCTGGGCTCCCTACACTTGCCGGAACCTTGGCAATGGTCCGACGAGTCATGACTTCTCCTTCTTCTGCTACTTACCCGCATCTGCTGGCACCCCTGAATCTGGGCTTTTGCACCCTGCCGAACCGGGTCCTGATGGGCTCAATGCATACCGGCTTGGAGGAGGAGAAGGGCGGCTTCGAGAAAATGGCGGCCTTTTATGCCGAACGGGCGCGGGGTGGGGTCAGCCTGATCGTGACTGGCGGTATCGCTCCGAACCTAGCCGGCCGTTTGGCGCCATTTGGTGCCCAGCTCAGCTGGCCTTGGCAGGTCGGCAAGCACCGGCTGGTTACCGAGGCCGTGCACAAAGCCGGCGGCCGCATCGCGCTGCAGATTTTGCATGGCGGTCGCTACAGCTATCACCCGCTACAGGTCGCGCCGAGCAAAATCCAGTCGCCGATTACGCCATTCAAACCGTGGGCGTTGTCGCGTCGTGGCGTCGAGAAGACCATCAAGGACTACGTGAACTGCGCGGTGCTGGCTCAGCGGGCTGGCTACGACGGCGTCGAGGTGATGGGCTCGGAAGGTTATCTCATCAACCAATTCCTTTGTTCGCGTACCAACCAGCGCAAAGACGAGTGGGGCGGTGCGTTCGAGAACCGGATGCGTTTCCCGGTCGAAATCGTCCGACGGATGCGCGAAAAAGTTGGCCCGAATTTCATCATCATCTATCGCTTGTCGATGCTCGATCTGGTGCCGGATGGCCAGAGCTGGGACGAAGTCGTGCAGCTTGCCAAAGCCATTGAAAAAGCGGGTGCGACGATCATCAACACCGGCATTGGCTGGCACGAAGCGCGCGTACCGACCATTGCAACCATGGTGCCGCGCGGTGCGTTTACCTGGGTCACCAAAAAGCTCAAAGGCGAAGTCAATGTTCCGCTGATCACCACCAACCGCATCAACACACCGGAAGTCGCCGAAGACATTCTTGCGCGTGGTGATGCCGATATGGTGTCGATGGCGCGGCCACTGCTCGCCGATGCCGATTTTGTTCGCAAAGCCAGCATGAACAAGGCCGATGAAATCAACACCTGCATCGGCTGCAACCAGGCCTGTCTGGACCATGTGTTTGCCCACAAGCGCGCCAGCTGTTTGGTCAATCCGCGTGCCGCTTACGAAACCGAACTGAATTTTGCTCGCGCTGCGCGCAAGAAGAAAATCGCAGTGGTCGGCGGTGGCGCGGCCGGCATGAGCTTCGCGACTTACGCCGCCGAACGCGGTCATGATGTCACGCTGATTGAAGCGGCAAACGAACTCGGCGGCCAGCTCAATATCGCCAAGCAGGTACCGGGTAAAGAGGAATTCTACGAAACGCTGCGCTATTTCAAACGCCGACTGGAACTGACGGGGGTGTCGGTTTGCCTCGGCCAGCGTGCCAGCGCCGAGCAGCTGATTGCCAATGGTTTTGATGAGGTCGTTTTGGCGACTGGGGTGCAGCCGCGCAAGCCGGACATTCCCGGTATCGATCATCCGAAAGTCTTGAGTTATCCGGATGTGCTGCTGCACAAGAAACCGGTTGGCGAAAAGGTCGCGATTATTGGCGCTGGCGGCATTGGTTTTGATATGGCCGAATATCTGGTCGCCAAAGAAGGCCAGTCGCCGGATACCGAACACTTCCTGAAAGAATGGGGTGTGGACGCGAGTTATCAGCAGCGCGGCGCAGTCCTGGCGAAACCGGAACCGTTGAAGCCAGCGCGTCAAGTCGTGATGTGTCAACGCAAGGCCAGCAAGCCGGGCGCCGGTCTTGGCAAGACCACGGGCTGGATTCACCGCGCCAGTCTGAAAATGAATCAAGTGCAGATGCTGTCTGGCGTCAGCTATGAACGCATTGATGACCAGGGGCTGTGGATACGCGAAGGCGAGCAGGGGCCGCTGCGTTGTCTGGAAGTCGATAACGTGATCAATTGCACCGGTCAGCTGTCGCAGCGCGAACTGTTGGAGCCGCTACGCGCACGCGGCGTTAGCGTGCATATCATCGGCGGCGCCGATGTCGCGGCGGAGCTGGATGCCAAGCGGGCGATTCGGCAAGGGGCAGAACTGGCAGCAATTATCTGAACCCGTTTTTGCAATGAACCAAAAACAAAATGCCCAGCGATTGCTGGGCATTTTGTTTTGTAAGGCTGTCACATTATTGCGCTGGCTCAATCGTCGCGCCAGGTAGCGGTGAGAGATACCAGTTGACCGGTTTCGGCACAAAAGCATCGGCCGGGGCGCGATCAATGGTATCCAGGATCAGCGCTTTCTCGGTGTCGGTTAGCGGTTGATAACCACGCCAGTAACGCCAGCCATACCCCCAACGGAACGTCGTTGGCAAAAACGGTGAACCGCCAGCACGAACGCCGGCCAGCATCAGTTTCGCTATTGCAGGTTCACCGGTATCGGCAACGCATTCCGCCAGCGCTTCATCCGCAGCGCTGCGGTCGGCATAGGTGCCGCCGACCCAATAGGCCAAGTCATGCGCGATGCAGCAGTCCTGCCAGCGCTCGACATCCTTGAGCGAGCCTTCCGGAAACGCACTGCAGCCATCGGTGTTGAACATCGCCAGCTCGTTGGCAAGCGCTGGGGCGCTTACCAACGCAAGTATTAGCATCATCATGCCGGCGGCCGGCTGCAGTGTGCCTGTCCTCATCTTGCTCGCAATGCCTTTCGCCGCCGATAAGCCAGCATGGCCAGCGTCAGCAGCATCAATGCCGGCACGCTGCCACCGCCACCACCGCCGCTACGACCACCTCCGCCACTGCCACCCGACGCAACCGTGGTACTGGTGAAACTGGCTGCGACGCCGCCAATGGTTAGCGTCGTTGTTACGGTTGCGTTGTTGGCATTCGCCGCTACGTGACGCAGACAAACGGTTTCGCCATTGCTGATGGTGCTGGCGGTATTGATAAAGTTCGAGGTACAGCCAATCGAATAACCGCCAGAGCCACTGACGCTGATTGCTGCCGGCGCCGTCAGACCGGTAATGGTGACGGTGTTCGAGGTGACCGTCGCATTCAAACCGAGGCCGGTTTGGGCGGTGAACGAGAAAGCGTCCGGGACGGTGTCAACCGTTGCCGCAGTCGTGGTGACAAAACCAGCCGAATCCGTGCCGATGGTCAGCGTTGAGGTTTTGCTGGTGCTGACTGTCGCAGCGGAACGCTGCCGCACGCAAACCGTTTGACCGTTGGTGACCGATGCGGCTGTCGAGGTGAACGTTCCGGTGCAGCCAATCGAGTACTCACCATTGCTGATGCTGATCGGCGTGGCGAAATCGATGCCGGTGACCGTGATGGTGTTTGAAACAATCCAGCTATCAAGCGCGACTTCGGTTTGCGCAGTGAATGCAAAGCTGTCAGGGTCGGTGTCGACATT
>CAMLNB010000237.1 GCA_946481205.1 uncultured Kangiella sp. | reverse complement strand
GGAAAGCGCGCGCCCGGATCAGGAAGCCACCGGGTCGATGCGCATATTCGCCGGCCGCTTTCGGCGCTTTCACTTCGTGCCCTGACACTTCGCGATAGCCGAGCAGTTTCAGTTCCAGCAGAAAATCGGCTTCGCTGAGTGCATCGCCTTCGCGCAGCGTCAAGATGCGCGCATAGACACTGGCCGGCTCGGTCCAGCGCTGCCCTTCAAACCGGCGCGTGACATCGGCATGCAGATAGAGCAGCAGCAAGGCAAACAACAGCAAGCCGATCAGGGTCAATTTGAGCAACAACGGCCACCAGCGGCGCTTGCTGGTGCGCGCCGGTGCCGGCGCTTTGTTGGCGGAGGTGGAGCGAGGACGACGAGCCACAAGCGAAACTTAGCGGAAGAAACGGGCGCTCACGTTACCGCAGCGGCCCCGCCCGGCTCAACCGCGACGGTCAACAAATGCAAAATCCACCGCGGAATTTGCCATGACTGTTCCGGACTCTCGTCCAGCACACTCAGCACTGCGGCTGACTGCGGGCAATCAGTTCCGGCAAGGGCAGACCGGCTGGCAGTGTGCCGTATTGCCAACCCGGTTGTTCGCCGAGCCGGCTTGCACAAAAACTGTTCGCGACGATAGCGGGCGCCGCCGTGCTCAGCAACACGCCCTGCCAGGCCAACACGATCTGTTCAAGCGCACGACGGGCACTGATCGCGTCAGCATGGCCCGTCAGCCAATACTTGGCGCGATCAATGGCTTGATCGAGTCGGGCATCGCGACCGCGACCACCACTGAGCTCACGTTGCAGTGCGTCGACGGCGGCCGGTTCGCGCTGCAAAGCGCGCAGCACATCCAGACACTGGATATTGCCCGAACCTTCCCAGATGGCATTGACCGGCGCCTCGCGGTACAAGCGCGGCAAAATACTGTCTTCGACATAGCCACCGCCGCCGAGACATTCCATCGCTTCGTAAATCAGCTGCGGCGCCCGTTTGCACACCCAGAATTTGGCAACGGCGGTGCCGATGCGAACCAAGGCTTTTTCCTGCTCATCGTTCTGCATGCGATCCAGCGCCGTGGCCAGCCGCATACCGAGCGCCAACGCGGCTTCCGATTCCAGCGCCAAATCTGCCAGCACATTTTGCATCAACGGCGCCTGATTCAAGACCGTGCCGAATGCCGAACGGCCAGCGCAGTGATGCAGCGCCTGCGCGACCGCTTGCCGCATCAACGCGGCGCTGCCGATCACGCAATCGAACCGGGTCAGCGCGACCATGTCCATGATCGTGCGAACACCGCGACCTTCTTCGCCCACCAACCAGGCTTGGGCGCCACGCAGCTCAATTTCCGAAGAAGCATTCGAGCGATTGCCGAGTTTATCTTTCAGCCGCTGAATTTCCATGGCGTTTTTCTGGCCGTCAGCTTGCCAGCGCGGCATCAAGAAACACGACAATCCGGCATCGGTTTGCGCCAGCACCAGAAAACCATCGCACATTGGCGCCGAGCAAAACCATTTATGGCCGATCAATTGATACAACTCGCCGTTACCGCGCACGGAAAGCGGCGTCGCCCGCGTGGTATTGGCGCGGACATCGGAGCCGCCTTGTTTCTCGGTCATGGCCATGCCAAGCGTCAACGCTGGTTTGTCAAAATATGGCCGGTTGGCGCCGTCGTAAGCGTTGTGCAGAACTTTGGGCAACCACTGCTGTTTGAGCGCCGCCGGCAATTGCTGCAACACCGGCACGCTGGCGAAAGTCATCGTCAACGGACAACCGCTGCCGGCTTCGGCCTGGGTGTGCAAATAGGTCAGCGCGGCGCGCGCGACATGCGCACCATGCTGCGGCTCGCGCCAAGGCAAGCTGTGATGACCGTGCTCGCAGGCGGTTTGCATCAGTTGGTGATAGGCCGGGTGAAATTCGACGCCATCAAGACGATGACCGACGCGATCGTGGCTATGAAACTGCGGAGGAAAACGATTGGCGAGCCGACCGGCTTCAGCCAGTTCGGCACCGGCCAGAGCACCGTACCGGGTCAGCCGCTCACGCGCCCAGTTGCCGCCACCGTGCGCCAACCAATGCTGCAGAACCTGATCACTGGTGAACGCGTTGTACGGCGTCAGGGACGAGACTTGATTGAAGACCTGATGAGTTTGGCAAACGCTGTCCACTGCAGAGCTCCGGCCTCGCTGATTGGACCAGAGCCTAGCGCAAGCGGCGGGAATTGGGAATCGTGCCGGAAGCGACTCCGCATGTGCGGGCGGCGTTCACCCGCACATGCAGCTTCGCACTTCGATCATGCTTGCACTAACCCGAGCGTGACGCGATCAACCGTGCATCTTGCGACCACGGATCCAGCCTCGACAGCTCACTGCGCCGCAGCCGCAATAAAACGGCCGGAACAGTTCGTCTTCGGTGCTCTCGTAATCCATGGTCAGCATTTCGCCCGGTGCAATGTTGCGACGCGCGGTGAAGGTCAGCGTGCGCATATCACAGCTCATGTTCGGATCGCAGGAGTGCAACACCTTGCCCATGACCAACGGATCAGACAGGTATTTGCCTGGCTCGATTTGCAGCGTGTAAAGCGTTTGTTCGTTGACGACCGGCCCGTGAAAGGTGAACACGATGTCACCTTGGTGAAAGCCGGTGACGGCTTGCAGGCCTTCGCCTTTGCCGTCGTGGGTGCTGATGACACGGACCCGATCCCGGGTCGGTTCATAAGCAAAAGCGGGACAGTTGTAATAGCGTAAGCCGGAAGGCTCCGGTTGCAGCGCCTGTGCCGGCTCGGCTTCTGCAGTCATAACAGCTGGCATGATGTCTCCTTACACGTTGCGGTTGTTCGGATTGCGGTCAGTCCCGGACGTCGTCGGCTGACCGCATCGGCCAGCCGACGCGCCATCTGTTATTTTCGGATCACAATCTGGTGGGTGATTTGCTTGGGCGCGTAATACTTGTTGACCACCGCCATCACCGTTTCTTCTTCAAACCATTTGCAGCTGAACACGTCGAGATACATGTCGCGAGCCTGATCGTTGGTGTGCACGGTCAGTGCCGAGGTGGTGATCAGCTGCACCGCTGAAATGCCGACCTGACAACCGTCGCCAAAGCGGGCGGCAATCGGTTCGCCGTAGCGGATCATGTCGATCTTGTCGGCCAGCTCTTTCAGGAATTCCTTCATCGTGTCGACTGACAACAAGTTGTCGTTGCAGCCTTCACAGGTCAGCATCATGTGCTTGCCGTAGTAACGGCAGCCATTGACGGTAATGTTCTTGTATTCATCCCAAGCCATGATTCCTTCCACTCACTCGTTTTACTGGATGCCCGTTCTCGGTCGACCAATTTCTCGGAAACCGGTTTTCTTGGAAACCAGAACGCAAAAACCCCCGGTCTGAATGCCCTCGCGACAGCCGGGTCTTTGCCCTGCTGCTGCCACGAAAGATTCTGCTCCGGAGGTTCCATACCGCCACATGACGGCGAGCTCAAATATGCGCCGAGCATCTGGCCATATCAATAAAAATGTTAGCCATCCAAATCCGGTTTGGATGGCTATTCCCAGCCCGATTTCCAGACGGCATTTCCGCAGGTTTGGCCGGCGTTTCGCCGGCCCTCTTCCCGCACCAGTTCAGCCGTTCTTTTTGGCGCGATCGTCAGCCGCTTTGCTGCGCCGGGTCGGTTCCGCTTCCAGCGGGTTTTCCGGCCAGTAATGTTTGGGATATTGGCCGCGCATATCTTTGCGCACATCGGGGTAGGCGTTCTGCCAGAAGCTGGCCAGATCCTGGGTCACCGCCAGCGGCTGCCGACCGGGCGCCAACAGATGCAACAGCACCTTGGCTTTGCCACCGGCGATGCGCGGCGTATCGCGCTCGCCAAACACTTCCTGGATGCGCACCGCCAGCACCGGTTGCGGCCCGCTGTAATCGAGCGCAATGCGCGAACCGGTCGGCACGGTCAGATGGGTTGGCGCCAGCCGATCCAGTTCCTGCTGCTGGCTGTAATTGAACCGGCTTTTCAGCGCCGCCAGCAGATCAACGCCAGCCAGCTGCGCCTTGGTGCGCAGCCCGGTCACAAATGGCGCCAGCCAATCCGGCAGTGACGCCAGCAAGCTGGCGTCATCGAGTGCCGGCCACTCGGCCGGCGCATGACCCTGCTGGCGCAGCCATTCGCTGCGCGCGCGCAGCTGCGCCGCCGCGCCGGACCAATCGAGCACCGACAGGCCGAGCTGACGAACGCCATCGAGCAGCGCCTGCGTTCGCGCGGTGGGATCGGCCTCGATGTTTTGCTCGCTGAACACCAGCGCGCCGAGCGCCCGGCGCCGACGGGCGACGACACAATTTTCCCGGCTGTCCCAGATCACTTCGTCGCGCTGGACAATCAAATCGCCAAACACGCTTTCCAGTTGTGCAGCCGACAAGGCTGCAGCAAGAAAGATTTTCGCATCGGCACCGACACCATCGACTTCAGCAACGGCAAGAAACGGCTCCCGATTCAGACCACTGCCTTCCGGCAGACTGGCACCGATACCGCTGGCCAGCTGATAACGCAGCGACCGGTCACTCCGCTGCCGGGCAATGCGATCCGGATAGGCCAGTGCCAGCAACGTGCCGATCTGCTCGTCCTGCTCGGCTTCCGCCGACACCTGGATCAGGTTGCGCAAACGCTTTGCCTGTTGTTTGGCCCGATCGCGCGCAGCCCGATCGACTGCGCCGCCATGCACCAAGGCCAGCCAGCGCGTGTGCAAATCGACGTCACTGCGATCCGCGCCGCGCAGAATATCGCGCTCTTCCAACAGCGCCGCGACATCGCAGGCCAGCGCGCCCAAACCGAGCTCCTTGCCGCGCACCAGCATGTGCGCGTAACGCGGATGCACCGGCAGCCGCGCCAGAGTACGGCCGTGTGCCGTCAAGCCGTCGTTGTGATCAAGCGCACCGAGCTGGCGCAGCAAATCGCGCGCCTGTTGCAGATGCGCGGCCGGTGGCGCATCCAGCAAGCGCAGGCTGCCGACATCGCGCACACCCCACTGCGCCAATTCGAGCGCGAACGGGGTCAGATCGGTACTGAGCAATTCGGGCGTCGGAAAGCGCGGCAGCGACAAATGCTGACTTTCCGGCCACAGCCGGTAACAGACACCGGATTGCTGACGGCCGGCACGACCACGGCGCTGCTCGGCAGTCGCTTGCGAAACATTGACCGTAACCAATCCCGACATGCCACGCACCGGATCAAACCGGGCCACGCGCGCAAGACCGCTATCGATCACAATACGGACGCCATCAATGGTCAAACTGGTTTCGGCAATGGCGGTGGCGAGAATCACTTTGCGCCGACCAGTCGGTGCCGGCGCCAATGCAGCCTGTTGCTGTGCCGGCGCCGCTTCACCAAACAGGCTGTGGATATCGACGTCGCGCAGTTCCAGTTCCTGCAGCTGCTGCTGCACGCGGCGAATTTCGCGCTGGCCTGGCAGGAACGCCAGGACGTCTCCCGGCTCTTCTTTCAGCGCCCGGACAATCGCACTGACCACTTGCGGTTCCAGATGCGCAT
>CAMLNB010000236.1 GCA_946481205.1 uncultured Kangiella sp. | reverse complement strand
CTTGCACCTGCTTGAAGCCGTTGCCCAGCCTGCAGGCTTGGCTCAATCCCGAATCAGGGTTCAGGTCTTGGCCGGCAGCAGGCAGTACGGCGCCGGAATGCCTTCGGCAGCGAAAGCCCGCTGCACCGCTTCGCGCTCACTGAGGAAATGCACCAGCCGCTGCAGGTTCGGATAACGCTGCACCGGCGGCTCGGCAAACCAGCGACCCCAGCGCACCAGCATCATCAGGAACAGATCCGCCGCCGAGAACTCGTTGCCCAGCAAATACGGCCCGTGCTTGCCCAGCTCTTCATCAATCTGCTGGTAAATCGCCTGGGCGTTCTGCTCGGCCTTGGCCTTGATCGCCGGCGCATGCGCCGGATCAGTGCTGAGCCGCTCCGGGTAGAAATAGGCAATCAGCGCCGGCTGCAGGGTGTTGGTCAGGAACATCAGCCATTTGTAGAGCTGGCCACGGGCGCGCTGATTGGCTGCCGGCACCAGATGGCTGTTCGGATGCTGATCGCAGAGGTACAGGCAGATGGCCGCGGCTTCATAGAGCACCTGATCGCCATCAATCAGCGTCGGCACCCGGCCATTCGGATTCAGCTTCAGATACGCCGGTTGTCGATGCTCGCCTTTGTCCGCATCAAGGCGGACAAACTGATAAGGCAGTTTCAGCTCTTCCAGCACCATACGCGGCGCCAAACTGGCCGAGCCGATAAAACCGTAAAGCTGATACATGGCGGAGGGCTCCTGAACGGACGGGGCGCCATTGTCACCCTACGCGAACACGCCGGCAATTCCTTGCCGCCGATCAAAAAACCGCTGCACCGGTCAAGATCACCCGACAGGCCTCAACTGGCGAGAATGGCGATCGCTGCATAGAATGAAACGCAAGCACCAGCGACGGGTGCCAATCACAACCATCAGACGAGGACCCATCCTTGCGACTGTTCGGACGCCGCCCCAGCCGCGCCAAGGCCCATGCCATTGGCCTGCTGCTGACCTCGCAAGCCTGCGCGGTGGCCAGACTGTCGTCGGCGCTTGATGCCCCCCGCCTTCAGCACCTGCAGCATAACGAGTTCGCCTCGCTCGGCGATTTCAACAAATTGATGCAGCAATTGGCTGAGCAGCCGACGCTGCAAGGGCAATCGATCGTCGTCTGTCTGGCGCCGGAGTTGTATCGCTTGCAACAGGCCGATGCGCCCAATGTGCCGCTGGCCGAGCGCAACGCGGCCTTGGCCTGGTCACTGCGCGATGTGCTGGATTTTCCGGCCACCGAAGCGGTCATCGACAGCTTTGCGCCACCGAGCATCGCCCATCGCAGCGGACCCGAGCGCTTGTTCGTCGCGGTCAGTCACAAAGCCAAGCTGAAACCTTATATCGAAGCAGTGCTGTCCGCCGGCTTCACCATCCGCGCCATCGACATTCCGGAATTGTGCAGCCGCAACCTCTTGCTGCGCTTATCGCCGGCGTTGAACAGCGCGGCAGTGCTGGCACCGGGCCAACGCGGCTGCGCGCTGTATCTCTATCATGGCAATGAACTGGTGGTGTCACGACAACTGGCTGGTCTGAGCGATCTGCGGCTGCTGTTCACCGGGCTCGACAACAGTTCGGCCCAGGAACAACTGCTGCTGGAAGTGCAGCGCACACTCGACTACTACGAAAGCCAGATCGGTCGCCGCCCGGTTGCACGTTTGTTGTTGCCGCCGCTGGTCAATGAACTGAATGGTTTGCTGCCGCTGCTGCGCGACAACCTTGGTGTCGCCGTCGCCGAACTCGATTTGCCAACGCTGGTGCCGATGGACACCGGCATCGAACGCAGCACGATGGCCGCCGGTTGGCTGGCTGTTGGTGCGGCTCTGCGTCGGGAGGTTACCGATGCAGCAGATTAATTTGTTTGTCGCCGACTTTGCTCCGGCACCGCAACGATTTGGCTTGCACACGGTCGTGCGCGCCAGTGTCGGTTTGTTGCTGCTGCTGTTCCTGATCGGCGCGTTTCTGTTCCAGCAAGTGCACGGCGAGCGGCGCGCACGGGTCGAACTCAGCGGCAAACTCGACGAGGTGATCCAGCGGATCCGTCAAAGCCAGGGCAATGAAAAAGCGCGGCAAGAAATTGGCCTGCAATTGCAGCAGCTGCGTGCCCAGATTGCCGTTCGGCAAAACCTGCTGACCGATTTGCAGCGCCGCGAAGCCCGGCAAACGCTCGGTTTTGCCCCGCTGCTGCAAACCCTGGCGCGCGAACACGACAGCCGACTCTGGCTGACCCATATCGGCTGGCACAACGGCCAGCTGCAACTGACCGGCGAAACGCTCAGTGCCGCTGCCGTACCGATCTGGCTCGGCCGCCTGCAGAACGCGCCGCCGATCACCGGCCTGCGGTTTGATGGCATGCAACTGAGCCGCATCGACGACAAACCCGGTGTGCTGGCTTTCCAGCTCAATCCCGTCACCACCACCAACACGGGAGGGCAACCGCATGCAAGCGCTCAGCGCTAGTTGGCGCCGGCTCGACAACCGCTTTCTGGCGCTCAGCACTCGCGAGCGGGTGCTGGTGTTGGTGGCTGTGCTGGCCATGCTGATCGCCGCCGCGCAGTTCCTGTTCTTCGGCCCCTTGCAACAGCAGCGGAAAACCGAGCAGGAAATGCAAGTCGATATTCAGCGCCGCTACGAACAACTGGAAAACGAATTGGCGCAACTGCAGGCCTGGCAAAGCAAGCAGGAAGACGGCAGTCAGCTGGCCACCGTGCAACAGCAACTCGACAGCATCGATCAACAGATCGGCCAGCTGTCGCAACGCATGGTGCCGCCGGAGCAAATGACCGCGCTGCTGCAGCAATTGCTGGCGCGCGAGCAAGGCATGCAGGTGCTGGCGCTGGAAAAACTGCCGCTGACCGCCGCCGGTGATGAGAACAGCGATGAGGCCAATGCCGAGACCAGCAACGACTTGCCACTGTACCGGCATCGGATTCGGCTCAGTTTGCGTGGCAGCTATTTCGACAGCTTGCGTTACTTGCAAGCGATGGAAGCGCTGCCGTGGACCGTGTACTGGGACAGCCTCGATTACCAGGTCGAGGATTATCCGCAAGGCGTGCTGACCATTGAAATCGCCACGCTCGGTCAAGAAAAAGGGTGGCTCGGTGGCTAAGTTCAATTTTGTGGGTGGGCTCCGCGCTCTCGCTATCACACTGCTGATCGCCATGCTGGCGTCACCGGTGTACAGCCAAGAGCTGCGCGATCCGACCCGGCCCGGTTGGTCGCCGCCGAGCAAAAGCGACAGCACCGACAAACCGGCACCGGCGCAACTGACTGCGATTTTGATCGGCGAACACAAGCGATTGGCTTTGTTCGGCAACCGTTACCTCGGCATCGGCGACAGCGTCGCTGGCGCCAAACTGATTCGCATCGATTTTGATTACATCGTGCTGCGTGATAACAGCGGTGAGCGCGTGTTGCGCTTGACGCCCAAACTCGACAGCCGCTCCGCTGCCAAGGTGACTGGCCCATGATTGCCCGGACTGTTTTTGCGTTGCCATCGGCAGCGCGCACGCTTTCCCCCTCCGCGTTGGCGTTCGCGCTGCTGACGCTGTCGGCCTGTCAATCGGTGCCGCCACCGGCACGTGAACCGGGTCCGGTCAATCAGGCGCTGACCGACAGCGTCAATGCGCCCGCGACCACGACACCGCCACCGGCCGATGTTGTCGCCGCCCTGCTGCCCGGTAGTAATCAAGCCAGCAACGAGCCACGTTTTGATCTGAATGTCAGCAACGTCGACGCCCGCCAGTTTTTCATGGGCCTGATTGCCGGCACCCCTTACAACGTGGTGTTGCGGCCCGATGTCAGCGGTCAGATCAGCCTGACCGTACGCAATGTCAGCGTGCCCGAGGCTATTGAGATCGTCCGCGACGTTTATGGCTACGATTACGAGCGCCGCGGCAATCTGTTCACCATCAGCGCGGCCGGTTTGCAGACCGCGATCATTCCGGTCAATTACCTGAACCTGACCCGCAAAGGCGAATCGCAAACCCGGGTCAACTCCGGTCAAGTCGCCGATGCCGGTACCAGCAGCGGCCAAAGCGGCGGCGGCTCCGGAGGCAGTTCTGGCAGCAACAGCAGCACCAGCGGTTCGCAAGCGATGACCATTCCGAGCACGGTGATCGAAACCGAATCGAAAACCAATCTGTGGGCCGAATTGCAAACCACGCTGCAGGCCCTGGTGGCCGGCAGCGAAGGTGGCAGTGTCGTGGTCAACCCGCAAGCCGGACTTGCGGTGGTGCGCGCCCTGCCGGCGGATTTGCGCAGCGTCCGGCAATACCTCAGCAGCGCCGAGACCCATGTCCAGCGGCAAGTGATACTCGAAGCGAAAATTCTGGAAGTGACGCTCAATGACGGTTTCCAGGCCGGCATCAACTGGAGCGATATCGCCTCGGCTGGCGGTACCACCGGTACGATTGGTCAGGAAGGTCAGCAGCTGAATCTGGCGCCGCAAAGCAATCCGCTCAACGGTTATTTCACCGGTGTGTTCAGCGGCGGCGATTTCAATGCCACCGTGCAACTGCTGCGCACCCAAGGTACGGTGCAGGTGCTGTCGAGTCCACGGGTCTCGACGCTGAACAACCAAAAAGCGGTGATCAAAGTCGGCACCGACGAATTCTTTGTCACCGGCATCTCGACCACGACCACATCGGGTGTTGGTGGCAATACCAGCACACCGAATGTCACGCTGTCACCGTTCTTCTCCGGCATTGCACTCGATGTTACGCCGCAGATCGATGAGCAAGGTGGCATCACCCTGCATGTGCACCCGAGCATCAGCGAAGTGCGCGATCAAACCAAACAGATTGATTTCGGCTCGACCGGTTCGCTGACACTGCCACTGGCGCTGTCGAGCATTCGCGAAGCCGATAGCGTTGTGCGCGCGCAGAGCGGCCAGATCGTCGTCATCGGTGGCTTGATGCAAGACAAATTGACCCAAGAAGATGCCGGTATCCCCTGGCTGTCGGAAATTCCCTGGCTCGGCAAACTGTTTACCCAGCAACGTGAAACCAGCGCAAAAAGCGAACTGGTGATTCTGCTGCGTCCAGTCGTGGCATCGGACGCGCAGTGGCAACACGACATCAGCGGCAGCCGTGAGCGCGTGCAGCGCTACACCGGCGAGGCGCCCTGAGTGTTCGGCGGCCGGACCCGGAGCTGACGGCCATGTATCTGCAGCATTTCGGCCTGCGTGAACTGCCGTTCACGTTGACGCCCAACACCGCTTTTTTCTGTGGGCTGCCCGGTCACCGGGAAGCCCTGAACGTGCTGCTCGTTGCGATCGCCGGTGGTGAAGGCTTTATCAAAATCACCGGTGAAGTCGGCAGCGGCAAAACCCTGCTCTGCCGTCTCCTGCTGAACGCACTGCACGGTCGCCAGCCCTATGCGTATATCGCCAATGCCAATCTGGAACCGCTGGCGCTGCAACGTGCGTTGGCCAGCGAACTCGGCCTACCCGACAGCCTGCGCGATCAGGAACTGCCGCGCGCGATCGAGCGGCAATTGCTGGC
>CAMLNB010000235.1 GCA_946481205.1 uncultured Kangiella sp. | reverse complement strand
TGAGTGTGCTTAGGCAGCAAAGTCCGCCGCCGTTGTCAGCGCAGAAAATTCGCCAACACCGCCAATAGGCGCGCCAGACTGCCGCGTAGCGTGTTCAATTCCTGCAGCGCGGATTGCGCGACGCGCTCCCGTTCACCGGCATCCATCCAGCGCAGCCAGACCGCAGCCAGCTCACGGCTGTTCTGCACTTCGGCCATCGCGCCAGCCCGTTTGAATCGACGCGTCAGCGCAGCAAAATTGAAACTGTGCGGACCTTGCACAATCGCCATGCCGAGCGCTGCCGGCTCAAGCAAATTGTGACCGCCGGTGGGCACCAGCGAGCCGCCGACAAAAGCGACATCGGCGGCCGCATACAACCCCATCAATTCACCCATGCTGTCGCCGACCAGCACTTGCGTCTTCGCATCGACATTGCGCAGGCTGCGCCGGGCCATGACAAAACCACGCTGTTGCACCAACTGCGCCACCGCATCAAAACGTTCGGGATGTCGCGGCACCAGAATCAGCGCGGCCGGTGTCTGGTTTGGCGTTTGCTGCAACTGCGCAAACGCATCAAGCACCTGCTCGTCTTCACCGGCATGGGTGCTGGCGGCGATCACAACATAACGCTGGCGCTGGGCACCGCCTTCCAATTGCGCGCGCAGCAGCGCGCCAAGTTCACGCTGCGCATCGCTGACCACCACATCGGTTTTGATACTGCCGGTGACCACTACCTTCGCCACCGGCATGCCGAGCCGGATAAAGCGCCGGGCATCACTGCGTTCCTGCGCGGCAATCACCGTCAGGTTGGCCAGCATGTCGCGGGTCAGCATGCCGACTTTGGCGTAACCGCGCGCCGAGCGCTTCGACAAGCGGGCATTGACCAACACCACCGGTACCTTGGCTTGACGGCAACCGGCCAACAGATTCGGCCATAACTCGGTTTCCATGATCAGGCAGAGCTGCGGTTTGACCGCGCGCAGAAAACGCTGCACCAGCCACGGCACATCATACGGCCCGTAAACATGCTGCACGCTGTCACCAAACGCCGCTTTGACCCGTTCCGAACCGGTCGGCGTGGTGGTCGTGATCGTGATCGGTAGCTGCGGGTAGCGCTGTTGCAAGGCTTTGACCAGCGGCACCGCCGCCAGCGTTTCACCGACCGATACCGCATGCACCCAAATGCCGCCGGTTTGCATTGCCGGCAGCACCGCAAAGCGCTCGCGCCAGCGTTGCCGATAGCCGGGATTGGCGCGGCCACGCCACCACAGCCGAAGCAGCACAAACGGCAACAACAGGACGAACAGCAGCGTGTACAACCAGCGCATTGCAAGCGGCAACCGGGGCTAGGAATGGCGCGCAGAATAGCATAGCGTTCACCACGCGCCGCTCCGGCGCCTGCCACGCCCCGTACAGGAACCTTGTCATGCAGGCTGCGCTTCCTCGCCGTCATCACCGGTTGGCACGGTCGCTGGTTTGTGTCGGCTTGTTGCTGTCGCTGAGCGGCCCGCTCGCGGCAACGGCGTCCTGCCCCGGTCTTGATTACGCGGTGCACAGCAAGCAACCACTGCAGCAGCGCCAGGACTATCGCTTGGCCAACGGCATCCGCGTGCTGCTGTTGCCGGATGCCAGCGCCAGCACCGCCGCCGTGGTCACCACGCTGGCGGTCGGCGCGCGTGATGAGGTCGACGGCGAAACTGGCTACGCCCATTTGTTCGAGCACCTGATGTTTCGCGGCAGCACCGATCTGCCGGATGGCGCTTACGCCCGACTGATCGACAGCGTCGGCGGCCTGCACAATGCCGAAACCCATTACGACTACACCAGCTACTACGCCAGCGTGCCGGCCGAAGCTTTGCCGCAATTGCTCTGGCAGGAAGCGGCACGTTTTCGTGCGCCACAACTGACCGACAGCACGGTCCGCAGCGAGATCGCGACGGTGCTGGAAGAAACCGCACTGCGCATCGACAACGTGCCGTTCATGCGCAGTGGTTCGGAGCTGTTGTTCAAGCAATTGCAGAACAGCGATTACGATCACCTGATCCTCGGCTCCGTGGCCGACTTGACCGCAGCGACACCGGCACGGTTGCAAGCGTTTTATGATCGTCACTACCGCCCGGAACGTACCGTGCTGGTCATCGCCGGCCGGTTCGATCCGGCGCAGGTTCACGCGCAACTGCAACGCGACTGGGCCGGTTGGCAAGCAAGCGGTGACGCTGCAGCAGTCAAGCCAGTGCAACTACCGAATCGAGCCGATCTCAATGCCGAACTGGTGGATAGCCGAGCACCATGGCCGGCGTTGGCATTGGCCTGGCAGACGGTACCGGCCGATCATCCGGATGCCGCCGCACTGAGCCTGTTGCAGCACGAGTTGTTGCGCGGTGAGCAAGGTCTGTTGCGACAGCATTTGCAGCAACAGCAGCTGTTGTTGCACGCCAGCGAACTGCCACTGAACCTGCCGCGACTCGGTCTGCTGAACTTCGTTGCGGTGCCGCGCGCCAGTGCCTCGCTCGACGAGCTGCAACAGGCAATCGATGACTTTCTGCAACAACGTGCCAACGTCACGCTGAGTGACGACGCGTTATGCGAATTGAAAATGGCGGTGGCACGGCGCCTGCTCGCCAGCCAGGAATCCCCCTATGCCCTCGCCTATCGGGAAAGCGTTGATACGGTGTTGTGGCAGCAATCGCTGCGTCTGGACGAACTGACGCGCTTGCAACAGGTCAGCAGCGCCGATCTGCAACGGGTCTTGCAACAATACTGGCTGAATCAGCGCATCACGCTGCGCTTGCTGCCGCCCTGGTATATGCGCTGGGCAAAAAGAATGCTCGAATGGTTGCCGAGTAGCTGGAGTGAGGCCTTGGAAGCGAAAGTGCTATGAGCAGACAACGTTGGCTTGGTGCGCGACATCGGCATAGCTTTCACTATTGGTTTAGCCCCGATGCGATTCCACGCCTGCTGCTGCTGAGCGGACTCATGCTGCTCAGCAGCGCTTGCACGCAACGACTGGCTGCGACTGCGTTGGCACCAGCGCGCGCATTGACCGAGACCGCGGCGCCCGTTGCCACCGAACCTGTAACTTTTTCACCGCTGAGTTTGCCAACCGTTGAAACCCGCCAACTCGACAATCGGATACGGATAACACTGCTGCCATCGACAAGGGCACCATATATCCAGATCCAGTTGCTGGTCGATGCCGGCCGACTGTTGAATGGCGCCGAAGCCGATGTTCTGGCAGAGATGTTGCGCCTGATCGGCAGCGCTGACAGCGAGTCGGCGTGGCAGCAGCAGTGGCGCGAATTGGGCGCCAGCCTCAGCGCACGCAGCGGCAGTCATCGCTTGATTTTCAGTGCCGAAGTGTTGCCGCCGCAAGCGGACGCACTATTCGCCCGACTGCAGCACATGTGGCAGCAACCCAACTTGATGGATGCCGCAACATTGGAGCGGGCCAAACGCAATTTGCGTACTGATCAGCGTGAAAGCGATTTGCTCGGTGGCGATGCGCTGCGGTTGTGGCGACGCTTGGCCTACGGCGCGCAACACCCTTATGGCCGCACCATTGCCGAGCGCAGTCAGCTGCAAGCGGTGTCGCTGGAATCGCTGCGCACAGCCTGGCAGCGGGCGCAAACCGAGCCGCAACACTGGCTGATTGCCGGCGCCGTCATGGATACCGAACTGACTCATTGGTTGACGCCACTGCAGCAGCAAGCGCCAGTAAACAGCAGCGCGCATTGGCGCACACTGACGCCGACACTGCCCGCTCCGGCCGCGATACCGACTGTGCATCTGCTCAATGCGCCGGATGCCGCGCAAGTGAACCTGATGCTCGGTTACGCGCTGCCGCTACGTGAACCCGCAGCGCGCTGGACGTGTGAGGCGCTCGCCAGCTTGCTTGGCAACAGCAGTGGCCGCTTGTATCGCGATTTGCGCGAGCGGCGCGGGCTCAGCTACGACCCGGCGGCTTACTGCAGTGGCGCGCCATTTGCCAGCGAACTGGTGCTGAGGGCAAGCACGCGCCCTGAACACGCCAGCGCGATGCTGCACGGCATGCTCGGGCATTTGCAGTTGCTGCGCACGCAGCCAGCCGATGCCACAGAAATGCAGTGGTTGCGACAACATTTGCGCGGCAGTACGCGGATGCAACTGGAGACGGCGCGACAGCGCAGCGCGCGATTCAATATCCAGGATTGGCTGGGAGAAAGTTGGCAGGATCTCGTGAGCCAGGATCAGTTCTGGCAAGCGCTGACCGCTGCGCAATTACAGCAATTTGCCGAACAGGGATTGCCGGGCGAACCGGTGATTGTGCTGCGCGGCGATGCCGATGCGCTGGCCGCGCAGTTGCGAACGATGTTGCCGACCATGACGGTGACGATACACCGCGACGCGGACGCCGACTGAACGGTCGGCACGGGCGCGAGAATCAGATCCCGGCGCCGCCCGGCAGACAGCTGCGCAGCATGGTCAGGCCGACATCGCGCAGCCATTCGTTCAGCAACTCGCGGTGCTCATCCGGACGTACGGCAGCAAAACCGTGGCCGGAACTCAGCAGTGTTTGAAATAGCCGGCAGTATTCGATCAGCTGTGGTCGCGGCAGAATCGAACCGCGTTGCTGCAGCACATCGGCCCAGAAGGCCGCCAGATCTTGCTGCAGAGCTTCGGTGAGTTCTTTCAGTTCCGGCACCCGGTCGATCAGGGGTTGCAGCGAACTGAGTGACCAGCCACCGCCTTCAATCGAGTAAAGCGCCTGACTGACTTGCTCCAGCAGGCTCGGCAGCGACATGTGTTCGGCTTCCAGCCGCCACAGTTCGCAGCGTGCCTGCAGGCCGAGGCAGCGCTGTTCGAGCAGCGAATAAATCAGCGCTTCTTTGGCGGGAAAGTATTGGTACAGCGAGGCGATATCGATACCGGCTTCGGCGGCGACCGCATTGGTATTGAAGCCGAGCAGGCCTTGTTCGGCGAGCAGTCGGTCGGCAGCTTCGAGCAGACGCTCGACCGTTTGGCGCGAGCGCGCCTGGCGCGGCTGACGCCGGGGCATGACGGCAACGGTTCTGACCACGACAACGCATCCCTGCAAGCGGTAGATGCCGTCAGTCTAGTGGACCGGGCTGGGGCTGAATGCGAATTCGTCAGCAAGTGCTCAGATTTCCCGACCGACGGTCCGGGTTTGCCGCGGCTTCAACGCCGTTGCCGGCGTTTGGCCTGCTCGCGCTGGCGCAGCGTGGTGGCGGGATCGACCGTCAGCGGTCGGTAAATCTCGATCCGATCGCCCGCACAGAGCTCTTGTTGCAGCGACACCAACCGCGACCAGATCCCGACCGGCTGCTGGCTCAGATCGATTTCCGGATGGCGCTGCAGCAGTCCGGATTGCCGGATCGCCGCCTCGACCGTGCTGCCGGCCGGCACCGATAGCGTCAGCAAGGTCTGCCGATCCGGCAGGGCATAGGCCAGCTCGACCGTCAGCTGCGCCGGGCTCGCATCGGTTGCAACCGCAAGGGTTTCAGGCGGATTGGCCATACAACCGCTTGGCCCGGTCATGGAAGGCATCCATCAAGGACAGCACCAGCTT
>CAMLNB010000234.1 GCA_946481205.1 uncultured Kangiella sp. | reverse complement strand
GGGCGGTCGAGAATGGGGGCAAAGAAAATGGCGTTCATCAGCAGTTTGCTGCTGCCGAACCAGCTGGCACGGAACGCCAGTGATGTGGTGGCCAGCACCACGCTGCCATTACCGATGCGCTCGGCGGCGAGCGCCGCTGAACCGGCGATGCGTTTGCCGTTGTCTTCCGAAACATAACCAGCAATAACCGGATTATCGGTAAATTGCGCTGCAGTCGAATACGGGCTTTTTAGCGGCGGCAGCACCTCGGCGTGGGTACGGAACAGCGGCAGCTGATCGCGCAGGAAACCGAACGCCAGCGGATGGCTGCGGTCGATATCGGCCAACAGAATCGCGCCGGCAATTTTCTTCTCGGCTTCTTTTTCTTCCATGCTGGCGTACGGCAGGCGCTTGTCGCCGTTCTCTTCGGTCGCCTGCAATTTGCTGCGCACGAATTCCTGCTGGGCAGCCCATTTGACCGCACCATCGAGGGCGATCAGGGTACCGCCGGCCTTGACCCATTCGCCGATGCGTTTGCTCTGCTCTTCGTTCAAGCTGCGGTAACGACCATCGGGCAGAATCAGATGACTGTAGTCGTTCAGGTTCAACTCCGAGAACGAGCCGGTGTGCGTCATTGCCACCGGAATGTGCATCCGGTAGTCGAGCAGATGCCAAATCTCGCCGGCGCTGGTGGAGTCGATACCGGAACCGAGCAACAGCAGCACATTTGGTTGATTCAACACTTTGACGCTCGGGCTGCCGACATCGCTGCCGGCATCGGCATAGCCGGATTGCACCGCGACCACATCAAGGGCATCGCGTACGGCGATTTCACTGAGCAGTGTGCGGATGCGCTCGACCGACACCGACTGGCCGCCGAGCGGCAAGATCACGGTGCCGCGACTGAGCTCGCGACTCGCATTGCCGCTGCGCACGGTCATCGGCTTGGTGCTGACCCGCAGCTTGATGCCTTCACGCAGCAATTGATTGGCCGCGCGCGGCGCGTAGAAGCTGTCCCAGGCAAAGGCGTAGGCGATGTCGCTGTCGGCGGTGGTTTTGTCGAGCACGAACCGGCCGGCCGGCGGTTGCAGTTTTTGCACGCGCTCGCCGGCCAGCTCGCGTCGCCATTGCGCTTTTTCGACGGCGGCATACGGCATGTCGAACGCCAGCGGCAGCGTCCAGGCCGAAACGTCGTAGAACACCGGTGTCTTGAATTGCGTGCGGGTTTCAAACAGCGACTTCAGCAGCCGGTATTGCCGTTGCTCAAACGGAATCACATAGGCTGCGCCGGCACGGAAGCGCTGCTCACCAAACGTCAGATCGGCAGCGAGCTTGTGCACCTGAATCCCGTGTGCCAACAAAATGCGCAGGAATTGATACTCCCGGGCCGGATCCTGCGGCTCGGCAAAAACAATGGCGCGCTCGTCATCTTTGGCCGCTTCGGCAGCCGCGTCGGTGTAGAACTTGTCTTGCCAGCTTTTCAGCTGCTGGCGCAGCTCATCGGCCGCGCGCAAGGTCGATAACGAGGCGGTGAACTGGTTGCGGATCGCAAACGGAAAACTGATCGGACCGTTCTTGCTGTTCTGCAAATGGCCGCGCGCGCTGGCCTGTTCAAACAGGATGCCGACGCTGCCTTGAATATCCGGATAGGTTGAACCTTTGCCGTAATAGAAATCGTCAAAGCCTTCTTTGCTGTAATAGAGTCGTTTGTCGGCATCAAACGCGGCAGCGTGATAACGGGCGATGGCGTCGGTCAGTTTCAGGTTTTCTGCTGGCGTTAACGGATGCTGGCGTGACGGTACACCCGGTTGGAAGAAATAGGTGTTGTCGGTGCCCATTTCATGAAAGTCACCGAGCACATGCGGTTTCCATTCCTGGAATTTCAGAATGCGGGCGTAGGACTCCGGTTGCTGCACCATCAGCCAATCGCGATTCAGATCGAACCAGTAATGGTTGCCGCGACCGTTCGGCCAAATTTCACGGTGCTCAACATGCATATTGTCCGGCACCAGCACGCGGCCGCGATAACCGTTGACCCAGGTCGCAAAGCGCGTCATGCCGTCCGGGTTCAGCGACGGATCGAGCACGATGACGGTGCGCTCGAGCAATTTCTCCAGCGCCGGATCTTTGCTGGCGGCGAGGTAGTAAGCCGTCAGCATTGCGGCATTGGCACCGCTGGCTTCGTTGCCATGCACGCTATAAGCGAGCCAGACGATCAGCGGACCATCATTCTTGCCGGCGGCGCGGGCAGCGCGGATCTCATCCAGCTTTGCCCGGTTGGCCGGGCTGGTGATGAGGGCGTGCACCAGCGGCCGTTGTTCATGACTGCGACCAATTTCTTCCACTGCAACGCGCGGCGAGCGCCGTGCCAGCAGCTGCAGATACTCGACTTGCTGCTCGGGCCGGACATGCCAGTCACCCACCTCATAGCCCAGGCTTTCCGATGGCGCTGGCACCTCCGGATCGAGCTGATTGCTGCCCGGCACCGATTTATCGAAGTAATAAGACAGCTCAACGGCGGTGGCCGCGGCAGAGAACAGCGGGGTTGTCAGCCAGCACAGCGCCAGCAACGGCAACACTTTCATGGGCAAGCTCCGGAACAGCGAGGCAGCAGGATGGGGCACACAGAGAGGTACGAGCATACGCAAATTGCCGGCCCAGGCCAAAACCGGATGAAAACTAAGGGAATGGCGATACCGGCAGCTGCCGTGAAAGCGGTTGCCGATGGCGGTATCATGGCCACCTGTTGTCCGAGGCCGCAGCCATGCGCCACCTCCGTCTGCCGCAAACCGAGCCGTTGCCATGATCCGCATTACCGAAACCGCCCAAGCCCACTTCCGCAAGCTGCTGTCGCAGCAAAGCGAGCCGGATACCCATATCCGGGTATTCGTGGTCAACCCGGGCACCGCCCGCGCCGAGTGCGGTGTCTCGTACTGCCCGCCGAGCGCTGTGGAAAGCACCGACGTCAAATATGACTTCGACGGCTTCTCGGCATTTGTCGATCCGGAAAGCGATCCGTTTCTGGATGATGCCGAAATCGATCTGAAAACCGACAACCTCGGCTCGCAGCTGACGCTGAAAGCGCCGAATGCGAAAACCCCGCGCGTCAGCGACGATGCACCGCTCGCTGATCGGGTCAATTACATTCTGGAAGCCGAAGTGAACCCGCAGCTTGCCTCGCATGGCGGCAAAGTGACACTGGTGGAACTGACACCGGAAAGCGTCGCGGTATTGCAATTCGGTGGTGGCTGCCACGGTTGCAGCCAGGTCGATGTCACGCTGAAGCACGGCATTGAAAAAACGCTGCTGGAAAAATTCCCGGAACTGACCGGTGTGCGCGACATCACCGAGCATGCCGCGGGTGACAACCCGTACTATCGCTAAACCCGTAAACGGCCGGTCAACTGATCGGCCGTTTTGTTTCTGTTTGCTGTGCTGATTTTTTGTCTTTGAGATCGTAGCCAGATTGTTGCTACCGAATCCTTTAACTACAAGCGCTGCCCACAGGCAGCCATTCACTGCAAAGGAGAAATCGATGCGCACCGCCCTACTCGGTGGAATCGTCAT
This sequence comes from uncultured Kangiella sp., assembly GCA_946481205.1. The sequence continues at coordinate 2,058 of CAMLNB010000234.1, read as the reverse complement.
GGCTGGCGTTACGCTGGCTGCTTGTCAGAGCATGAGTCCCGGAATGAAGAAAGAAGCCCTGCCGCCGTATCCGGTCAGCAAAACCGTTGCCCACGTTGATGATTACCACGGCACCGCCGTTGCCGATCCGTATCGCTGGTTGGAAACCGACGATGCCGAAGCCCAAGCCTGGGTCGAAGCGCAGCGCCAATACGCCGAAAACTATCTGGCCACACTGCCAACCCGTGATGACTACAAAAAGCGTCTGACTGAACTGTGGAACTACGAGCGCTACAGCGCACCAAGCGAGCATGGCGGTCGCTACTTTTACAGTTACAACAACGGTCTGCAAAACCAGTCGGTGCTGTATGTGCAGGACAATGCCAGCGCCCCGGCGCGGGTGCTGCTCGATCCGAACACGCTGTCGACCGACGGCACCGTGGCGCTGTCCGGCATGGCCATCAGCAAAGACGGCAAGAAGCTCGCCTATGGCGTGTCGAAAAGCGGCTCCGACTGGCAAGAGTGGTTTGTTCGTGATGTCGATAGCGGCAAGGATCTGATCGACAACATCAAGTGGGTGAAATTCTCCGGCGCCGAATGGACGCCGGATGGCAAGGGCTTTTTCTACGCCCGTTACGACGAGCCGAAAGCCGGCACCGAATTGTCCGGCCAGAATTATTTCCAGAAACTGTATTACCACCAGCTCGGCACCGATCAGAGCCAGGATGTGCTGGTCTATCACCGGCCGGATGAAAAAGAATGGGGCTTTGGCGCCACCGTCAGCGATGACGGCGCCTGGCTGATCATTCCGGTCTGGCAAGGCACCGATCCGCGCAACCGGGTGTTCTACAAGTCGCTGACCGGCAAAGACCAAACCGTCAAGCCGCTGATCGAAGTCGTTGAAGCCGATTACAGCTTCCTCGGTAACGATGGCTCGGTGTTCTACTTCAAGACCGATTTCAACGCGCCGCGTGCCCGTATCATCGCTATTGACGTGACCAAGCCGGCAAAAGCGAACTGGAAAGAAATCGTGCCGCAGTCGAGCAATCCGCTGCAGACCGCGTTCATTGCCGGCAACCGCTTTGTTCTGGGTTACCTGAAAGATGCCGTCAGCCATGTCGAAGTGCGTTCACTGACTGGCGCGCTCGAATTCACCATGCAAGTGCCGGATCTGGGTACCGTTGGTGGCTACTCGGGCAAACGCGAGAGCAACGAACTGTTCTACTCGGTGACCTCGTACGTGCGGCCGACCACGATCTACAAGTTCGACATGGCCAGCAAGCAAGCCGACGTGTTCCGTGAACCGAAAGTGGCATTCAACGCTGCCGAGTTCGAATCCAAGCAGGTGTTCTACACCAGCAAGGACGGCACCCGGGTACCGATGATCCTGTCGTACAAAAAGGGCCTGAAACTCAACGGCAAGAACCCGACCATTCTGTACGGTTACGGCGGCTTTAATATTTCGCTGACACCATCGTTCAGCGCCGCCAACATCGCCTGGCTGGAACGCGGCGGCATTTACGCCGTTGCCAACCTGCGCGGCGGCAGCGAGTACGGTGAGGACTGGCACCAAGCCGGCATGAAGCACAACAAACAGAATGTGTTTGATGACTTCATTGCTGCAGCGGAATTTCTGATCAAAGAGCAGTACACCAGCACGCCGCATCTCGGCATTCACGGCGGTTCGAACGGCGGTTTGCTGGTCGGCGCCGCGATGACCCAGCGCCCGGATCTGTTCGGTGCCGCGGTGCCGGCAGTGGGCGTCATGGACATGCTGCGCTTCCAGAAATTCACCATTGGCTGGGCTTGGGTGTCGGACTACGGTTCGTCCGATAACAAAGAAGATTTTCCGGTGCTGCACGCCTACTCGCCGCTGCACAACCTGAAAGCCGGCACGCATTACCCGGCCACGATGGTGATGACGGCCGATCACGATGACCGCGTCGTGCCGTATCACAGCTTCAAGTACGCTGCGGCGCTGCAAGCCGCCAATGCCGGTCCGGAACCGATGCTGATCCGCATCGAGCACAAAGCCGGTCATGGCGCTGGCAAGCCCATCAGCAAACTGATCGAAGACAA
>CAMLNB010000233.1 GCA_946481205.1 uncultured Kangiella sp. | reverse complement strand
ATGCGGTCTTTGGCGCTGAGCGTGACCACTTCGGTGCTGGTCGATTTACCGTCGCTGGCTTTTTGCACGCGGTAATGGTGATGGCCGAGTGCGGCGACTTGCGGCTGGTGGGTCACGCACAACACTTGAGCTTTTTCACCGAGCTGGCGCAGCAGGCGGCCGACGATTTCGGCGGTGGCGCCGCCGATGCCGACATCCACTTCATCGAAGATCATGCAAGTGAGCTGGCTCTTTTGCGAAATCAGCACTTGTATGGCCAAACTGATCCGCGACAACTCACCGCCAGACGCGACTTTGTTCAATGCTCGCGGTGGCTGACCGGCATTGGCGCTGACCAGGAATTCAATCTTCTCGCGACCATCGATGGCCCATTCGCTTTCTTCGCGCGCCAGCAAGCTCACTTCGAACTTGCCGCCTTTCATGTTCAGCTGTTCCAGCGTCGCACTGATCGCCTTGGCCATTTTCTGCGCGGCTTTCTGTCGGCCAGCGCTGAGTTTTTCTGCGGCCGCAACATAGGCAGCGCGAGCTTTGCCGATGGCCACTTCCATTTGATCCAGCCGTTCGCTGGAATGGGTCAGCGTATCGAGCTCTTGTTGCAGCTGTTGGTACAACGCCGGCAGTTCACGCATTTCGCAGCGGTGCTTGCGCGCCAGCTGGTGCAGCGTAGTCAATTGGGCGTCGAGTTCGGCGTATTGCTGCTCGTCGATTTCAATATGTTCGCCGTAACGGCGGATGTCGGCGGACAGATCGCGCAGCTGACTGAGCAGATCGAGCAGGCCGTCGTGTGTGGTCTGTTGGCTGCTATCGATATGGGCGATGCGCTGCAATTTTTCCAGCGCGGTTTCCAGCCGCTCGGTGGCGCCCTCACCGTCTTCACCTTCGAGCAAGTCAGCAGCTTGCAATGCCAGCTGGGCCATTTCACTGGCGTGCGCTGCGCGCTTGTGTTGCTGCTCCAGGTCGGCAACATCAATGCCATCGACACGGGCAGCAGCGAGTTCCTGGGTTTGGAACTGCAGCAGATCCAGCCGGGCACCGCGATCAGCCGCAGCGGTTTTCAGTTGCTGGTATTCGTCGCGCAGTTTCTGCCAGCTTTGCCAAGCGTCGCGCACCGCTTTGCGTTCGCTGTCGTGGCCGGCAAATTCATCGAGCATGTCGCGCTGGGCGCTGCTGTGCAGCAGCCGCTGGTGTTCGTGCTGGCCGTGGATCTCGACCAGAAAACCGCCGAGTTCGCGCAGCATCGCCAACGTGACCGGCGTGCCATTGATAAACGCTCGCGAGCGACCGTCTTTGCTGATCACCCGGCGCAGCAACACTTCGCCGTCGTGCTCCATCGCTTGCTCGGTCAACCAAGCCAATGCGCTGCGATTACCGGCCACGGCGAATCCGGCCAGCACCTCGGCTTGTTCGGCGCCGTGACGAACCACGGTGCTGTCGGCGCGATCGCCGAGCACGATGCCGAGTGCATCGATCAGAATGGATTTGCCGGCACCGGTTTCGCCGGTCAGTACGGTCATGCCTTCGGCCCATTCCAGTTGCAAACGGGTGACAATGGCGAAATCACGCAGGGCGAGTGTGGTCAGCATGGAGGCAGGATCAGAAACGGCTCCGAGAAGGAGCCGTCAGTGTAAGGAAGCGCGGGAGTTATGGTAAGTGGGCGAAGCCGTATCACCAGTACAATCCTTGTTAGCCGCCGTCCTTGGCGGTCCAACAATGGGTGTCGGCGCAACCGCTCTTGCGCTCGGGGAACTCAGTTGGCCAGCAGACCGTCGACAACCGCGCGGGGTTCGCGCTGCATCAGTCGCTCGACACGGTGGCAGCTGCGCATGGCAGCACGCATCATCTTGTTGATGTCTGTCAGCAGCGGACGGCGCTGGCCGCGGTAGCGGCAGCTGTCGCCAACCGCATCAAATGGCACCTGCAAGCGACTCAGCATCCGCTCCAGTGCCGGGGTGATCAGGCAGAGCCAGTGGCTGACGCCAACGCTACGACAGTAACGCCAGGCGGCGTGCAGCATCGCCAACATCACGTCAGAACCTTGAAACAACTCGCCGGTGGCATGACCATCGGGGTGGCGCAGGCAGAGCCGCGAGAGCTCGACGACTTTGCCGGTCAACGGCGCCAGGGCGCTGTCGTCGACCCGCGTGACATGGGCCGCCGGGAAGCCTTCGACCGGGAACACCAGCCGCAGCGCGCCACAAACTTGGCCGGTCGAGTCATAGGCAACAAAGCGAACCGAGTGCTCGTCAAAGGCATCATGCTCCTCGCCATCTGGCGCCATCTCGGCCGGCTCAAAGCCACGATCCAAGCAGTAAACCTGGTAGCGCAGGCGATGGTGGTCGGCCAGCTGGGCCGCACTGGTTGCGATCTGGATATTCAATACTGCAGTCATTCGGGCACTCCGCCGGTCGTCCCTTCCAGGGCAAAACCGGCACAACACGTCCTTGGCTTGCGACCAGCCGTCCTGACTGGATTGGGGATACCGTTCGCGAGGCGAGGACGGTACCGCACGGGTATTGCAGCTTGGTGTTCAGGCTAGGTAATGCGGCGCAACAAAAATGTGACCGATCGCCCAACCCGGACAACTGCAAGGTCGGACCTATACTTCAGGCTCCCGCGCGCCACCCCGATACCCCGCAATGGAACTGACTGATTACCTGAAAGCCATGGTCGAGAAAGATGGATCCGACCTGTACCTGTCCACCGGCGCTGCGCCGAGCTTCAAGGCTCACGGCAAGCTGGTTGCACTCGATCCGGCGCCATTGCCGCTCGGCCGGGTCGAGCAGATCGCCAATGGCGTGATGGACGATGCCCAACGCAAGGACTTTCTGACCCGGCCGGAGATGAACCTCGCTTACTCGCTGCCGGGCATCGGCCGGTTCCGGGTCAATATTTTTCGCCAGCGCAATGAAGTGTCGATGGTGATCCGGTCGATCAAGACTGAGATCCCCAGTTACGAATCACTCGGCCTGCCGGAAGTGCTGACCAAACTGATCATGCAGAAGCGTGGCTTGATTCTGTTTGTCGGTGCCACCGGTTCGGGCAAGTCGACGTCGCTCGCCGCGCTGATCGATTACCGCAACACCAACTCCAGCGGCCATATCATCACCATTGAAGATCCGGTCGAATTCGTTCACCGGCACAAGCGCTGCATCATCAACCAGCGCGAAGTCGGCACCGATACCCTGAGCTACGAAGACGCGCTGGCGAACACGCTGCGGCAAGCGCCGGATGTGATTCTGATCGGTGAGATCCGCCACCGCGAGACAATGGAGCATGCGTTGGCGTTCGCCGAAACCGGTCACTTGTGCCTGTCAACGCTGCATGCCAACAATGCCAACCAGGCGATTGAGCGCATCATCAATTTCTTTCCGGAGGAGCGGCACAAGCAGGTGCTGAACGATTTGTCGCTGAACATACGCGGCATCATTTCCCAGCGCCTGATTCCCACCGTAGATGGCAAACGCGCCGCCGCTATCGAGATTCTGATCGGCTCGCCACTGGTTCAGGATCTGATCAAGAAAGGCGAAGTGGGTTTAATCAAGGAAGTGATGGAGAAAAGCGAAAATGTCGGCATGCAGACTTTTGACATGGCGCTGTTCAAACACTGGCGCGCCGGCAAAATCTCGATGGACGAAGCACTGAAGAACGCCGACTCGAAAAACAACCTGAAACTGAAAATGACCTTGGCCGAAGGCAAAACCGCCGGCGAAGATCCGAACAGCCATATCGAGCGCGAAAGCCCTGCCGCTGCTGCCCGGCCGGCCGGCGCGCCACCTGCTCCAGCTCCGGCGCCCAAACCCAGCTTCACGCTGGCGCTGGAACCCACCGAAGAAGAGAAGAAAGACGATCCCGTGTTGACTCAACCCACAGCCGAAGGCGCCATTCCCGGCACTCGTGCCCCGGTGATGCCGGCGCGGCCCGGCGTGAAACCCGGCGGTTAATTCAAGATTGCCGGCGCCAACGAGCAAACCCCGGATACCCCCACAAACGAAACGCCAGCAGCACCGAACAGCCCTCGCGTTGTTCGGCCGGCTGCGCGGCATCCTGCCGCGCCAGCTCGCCGATTTCCTGCGCGGTTTTCAGCAAGCGCTCGCGCATTTTTTCTGCGGTCGCGCGCGTAACCATGCTCGGTAAAAAGCGCTGATACCCCTCGGTGCCAAATTCGCCATCAAAAAAACTGGCACGCACATGGCTATCAAAGAAGCGCTGAATCGGGCCACCTTTGATCCAGGCGAAATCCCGCGCGGTGCGCAGACGGATGCGATTGCCCGGCAGCAGATCAATCAGCCGCATCCGATCGAGCCGGATCAGCAAACGAATCAATTCCGGCTCGGTGAATTGGTAATGGGTCAGGATCTGCAGCATCGACCAATCGTTCAGCACCAGATAGGTCACCAGCAGCAGCTTCTCGTCTGCAACCAGTTCGGCTTCCAAGGCCTCATCGAGTTGACTCAGTGAGCGCCGCTCACGCTCGGCGACCTGGACCAGATCGAAGAGATCGATACCGGCTAGCGCGCAAATGGCCTGCAAGCGCTCCAGACTCAGATCGCCCGACGTCATCAGTCGCTTGATGCTGGCCTCGGACAGTTCCAGCGCCTCACCGACCTGGGCATAGGTGATGCCGGCGCTGCGCAGCTGTCGCTTCAGGGTCTCAAGCAAAAGTTCAGTCTGGGCCATGGGTATCGCTCGGTAATACTCGTGGAGCCATTATGCACCGCTTTTGCCGGAAAGGTTGCTAGTTGTGCCCGGTTGGCGGAGTCTGCGCCAGCCGGCATGTGCCGGCGCCTGAAGGAACGACAATGAAACGCCTGATGCTGATCCCCACCACCGCCCTGCTGAGCAGCGAAGCCTGTGAAGCCAGCGAACACAGCCTGAGCTACGGCGGCTCGTGGCCGGAAACCCTGATCGTGGTGACGGTCCTGCTGATCGCGGCGCGCAAGCTGGTGAATTGGCTGGATCGGATCAGTCAGTTTCGGGAGAAGTGAACTGCAACACTTGAGCAATGCGCTTGGCCATCACCGTCGGTTCCGACTGCAACAGAAAATGTGGCCCCGGAATTAGCGCGTGCCGGCCAAGACGATTCAAGCGTTCACGAATCATTGCCGGCACCAAGCAATCGTCTTCGGCATGGAAAATGGCAACCGGGCAACGCAACGTATCCACCTGCAGGTCCAAGTTTTGAATCGCCCGCAAGCGTGCATGCAGCACTTCCCAACTCAATGTGCCAAGTGCTTCCAGTACCAGCTTCCGTGTCGTGATATCACTGCGCTTGCCACAAAACGGCCACCACAACGACACCAAGGGTCGGTGCAGTTGCCAGCCTAGCCAGAAACATATGCGTGGCATACGTAAAAGTACCGGCCTTGGCGCCTGCAAAAAAGTTGCAACAAGAATGAGTTGCTGCAGCCCAGGTGGATGCAATCGAGTGATCTCGACCGCAATGGCGCCGGAAAACGACTCTGCCAGCAATACGAACGGTTGTTGTGGCAACTGCGGTAATAATCGCTGCGCAAGCACAGCTTGTGACTGTGGCCCGTCAGTTGGTAAGCGCAACACGTGGCAGTCAACCGCATCGCCAAGAGCTGCAAGCAGCGGCGCAAACAACTCGCCACTGCCATCCAGACCTGGCAGCAAAACCAACAACGGTCGCATT
>CAMLNB010000232.1 GCA_946481205.1 uncultured Kangiella sp. | reverse complement strand
TCGGGTAAGTCGGGCCGCTGGGATTGGTGAAGTTATGCCAATAGCCGACCAGCGCATGCTTCGCCAACGGCGTTGGTGTCGGCGTTGGCGTTGGCGTTGGCGTCGGCGTTGGCGTTGGCGTCGGCGTCGGCGTTGGCGTTGGCGTCGGCGTTGGTGTGGGCGTCGGCGTAGGAGTCGGCGTTGGCGTCGGGGTGGGAGTGGGGGTTGGTGTAGGCGTCGGAGTCGGCGTGCAGTTCTCAATCCGCTTCCAAACACCCCACTCACCGGATTGCGCCGGGTTATCGCCTTGCGTCCACCACCGCGCTTCGTAAATCACGCCCTGATACGACACACGCTGACCACCGGTGTACACCTGCGTCGCACTCCAGCCAGCGACGGTGCAGGTTGGTGTCGGCGTAGGTGTGGGTGTCGGGGTAGGCGTGGGTGTTGGTGTCGGCGTAGGTGTCGGAGTCGGTGTTGGCGTTGGAGTGGGGGTAGGCGTCGGTGCACAGGCGCCACCTTGCGACCACAGACTCGGCGTGGCGGCCGGATTCCAGTTGGCACCGACATGCGCGGTGTGGGTGACCAGCGCGGTGTAATTGCTGCCGTTGTAAGTGACAACGACACCGGCGTTATAGGTATTGCCTTCGGACCACGTTGCACAAGCGGCAGCGGCTTGCTCCAGTGGCAACAGATAGAGACCGGCGCTCAGCAGTGCGGAGCGGATCAAATTGGTGCGGAAGCCTGGCGTGTTGATGCGGAAAGCGGGTTTAGTTCGGTGTGCAGACATGGCTCATTCCTCGGCGCGAACAGGCGCCACAGGCGGATCGCCTCGGCGCAAAACTAGCCGGCATACTGCCGAGTCGCAGCTGGTCCAAACCAAGACTATTCACACCAGTTTCAGTACTTTTCTATCGCGCTCGGCTCCGCTGGCTGGTGCCGATACGGTGCGCGTGGTAGAACCCGTTTCCGAGCAGAGCTCGGCTAGCGGCGGCACTTTTTTTCAGCGGTGCCGCTATCGAGAACGTACGAGATGGCGATGACTTGAAGGCGATAAGGTGGTGGCGATGAGCGAGACGCTAAACCATGACGGCCTGAGCGCCGACTGGCGCGACTGGTTGCAGCACAATCTGGCGCGCGGTTGCAGTCACCGAACCATCCTGGAAGCAATGATCAGCGGCGGCGTCGACGCGCTCGTGGCGGCACGCGCTTTGGTCACTACCTTGGAGCCCAATTCGGTTGCAGTCAGTTCTGAGAGGCCAAGCACCGCGCAAGCTTTTCTGAGTACACGATTGGCCAGCGGCAACCGCATCGATCTCGGCGATATCGAAGCGCGGCTGATCACCCGGCTGGTCCGGCCCGATCTGGCGGTGTTCGAGAATGTGCTCAGCGCTGAAGAGTGCGAAGAGTTGATGCAGCTGTCGCGACACAAGCTGGAGCGCTCAACCGCCATCAACAAGCAAACTGGCAAGGCTGATGTGATTGCCGAACGCACCAGCGAAGGCACCTCGTTTCAGCGCGGCGAACACCCACTGATCAAGCGCATCGATGCCCGGCTGGGCCGGCTGATGAATTGGCCAGTCGAAAATGGCGAAGGCATTCAGATCCTGCGCTATCGCCCCGGAGGTGAGTACCGGCCGCATTTTGATTTCTTTCCGCCAGCTGATCCCGGCAGTGCCGCGCATATGGCGATTGGCGGTCAACGGGTCGCGACCTTGGTGATGTACCTGAACGATGTCGAACAAGGCGGCGCCACCGCGTTTCCGGATGTCGGCTTGTCGGTGCTGCCGCGCCAAGGCTGTGCAGTGTACTTCGCTTACACCGGCCCGTTCAGTCAGGTCGACCCGTTGTCGCTGCACGCCGGCCTGCCGGTCATCGCCGGCGAAAAATGGATCGCGACCAAATGGCTGCGCCAGCAGCGCTACGGTGATTGAGTTACGCAAACCGCTGCGCGGTGCAAGACCGGCGATCGCCACGATGTTCACGTTCTGGCCCAGCTGATAGGAAAGTACGCAATCCGGTTTGAATAGTCCCATTCCTCCGCAGCGGACATCGCACCCTTGGCAGTGGCTATCCAGCCCCTGTTGATCAATCCGGATTCGGCTCGCACGCCGTCCACTGCGGAGGGAATTATCATGACGCGTCAACGCACGCGCACGTCGTTTCAAAGCAATCTGATCCGCTCAGCGCTGCTGAGCGCCGGTCTCTATCTGTTGCCACTGGAGCAAGCCGCTGCCGCTTGTGCAACGTGGTCCGAAGGCAATACCTATAACGCCGGTGTCGTTGTCACTTACAACGGCAGCAATTACACCGCGCTGGTCACCCACACCGCGCATGTCGGTGCCAACTGGAATCCGGCCGCCACGCCGAGTCTGTGGTCGCAAGGTGGTGCTTGTGCACCGACGCCTACTCCCACTCCAACACCGACTCCTACGCCGACTCCAACCCCAACGCCGACTCCCACACCGACACCGACTCCTACACCGACTCCTACACCGACACCGACACCGACACCGACTCCTACACCGACTTGCACCATCGCTGGCTGGAGCGCGACGCAGGTGTACACCGGTGGTCAGAGAGTGTCGTATCAGGGCGTGATTTACGAAGCGCGGTGGTGGACGCAAGGCGATAACCCGGCGCAATCCGGTGAGTGGGGTGTTTGGAAGCGGATTGAGAACTGCACGCCGACTCCAACACCAACTCCGACACCGACACCTACCCCCACACCTACGCCTACGCCGACTCCTACCCCAACGCCCACACCGACGCCCACCGGCAAGCAGGTCGGTTCGTATTTCACCCAGTGGAGCATTTATGGCCGCAATTACCGGATCAAGAATCTGGTCGACAGCGGCGGTCACAACAAACTGACCTTCCTGAACTACGCCTTCGGCAATGTCTATGACGATGGCAAATGCGGCATGGTCACCCGTCCGGAAAGTGGCAACGGTGACGGCGGCGATGCGTTTGCCGATTACCAGAAATCGTTCAGCGCGGCCGAATCGGTCGATGGCGTGGCCGATACCTGGAGTCAACCACTGCGCGGCAATTTCAATCAGCTGAAAGAAATGAAAGCTTTGAATCCGAACGTCAAGGTGTTCATCTCGCTCGGCGGTTGGACCTGGTCAAAACAATTTGGCCGTTTTGCTGCGACCGAAGCCGGTCGGCAAAATCTGGTCTCGTCCTGTATCGATCTCTACATCAAAGGCAATTTGCCGGTACAGGACGGCGCGGGTGGCCCAGCGGCTGCCGCAGGGGTGTTTGATGGCATCGACATTGACTGGGAATACCCGGGCGGTGGCGGTCTGCCGTACAACTACGTCGATCCGAACGACAAGCGCAACTTCACCTTGCTGATGGCCGAATTCCGCCGGCAGCTGGATGTCGTTGGCCAGAGCAGCGGCAAGCGCTATCTGCTGACCGCTGCGGTCGGTTCCGGCATCGACAAGATCCGCAACACCGAGCCAGCGGCGTACGCCCAGTACCTCGATTGGATCAACGTCATGACCTATGACTTCTTCGGTGCCTGGGATGCCACCGGTCCAACCAACTTCCACTCACATCTGCATTTCGACGCGCAATCCGGAGTCACCGGTGATCGCGCCAGTTACACCATTGAGGGCGCGATCAATAATCTCGTGCAGCAAGGTGTGCCGCGCTCGAAGCTGCTGGTCGGTATCGGCTTCTACGGTCGCGGCTGGCGCGGCGTGCAAGCCGGCCCGAGTGGTGACGGCCTGTATCAATCCGCGGGCGGCGCCGGCCAAGGCACTTACGAAGCCGGTATCGAAGATTACAAAGTGCTGAAGAACAAAGCCGGCACCCGTCGCTATCATCCGATCACCAAGCAACTGTGGTCGTACGATGGCAACGAGTTCTGGAGCTATGACGATCCGACCGTGATCCGCACCAAGGTCAACTACGTCAAAGCGCAGAACCTCGGCGGCGTGTTCAGCTGGTCACTTGATGGTGATGATGCGCAAAGTACCTTGCTCAACACCACCTACGAGGTCAGGCAGTAAGCACGTAGTCGCTATGACAAAAGGCGCGATCAACTGATCGCGCCTTTTGTTTTGCCGTGAACCGAAACCGGATGTTGGCAATTTCAAGCCTTGTGTGGCATCAACCGGCGGCGGCACTGGCTCCGCTTGCTGTCGCTGACGGATACGCCGGTAGCTTGCTGCCCGGCCGCACGCTCACTGCCGTCCGGCGAAACTCGCTCGGCGTGCAATGCTTGAGTTGCATGAAGCGGCGATTGAAGTTGGACAGATCGTTAAAGCCACACTGGCTGCAAATGCTGGCAATCTGCATCGAGCTGTTCAGCAGTAGCTGGCAAGCTTTGCCAATCCGCAGCTCGGTGACCAACTCGTTGAAGGTTTTGTCAGTGCGCTGCTTGATGAAGCGATGAAAATGGTTGGTGCTCATGTGCGCGAATTTGGCCAGCTGTTCCGCGCGCAGATCCTCGGTGTAGTGGCGATGGATGTACTCCATCACTTTCTCGATGCGATCCATGCCACTGTCCTTGACTGGCAGCTGACCGGGACGGGCGCTGGCCAACGTTCGGGCATTGCTGTCCGCTTTCAGGCAGCGCAGGATCTGCACCAGCGTCACGAACTGATCAAACGGATCGGCGGCGTGCATATCGGCAAACAGCCCACTGATATGGCGCGTGGTCGCCGCGCTGAAATGCAACCCGCGGCTGCCGGCACGCAGCAGCGAGCGCATCGGCTGCAATTCCGGCAAGGTATCCGCGAGTTGTTCGATCCAGCATGCCGGCAACTGCAACACCTGCACCTGCTGAACCTGCCCATTCAATGCTGGATCCGAACACCAGCTGTGCGGCAAATTCGGCCCGGTCAACACCAAATCGGCATCGTCATAACATTCGACACTGTCGCCGACATAACGGTGGCCGCGGCTGTCGCGGGTCAGCGCCAGCTCGTAAGCACTGTGGTAATGCAGCTGAAATGGAATCTGCTCGAAACGGTGTTCGGCATAACGCCAAGAACACTGCGGATCCGGCAGCACTTGTTTGTACAGCGCCTTGCTCAGCAAACGCGTCTTCATAGCCGCCGCTCCGCGGCCGCGTGCCGACTCGACCACCAGCGATTCCCGTTCCGGAATGCATGCATGTCGAAGTTCCTCATTGCAGTGATGAACTGGACACAACAGAGGCAATACCACAGCGCTCTATCCAGACGAACCGATCAACCGGCATTCAGGCAAGCAGCAGCGACAGCGAGCCGCGCCGATGCGAGAAAGCCGGAACTTCGTCCATGAGCGCCATGCGGGAAGCGGCGCCGTCATTTTCTGACAGCGCTGTCATATCGCAGATCCGGGCTCGGCCGCAAGTTGCAGCGCAACATAAATCTGTCGGGATGGCGAATCTGCCGGCCCGGTCACGGCCAAAGCGCGACCCGTGCACAGTTATGGCGCAGTGCCGACCGCGGTCGACCAGGGCCGCAGCATGCTTGACGGGACAAACCGTCGCTCGTTAGCGTCCGCCACTCGATTTGCCTCGGCCCATCCTGCTCATGACTCGCCCTGCAACGGAAACCTTGCCCAGCGCGGCCGCCCCGGCCAGTTGCCCGAATTGCGCTGCTTGCGTGATCGACCGCTACTGCGGCGCCTGCGGCCAGAAATACCCGGTGGCGGAAGATCGGCGGCTGCGGCATTTTCTGACCGAGGCCGGCATGCAGCTGGTTCAGATCGACGGCAAG
>CAMLNB010000231.1 GCA_946481205.1 uncultured Kangiella sp. | reverse complement strand
TTGCCGGCAATATCGACGCCGGTGGCGTGTTCGATGCCTTCCAAACCCGGCGAGGCGTTCACTTCCAAAACCAGCGGGCCGCGCGACGACCGCATCATGTCGACGCCGGCGACATTGAGGCCCAGTGCTTTGGCGGCGGCGATGGCGGTGGTGCGTTCTTCTTCGGTGATTTCGATTGCCGAGGCTTGGCCGCCGCGGTGCAGGTTGGCGCGGAATTCGCCTTCTTTCGCCTGCCGTTTCATCGCGGCGACCACTTCGCCGTCGATGACAAAACAGCGGATGTCGGCGCCGGCGGCTTCGCGGATGTATTCCTGCACCATGATGTTTTGATCGAGGCTCAGAAACGCTTCGAGCATGCTTTCGGCGGCAGTTTGTGTTTCCGCCAGCACAACGCCGATGCCCTGGGTGCCTTCGAGCAATTTGATCACCAGCGGCGGGCCGCCGACCATTTTGACCACGTCCTGAATGTCGTCGGGGGCGTGGGCAAAACCGGTGATCGGCAAGCCGATGCCTTCGCGCGCCAGCATTTGCAAACAGCGCAATTTGTCGCGGGCGCGGCCAATGGCCGCGGATTCGTTCATCGGGAACACACCCATCACTTCGAACTGGCGCAGCACGGCCATGCCGTAGAAGGTGATCGAGGCGCCGATGCGCGGAATCACCGCGTCATAGTGTTCGAGTTCTTCGCCGCCGTAGCGAATCGTCGGCTTCTGGCTGACCACGTTCATCGTGCAGCGCAGGGTGTCGAGCACTTCGATTTCGTGGCCGCGTTTGTCAGCCGCTTCAACGAGGCGGTAAGTGGAATACAGCCGCGGGTTGCGCGACAACACACAGATTTTCATGTCAGCGATCTTTGCCAGTGGGCAGGCCGGAGCGGAACGCCTGCTTGTCGTAAACGGGTTGGCCACAGAGCCAGGAATGGTGCGGTCGCACTTGCGCATCGACCGGCAGGCCGGAGCGACCAACCAGCATCCGATAGCGCATGCTGTCGCGATTGGTCAGTGTGATGGCGAGCGGCCAGTATTGGTTGCCAAAGACGATGGTGCTGGCGATCACGTAACGCTCTTCGGCATGGCCGCCGGAATCGGTCACCACGCGCCGATCCAGCATCGGTGCTTCACACCAGTGTGCGAGTTCACCTTGTTTGCGCGACAGGTGCAAACCGAACCGGACCCAGGGCTGGCCATTGCGCTCGAACGGCAACACTTCAAAGGCGTGCAGCGCCGAGGTGCGGGCACCGGTGTCGATCTTCACTCGCAGCCGTTTGATCCGCAGCTGTGGCAGCGCGGCCCATTCGCGCCAACCAAACGCGATTGGCGAAGACGGTGGTGAGGTGTCGGTCATGGCGCGCTAGCCATCATGAAACGGAGCGCGGAGCGGTGGACATGTCAGCGGACGCCTTGGTGTGCAGCGAGGCGCTGGCGCGCCGAGGATGGCAAGGATTGTAGCGGTTGCCGCTGCGGGTTGCGGCAGCAAATTAGTCTTGTGCCGGTTTGGCCCGATCGCTGGCGTTGTCGTCCGGCTCGCGGCGCAGTGCTTTGCGCAGCAGATGCGGCAGCAGCAGCGGCAACGGCATGCGCAGGTAATGGCCACGCACGTAAAGCGCGAAGCGGGCCAGATCGTCGCGGTGTCGGTGGCAGCTCGGATTGTCCGGGCGCAGCGCGGCTCGAAACAAGCGCTGCATCGCCGCGGCACCTTGGCGTGGCAAGGCCGCAGCGCAGGCCTCGCGGGTGACGGCCGGCACCGCGGTATCGAATAGCGTGCACAGCACTTCGACGGCATAGGCCAGTGGTCGCGCCAGCTCCAACTCCGTGGCGCGGCGCGGCAGCTCAAGCCAGAAATGGGGATCGGCGCCGAAATGATGCAGCAACTGGTGAATGTCCCAGAGATCGCGCAGCGCGTGATCCCATTCGCCGTCGTAGAACAGATGACAGATGCTGTGCAGCACCATGTCGACCGGCGCCAAGGTCCACAGCGGCGTGCCCGGCACCGGCACCGCGGCTGCCATCAGCGCCTCGGCCGAGGGCTTGGCGCGTGCCGTCAGCGGCAGAATGTTGTGGTGAACGTCGAGCGTGATCAGCCGCTGCATATGCTGCAGCGGCGGCAGCTCGTGCATCCATTGACGGTAATAACGTTGGTCGTAGGCATCGAGATGGGTGCTGACATAGCCGGCGTAGCGCAGGCTGTCTTCGACCGCGGCCAGTCGTTCGCGCGGCACCAGCAGATCGATATCGGCGAACAGCCGGCCGCGACTGGCCGGCAGGCCATGGGCCAGGTAGGCGGCGCCTTTCAGCAGCAGGGGCCGGACGCCGGCGCGCTGCAGCGCCGGCACCAGCTGATCGATTTCCCAGCGCATCCGGGTTGCGGTGGCCTCGCCGCTGACTGTCGCGGTCGCCAGCGCGCGTCGAATACTGGGATGCTCGGGCAGCTGGATCGCTGACAACCGAGCCGCCAGTGACGGCAGTAAGCGGCTACTCCGGGCTTGCCGGATCGCCGCATCCCAGCGGCTCAGCGGCCAGCTCTGGCAGCCAGCCGGGTTGAGCAGGGCATCGACGAGCGCGAGCTGGCTCATGATGCCAACCCGGTGTCGATGACTGGTGGGTGATAGCCATCGAGCGCCGCTTGCAAGAGCGGAATGGCCTCATCGAGCTGGCTGTAACGCAGGCTGTGGCAATGGCTTTGCCGAGCCAGCGCCACCAGAGTCTCGAAGCCGGGAGCGCCATGCAGGTTGTAATTGAAGCTCTGCTCGACACAGTGCAGCACCGCCAGATGGCGCGGCAGCGGCTGGAAGTCGGTGGCATGGCCGGCGATGTAACGTGGGAACACAATCAACCCCGGCAGGGCGGCTTGCTCGGCATGCACCAGTGCATCGGTCGGCGGCTGCATATGCGCTACCGTGCCCTTGGTGGTGTCGTTGGCCGGCTCGCTGAACACGGCGTTCGGGTAACGGGCTTGGATCAGTGGGATGGAAGCGTTCTTCAGGCTGACCGGGCGCGGTACCGCGGTAATGCCCAGCGTGACCGGATCGATCAGACAGAGCTCATCCGACAGCAGCCGAAAACCCTCTTGGCACAGCGCCGCCGTCAGCGTGCTTTTGCCGGCACCGGGCATGCCCGGCAGAATCAGCGCGCGACCGCCGCGTTCAAGCACGGCGGCATGGACGATCACGCGGGTGTGATCGTAATTGCCGACGCACCAGTTGATGCCCCATTCGAACATCGCGTGGGCTTGGTCGGCCGGCAGTGGTTTGAACGGGGCGAAGCCGTCGAACAGAAACTGCACTTGCGGCCGCCACCAGCGGCGCCAGAGGGGCTGCAGCAACTCAACCCGGAAATCCGGGCAGGCTTCGCCTGTCAGTACGGTGTAATCGGCATACAGCGGGTACAGGCCTTCGGCGACCCGGGCCAGTCGGCTACGGACGTTGACTCGATATGGCGGCAACTGCAGCGTCAATCCCGGCCCCGCCAGCAGGCGGCGAAAGCGGTGATACGACAACTCGGCCAGCTTCATGATGTCACCGGCTGGATCAGCTGCTGTTGCCGCAGCAGCCGCAGGCAATCATCCAACGGCGATGCCGTGTCGCTTGGCGAATCAACATTGAGTGGGGTGGCTGAGTTGGCAAACAGGCTGGCCGGATCGGCGCCGGCCTGCAGGGCCAGAAAGACCTGCAGCAGCGTATCGGTTAGCGCAACGGTGGCACCGGAGCCGGGGTGAAAAACAAGCAGCGCTCCATCGAGCGCTGCTGTGTTCAAACCGGGGGTGACGAGATAGGTCGTCAGAACCCGTTCCTCATCAAAACAATGGCCTTAGTTGTAGTAGGCGAGCATGTTCTGATGGTAAGTGGCGTTGAAGAACTCGTCGAGGTCCGCCAGCGTCATCACCAAGCCGGTGCCGGTGGTGTAATGCGAGTTCGGCGCCGTTTGCACGCACTGGGCCCAGATCGCTTTGACTTCATCGACCGTCATCACATAACCGAGCGGTGCATCCGAGGCGTTCAAAATGCCGGCGACGCAATGGCGACCGAGCATGGTGAGGCCACCACCGCCGGTACCCAGCACGTCTTTCAAGGTCTTGGTGCCGAAGAAATTGCCGATGAAGACGCTGTGGAATTTCTGGGTGGGCTGGAACGGTGCAGGCCACGATACGCCCGGCTTGGCTTTCCAGTAACCCGGCGAATAGCCGTTGCAGGCGCTTGGGTTGTCCTGGGTCGAGACGTTGCCCGAGGCAAAGCCGGACGGCGAACACATCTGGCCGGCCAGAACCGGTTTGCTGGCCACAGTCATCAAGACCGGAGCGGTCAACAGACCTTGCAGTAACCGGCGACGCGAGCCGGCTGGCGGAGTGGTCGAGGTGGTGTCCTCGACGGGCTTGATTGGGTCGCTCATGCGAATACGCCTATGTTTCCCTACGGTGCGCCGGTTCCGTGGGAATCGGAGCCGTGCGCGCAAAGACTAGCTGACCATACAAAGCACATGCTGTGCCACGATCAGGAAACCGCCGTCTGATCAGCAGCTTGCCGGCTGCCCCGGATGCGGTCCGGCGGCCGACTGTAAAGCAACCCGACACGGAACGGACTTCGAGGCCAGCGGTCACGCTGGTATGATGCCAGCCCTTTGTGACGGTACGCCAGTCGGCGCTGTCAGTGTTGCCCGTCCTTCGCCGCCTTTTTGGTTGCCACCATGTCCGTATCAGAGCCCCTGTCAGACCGCGCCCTGCAAATCAGCCTGAACGGCCAGCCCCGCTCGCTCGCGGTGGCCCTGACGCTGACCGAGCTACTGGAACAGGAGCAACTGGCCGGCAAGCGCGTCGCGGTCGAGCTCAACGGTGAGATCGTGCCGCGCTCGCGCCACCACGAGCAGCAGCTCAAGCACGGTGATCGGGTCGAGATTGTCCATGCCATCGGCGGCGGCTGAAACCGGCGTCGCCAGCACCACGATTTTTGGGAGCAGAACATGAACCAGACCGACACGTTTTCGTTGGCGGGCAAAGCCTATCGTTCGCGCTTGCTGGTCGGTACCGGCAAGTACAAGGATCTTGATGAAACCCGCGCCGCGATCGAAGCCAGTGGTGCCGAAATCGTCACGGTTGCGATCCGCCGTACCAACATCGGCCAGAACCCGAACGAGCCGAATCTGCTCGACGTGATCTCGCCCGAGCGCTACACCATTTTGCCGAACACCGCCGGTTGTTACACCGCCGAAGATGCCGTTCGCACCTGTCGCTTGGCGCGTGAACTTCTCGACGGTCATGATCTGGTCAAGCTGGAAGTGCTCGGCGATCAGAAAACACTGTATCCGGATATCCCTGAAACGCTGAAAGCGGCCGCCGAGTTGGTCAAAGACGGTTTCAAAGTCATGGCTTACACCAGTGACGATCCGATCACCGCAAAAAAACTCGAAGAGCTCGGTTGCATCGCCGTGATGCCGCTGGCGGCGCCGATCGGCTCCGGGCTCGGCATTCGCAACCCGTACAACATCAAATTGATCCTCGACAACGCCAAGGTGCCGATTCTGGTCGATGCCGGCGTCGGCACCGCCAGCGATGCCGCGATTGCAATGGAACTCGGTTGTGACGGCGTGCTGATGAATACCGCGATTGCCGCGGCAAAAAATCCGGTGCTGATGGCCAGCGCAATGCGCAAGGCGATCGAAGCCGGGCGCGAAGCGTTCTTGGCCGGGCGGATGCCGCGCAAGCTCTATGCGAGTGCGTCGTCGCCACTTGACGG
>CAMLNB010000230.1 GCA_946481205.1 uncultured Kangiella sp. | reverse complement strand
TGTTGGCAAAAATCGAGTTCGGAATATAAAGCGGCCGCTTGGTGTCGGTGCGGATCCGGGTCTGGCGCCAACCAATGTATTCGACTGTGCCTTCCATCTCGCGATCCGGCGAACGAATGCTGTCGCCAACCGCAAACGGCCGGTCGAGATACAACATCAATCCGCCGAAGAAATTGGCCAGCAAATCTTTGGCAGCGAATGACACCGCCAACCCGCCAATGCCACCAAATGCCAGCACACCGGAGATCGAAAAGCCCATCGTCTGCAGACCGATCAGCGCCATGACGATGAACACCGAAATGCGCGCCAGTTTGCCAATGGCTTCGATGGTGGTCGCATCCAGCCGACCTTCCTCGGTACTGGTTTTGGCTTTTTCAATCAGCCGCACTTCGGTGCTGCGCACCATGCGCAGCAGAAACCAGCTCAGCAGAACCACGATGCCAAGTGTGCGCGCATTGTGCACAACCTTCAGCATCACATTGGCGCGTTCAGTGAAGATGTACTCGAACGCAAACATCAGGCCGACCAACCAGATTGCCAGCGCAGCTGGTCGCGACAAGGCCTCCCAGACGGCGTCGTCCCAAACCGTTTGCGTCTGTTGCAGCCGGTTGTGCACACGGCGATGCAGTTTTCGCCAGAGCCAGTGCGCCAGCGCCGTGACCGCCAGAATCACGACGACACCGGTGATCCAGCCGGCGACATCGGTCAGCTCCAGCAACCAATTCCAGATTTTCGCCAGCGACATCATTTCGGTTGACTCACCTTCTGCGCACTCAAACCCAATAACTCATTCAAGCCCAACAACGCATTCAAGCCAGATACTGCTGCGCTTGTTGCCAGCGCGGCTGCTGCTGCAATCCGGCAAGCTGCACCGACGGCTGCCGTTGACAAAGTGCAGCAATCCGCTCGCTCTGCTCGCGGGCAATTTTCTGCGGCAGCGCTTCGAGCGTTTCGATGGCACCTTTGCGATCATTGCAGACCAGCACCATGTCGCAGCCGGCATCGAGCGCAGCGTGGGCGCGAGCCCGGTAATCACCGACCACGTGAGCACCAGCCATCGACAGATCGTCGCTGAAAATGCAGCCCTGAAAATTCAACTCGCCGCGCAACACCGTTTGCAGCCAGTAACGCGAGAAACCCGCCGGCAGCGGATCGAGTGCCGGGTAAATCACATGCGCCGGCATGATGCCGCCAAGTTCGCCGGCCAAGGCGCGGAAAACGGACAGGCAGCGGCCAATCTGTTCCGGTGTGCGCTCATCAATCGGCAGATGCGTATGCGAGTCGGCCGCGACGAAACCATGACCGGGAAAATGTTTGCCGGTGCCGAGCATGCCGGCATCACGCATGCCATTCAGATAAGCGCGCGCCAGCGGGATCACCTGCTCCGGCTCGGGGCCGAGGCTGCGATCGCCAATGACAACGCTGGTGCCGTAATCCAGATCCAGCACCGGGGCAAAACTGATGTCGCAACCCACTGCGCGCACTTCGCTGGCCATCAGCCAGCCCAGCTCACGGGCGCGGCGCTGGGCTTCGGCATCGGCCTGCGGACCGAGCGTGCGCAAGGCTGGCAGCTGGCTGAAACCGTCGCGCAGCCGACGTACGCGACCGCCTTCCTGATCGACCGCGATGAGCAGGTTACGGCCGGATTCGCGCCGGATGGCATCGGTCAAGGCCCGGACTTGCTCAGCGCTCTCGACATTGCGGGCAAACAGAATCACCGCACCCACGGCCGGGTGCCGGAGCAGCTCCCGCTCCTCGGCATCCAGGGAAAAGCCTTGCAAATCAAGCATTAAAGGACCGAGCGTCATCGTTGTTCTAATCCGTATCCAGGGCGGAAAAGCCGGCGCGCATTCTACTGGAATATGCATTTGCCCACAGTATTTTTGCCCGGTCTTCTGCTACTGGCCGGCTGCGCCGCGCTCGTTATAATCCGCCGTCGCCCGCCGCCGCGGGACCGCTTTGGAGAAGGAACGCATGAACGCTCGCACAACAACAACCGCGCTCTGGCGCCCCGCCCTGCTCGCCGCCTCTGTGGCACTGGGCCTGGCCGCCTGCAGCCAGCCGGAATCGACCCAGCAAACCGTCCAGGCCAATGGCCCGACCGTAGCCGACGCAGAGAAGTTCGTCACCGATGCCGAAGCCGAGCTGCTGAAGCTGAACCTCGAAGCCCAGCGCGCCGCCTGGATCGCCGAAACCTACATCACCCCGGATACCGAAGCGCTGATCGCCAAAGCCAGCGAACTGGCCACCGCCAAATCGGTTGAACTGGCCAACGCCAGCAAGCAATTCATCGGCATGGAGCTGCCGCCGGAGCTGAGCCGCAAGCTGGAAAAAATCCGTCTCGCGCTGGTGCTGCCCGCCCCGAGCGATGCCGCAAAAACTGAAGAGCTGGCAAAAATTTCCTCGTCGCTGAATGCGCAATACGGTTCGGGCAAGTACTGCAAACCGGGCTCGGACGGCAAACAGACCTGCCTGAGCCTCGGCCAGCTCGAAGACATCATCGCCAACCCAAACAGCAAACCGGCCGAACGGCTCGAAGCCTGGACCGGCTGGCACAGCGTGGCGCCAGCGATGCGCCCGGAATACAGCCGCATGGTCGAGATCGCCAATGAAGGCGCGAAAGAGCTCGGCTATGTCGACGTCGGCGCGATGTGGCGCGCCAAGTACGACATGCCAGCCGATGATTTCGCCAAGGAACTCGATCGGCTGTGGACGCAAGTCGAGCCGCTGTACAGCGCGCTGCATTGCCACGTCCGCGCCAAGTTAAATGAAAAATACGGCGATGACGTGGTCGCCAAAACCGGCCCGATCCCGGCGCACCTGCTCGGCAACATGTGGGCGCAGCAATGGGGCAATGTTTACGACTTCGTCAAACCGCAGGGTGGCGGCGAAGGCGTCAATCTCGATTCGTTGGTGCTGAAAGCCTACGGCCAACCGACCGTGGTCACCGGCAACAACGTCGCCGAACTCGACATCAAGCAAACACCGGAAGGCAAGATGACGCTGGCCGGCGAACAATTCTTCTCGTCACTTGGCTTCGCCCCGCTGCCGGACAGCTTCTGGAAAAATTCGCAATTCCTGAAGCCGCGCGACCGCGATGTGGTCTGCCACGCCAGCGCCTGGGATCTCGACAACCAGGACGACATCCGCATCAAGATGTGCATCAAGGTGAACGGCGAAGACTTCGTCACCATTCACCACGAGCTCGGCCACAACTACTATCAGCGCGCGTACAAGAACCAACCGTTCCTGTTCATGGACAGCGCCAACGATGGCTTCCATGAAGCGATTGGCGACACCGTCGCGCTTGGCATCACCCCGGCTTACCTGAAGCAAATCGGCCTGCTCGACAAAGAGCCGGATGCCTCGCAAGACGTCGCCATTCTGCTGCGTCAGGCCATGGACAAAGTGGCGTTCCTGCCGTTTGGCTTGTTGGTTGATCAGTGGCGCTGGCGCGTGTTCTCCGGCGAAATTCCGGCCGACAAGTACAACGAAGGCTGGTGGCAACTGCGCGAAAAATACCAGGGCGTGAAAGCCCCGGTTGCGCGCAGCGAAGCCGACTTCGACGCTGGCGCCAAATACCACGTGCCGGGCGGCGTACCGTACTCGCGTTACTTCCTCGCCCACGTGTTGCAATTCCAGTTCTACCGCGAAATGTGCAAGATGGCCGGTCACCAAGGCCCGCTGCATCGCTGCACCTTCTACGGCAACAAGGAAGTCGGCGAGCGCCTGAACAAGATGCTCGAACTCGGCAGCAGCAAGCCGTGGCAAGACGCGTTGGAAGCTATGACCGGTCAGCGTGAAATGGACGCCACAGCGGTGCAGGAGTATTTTGCGCCGTTGAAGACTTGGCTGGATGAGCAGAATGCAGGTCGCACCTGCGGTTGGTAAGGTCAGAGACCTACCGCACAAAGCCAAACGCGCCGATTGGCGGGTTTGGCTTTGTCGGTGACAGCTGTCCCGGAACCGCGCGGTTTACCGCTTGCTTCCCTATAACTCAGCCACAGGCTTTGGGCGAATAAGCAGGTCTAACCTCGAGCACATTCAAAGAGTTAACCAAGACAGAAAGGTGTTATGCACCTTTTTTGGTGTAGAAAACGCCCCTGTTATGGGGTCTACTTCACGTTAGCCTTATGAAGGAAATATTGCATGTAACTTCAAGAATTTATAAAAACTGCATTAACAGAAATAGTTAGTGGAGTGGCTGAAGCGAGCGAGGCCGCAGCAAAACTTGGTGGTAGTGTTGGCACAATGCGTTTGTATGGTTACGTCAAAGAAAATAAAGTAGTAACCAACGAAAACGACATGCCTGTAGCAATGATCGATTTTGACATCGCTCTAGCAGAAACAGCGGGTACAAATACAAAGGGTGGTATTGGTGTTTATTTAGGTGCGGTTGGCCTTGGCTCCCAGGGCGCGTCACACGGCGAAACATCAAGCCATTCACGCATCAAGTTTTCGGTACCAGTAGTGTTGACAAGTGCAAAAGGCTAACAAGATCATCAAGTGGATGGTTTGTAGGTCGCTGTTTTAGGCATGGCTTCGCCATTATTACCTAAAGCGGCGACTTACAAACCACCACTTATAACAACGTTAGGCCTCACAGGAGAAAGCGATGAGTTGGTCGATGTTCAGCTTCGGCTCGTACTGGGCCCACGCACACGACATTGAGCAAATCAACTTCATGGCCCTGGCGTCGGAGTTCGTCGAGGCTAGCGAGAAGTATCGGCAAACGCCTTGGCTTCAGGAATGGCGTGCCTACTGGCTGGAGCACATGGGCAGTCACGGGAACGGGTGCAGTGATTTGAATGCAGAAGCATTTCTCACAGAAGAATCAAGGACCAAACAGTTCTGGGCGTTCCTCAGCGAATATGAAGCGTGGCTTCGCACGTTTGGAACGGAGATCCCAATCGCCCAAATCAACAAGCTTATGGAGCCGTCAGGCACAAGGTGCCAAGCGCCAGTCGAGGTCAAGGTACAGCTTCAGTTCGCAGAAACTGTTCGTGCGGTAATCAACGGTGATGAAAGCAACCCACGTGTTCACCGGCTCACGCAAAGTGAAGCTCGTAGGTTGGGCTGAGGCACGAAGCCCAACAATCAACTTGTAGATGTAGGGCCACTCACCGGAGATATCCCGGTCGCCATCCAAATATTCAAAGACGCTGGGTTCCCGCCTACGCGTGAACGACGGCGTTTTTATCTGTCTGTACTCGTAGCGTGCCTTTGAACTATCCGCCCGTTCGACGAGCTGAGCAGCGGAATGGAGTCTGGGTTAACAGCCCGAAGGGGCGAGGCATGGATGCCGAAGCCTTTTCAGACTGCACACGGATGTGCTGTCTGAAAAGCCCCGGACGGAATGAGCAGCGCAGGGAACCGTGCGTAGCACGGCTCGGAGCCGGGCATGTTTCTTTGGTAGCTTTCTTTGCGCCAAAGAAAGCTACTCGCCCGCCGGGGCGAGACCCGGCAAACTTGATGGCTGCACACAGGCTGAGTTTATTCAACGGTCAGAGCGGCAATGCCCCCACCCTAGCCCTCCCCCTCGCAGGGGAGGGAACAAACGAGCTACTCGCTTTCCGTTGACCCAACAGACCACTCACACAGGCACGAGACACGGCAATAGAGAGAACCGATCTCTTGTTTCAGCGAACACATCACCAAACATCGCTCATTCAGTAAATCGCAACAACTCCATCAAATCCCCCAGCTGGTTTGAACAAGATCGCACGCGTAAGCTGGCCTCCATC
>CAMLNB010000229.1 GCA_946481205.1 uncultured Kangiella sp. | reverse complement strand
TGTGCAGGCGTTCATCAAGCTGCGGATGGCTCAGCGCGCCAATCACGTCTTGCCATTGTTCCCGTCGACCCAGCATCGACACCAGCAGCCGTTGTGCCTTGCCACCATCGTTGTCGAGGTGGCGCAAAAATGCCGCGATGGTTTCGTAATAATCCGGCTCTTCAAGCAGCGCCAACGTCCGCTGCGCCGCCAGCTGATACAAGGTTTCGGCGTCTTCGCGAATCTGCGCCTGACCGCCTAGCCGCGACAGATACGGCATCTGCCGCGCCAGCAAGCTGCACAGCGAATCAAACGTCTGAATACGCAACCGATTCGGTTGTTGCAGCAACTGCCAATCGCGTTCGGTATTGCGCGCCAACACCGCTTGTGCACGCTGCACGGTGGCGCGTTCATGGGCCGATTCCGGCTCCTGTTGTAAGCCAGCAGCGATCGCCTGTGCTTGCTCCAGTTTGCGCAGCAGCCGCACCCGCATCTCGGCTGCCGCTTTGCGGGTGAACGTAATTGCGACGACTTCTTCCGGTTCTTCGACGCTTGCCAGCAAGACCAGCAGGCGGTTGGTCAGCAACTCGGTTTTGCCGCTACCAGCCGGGGCCTGGACGATAAACGACTGGCGTGGATCGAGCGCGCGTTCGCGCGCGGCGGCATCGACCAACGACTGCACAGCACTCATTCCGCGTCCTCCGCATCCAGCGCCGTTAATCGGAGAAACGGCGCTGCCAAGGTGCGACCCGCGCTCGGGTGATAGCACAGGTTCTCGGCTGTGCCCGATACGAACTCGTGCGCCAAGGCCGTCAGACTGACCCGCCAGTTCTCGCGCAATTGGTTGAGATCCGTTTCTTTCAACAGCGCATCCGGTTTCAGGGGCAAGGCATCAGTGTCCTGGTTCAGCCCTTTGAAATGCGGTTCACCGGCGCGCACCCGCGCGGCGACCACGGCGGTCAGCGGCGCTTCGGTGGCCAGTGCATACAGCATCAGCTGGACATCGTGTGGTCGTTCGGCTTGCCAGGGCGGGGTTTGCCAATTTGAGCCGGTCTTGTAGTCCATGACGACGGCATTGCCATCGCTGAGCAAATCAACCCGATCCATGCGCAAAGACAATTCAAGGCCCGCCAGCGTCAGTGCCGCATCGTGTTCGATCTGTTGCACTTGAAATGGTGTTTGCCTCTGCCGCTCGAACTGCAGCCATTCGCGCAGCACACTGACTACAGCGTGTTGTTCCAGTTCACGCCAGCGAGGTGGTAGCGCTTGCTGCAACTCCTTGGCTTGTTCAGCCAGTGCGCCAGCGGCGGCGGCTTCACAGCGCTGATCCAATTCGCTGTCGGTCAATTGCGCCAGCGCGGTTGAGGTTTGCAGGCCCTGCCAGAGTGTCGCCAGGGCACGGTGCACCAAGGTGCCGCGCTCGTTGCTTTGTCGTGCTTGCGGCAACGGTTGCACAGCATTGGCATGTAGCCGGTACTGAACAAAAGCCGCTTGCGGTTGCACCGCTTGCACGGCCAGCAATTGGCTGTTGCGGCGGATCGGTTCGTCGGGTTGCAGTGCAGGCGCTTGATTGTCTTGCACCTGTTCCAGGGTTTGTCTTGCCAGCATGTGAAACGCGGTTTCCGCGTTCAGTAATGCTGCCGGGATCTCGCTTTCCGGCATTGTCTGCAGAAACGGACTGACTCGCAGCTCGCGCTCGCCTTCAAATTGCGGACAGCTCCAGACAATCTCCGGCGCTGTGGTCGTTAGCCGCTGCATCAGCTGGCTGGCGAATTGCGATTCGCGTTGGTGGCTGCTGCGTGGCAAATTGTTGGCGCGTTGCCAGGCCATCGGTAGCAGCGGATTCGGTTGGATTGGTGCGGGCAGCAGATCGTCGCGGGCATCGCCAACCCAGATCGCATCGGCGCTGATCGCGGCCGCTTCCAGCAAACCGATCAGCTGCACGCGGGCGGTGCCGGGTTGCTGCGGTTGGAACACTTCCTGACGGCAGCGTTGTTGCAAGCTGCTGACCGCTTTGCTGAAGTTCACGGTGCCTTCCGGTACCCGGCAGCGCGCCAGCGCAGCCAGTGCTTGCCAGAACGCTTCGCGGGTCTGGAATTCCGCCGAGTTCAGCGCGCGCGAACCGGGCCAGCCGAGTTGTTCCAGCAGGGCACGCAGCGGTTCGCTCCAGTCGCGCAAATTGCGTTTTTTATTGCGCAGCTCGCGCACCTGATCCAGCGCCAGACTCCAGCGCTCGGCCAGCAGCGGGCAACCGCGATCACGCAGCAAGCGCAGCACCGTCTCGGCGCGCAGCGCCGTCATGCCCTGTTCGCGCAGGCGGGCATCGAGCCGGGCGCGGTTATCGTGTTCGCTGTTCTTACCGAAACCCGTCTCGCCAACATAGGGCGACAGCAGCAACGGGCTCAGCTCGCTCAGCGGCCAGTCGCCGGCGGTGGCAGCAAGGCGCAGCAGGCGCAGTGCAATCGCAACCAGCGGCCGATCCGCCAGCGGTTCACCCAAGGACAGATTCACCAGCGGGCTCGGACTGTCATCAAAGCGATAACTGTTGGCCGGTTCGAGTTCGGCGCGCAGCTGGCGCAGCAGCGCAGTTTTGCGCGCATTCAGCGAAGGCATCACGACGGCGAGTCGGGCGTCGGGTTGTCGGCGCAATTGCTCACGGCACCAACGGGCAATCAGCGCTTCTTCCTGCAACAGATCGGTGGGGCGATACAGCGTTTGCCGGCCAGCCGCCTGCTGCTGATCTTGCCATTGCCAGATCCGCACGCCGCGCGCCTGGGCCGCCTGCAGCAAGGCTTGCAACCAGGGCCGCAGATCATCGAAGCCGGCCAGCACGATGTCGCCCGGTAGCTCCGCTGCAGCACTGACGCGGCGTACCTGTTCGGCGCGCCATTCCGCGGCGGTCAGCCAGCTGCGTTTGCGGCAATGCGCGCGCAGCGCGCTGCGCCAGCTGAGCAGGCGGCGGTATTCTTCGGTGGCGAGTGTGTCGGGAATCGGCGCGGTGAACTCGCAGAGCAGGGCATGGGCATCGGCAGCTTTGCCGGCCAGATCGGCCGTCGACAGCAGTCGCTGGTTGATCGGGTGCGAGTCGGCATCGTCCTGATCGATGATTTGCTGCCAGAGCGGCAATTCTTCATTGCTGTCGAGCACCGCGTCCGGCAGTGCCTCAACCGGCCAGCTGCCGGCGTGTATCAGGTGATCGCTGAGTGCATCCAGCCAGTGTTCGAAAATCTGAATGTTCGGTGTCGGCCAGACTTCGGCACCGCGCGCGCGCTGCCAGTTACCGTAGGCCTGGTTTAGCGTCAGCACCAGCCGCCGGTTCGCTGCCAGCACCTGAATCGGGGCGGTGCCGGCCAGGCGTTCAAACAGCGCAGGGGACGCAAGCGTATCGGCAATGAGCATGGCGAGTCGGCAGATGGTGGCGAGAGTGGCATGATAACGGTATGCCATCATAACCGGGTGCGGGCGCAGGGTTTGCGCCGCTGCGCAGGAAAGCCGCCCGCCCGGTGTCGAGAACGATCATGCTGGATTTTCTGCGCCGGTTTTCGCTCCGGCAACTCAAGCTCAGCCATCACGCGCTGGCCGATACCGATTGGCAGCTCGCGTGCGCACGGCTGCCGCTGATCGCCGCGCTCAGTGCGGCCGAGCACCAGCACCTGCGTGAGCTGGTGACGCTGTTTCTGGCCGACAAGGCAGTGGTGCCGTCCGAGGGGTTTGCGCTCAGCCGTGATCAGCAGATCGAAATTGCGCTGTGGGCCTGTTTGCCTGTGCTGCAACTGGGCTTGGTGGCGTACGACAGTTTTCATGCCGTCATTGTCTACCCGGACGAGTTTCTGGCGCCGCGCGAAGAAATGGACGAAGCCGGCGTGGTCCATATCGGTCATGAACAAGTCAGCGGCGAAAGCTGGGACGCCGGGCCGATTCTGCTGTCCTGGGCCGATGTCGAAGCGGCGCGCATTCCCGATGGTTACAACGTCGTTATCCACGAATGCACGCACAAACTCGATCTGACCGATGGCGAAGTCAATGGCGTACCGGCTTTGCTGAGCCGCGGTATCGCGCCGAGTGAGTGGCAGAAAACCATGCGCGACGCGTGGCAGACGATAGGCCAGGAAGAAAAATTGCTCGGCTACACCTCGGTCGATGATTACGCGCTGGAATCACCGGCGGAGTTTTTTGCCGTGCTGAGCGAGCATTTCTTTACCGCGCCAGCGGAGCTGCAAGCTGATTTGCCGGCAGCCTATGCGCTGCTGGAGCGGTATTACGGTCTGCAACCGCTGCGCTGGGATTGGCCTGCCATTGATGCGGTCTATCCGAAACACGAACCCGATGAAGACGGCTATCGCCGATTCAGCGATGCGGAATCCTGAGAATGCCGCAACGGATACCCTCAGTCAGCGCGGACAATTTTGCCGAGCGGGTGCTTGCCGCCTCGTATCAGCAAGCGGTATTGGTCGAATACTGGGCGCCGTGGTGCGGCCCGTGTCGTTTGCTGTTTCCCTTGCTGGAAAAAATGGCGCAAGAATTTGCCGGTCGTTTGTTGGTGGTGAAGCTGGATGTCGAGGCCGCGCCTGAGATCGCCGAGCGCTACAAGGTACGAGGGGTGCCGCAGCTGCACTTATTCAAAGATGGGGCCGTTGCCGCAGAGAAAAGCGGTTTGATGCCAGAGGCGAATTTGCGGAATTTTCTCTCAGCCGGGTTGGAAATTTGATGAAAGCCAAAAAAGAAAGATGGATTATGGTTACTGTTGCGGTTCTCGAATGGACTGTTCTCAATGGCGTGGCCATCGCGGCTGAGTCGGGAATATGTGAGAAGGTCGCTGCGCTGGCAGATGCTGGCACCATTGAGTATCACTGGCAAGACCAAGTAGACATCAATAATGACGGAAGCCTGGAAAATCTTGATCTTGTGGGGGACGGCATTACTGACTTTGAGGTTTATCGCAATCGCAATGAACCTTCTGCTAGCAGCCCGATTTGGGATAGTCTCGGAGGGCCATTTTGGCAGTTTCTTACTATCGAAGATATTACCTATCGAGTGCAGTGCAGAGATCCTGGGTGTTGGGCACCAGCCCGTCTTTTTTTTACTGATGCCAAGAACGACACAACCGAGGTCTGTCATTTTCGCCAGCAATATCAGGAGATGGTCGCGGCTGGTGGCACGCTTTGCCATTCACTGATAGGCGACAATGCAAAAAAGTACATCAGAGCGCATCCGCTGCGCTTAGAGTATGGCAACCGATTACCAGAATTCCATTATGCACGCGAGCAGGTAAAGGTGGATTTCGATAATGATGGAATCGACGAAGAGCTGATTCGCGTTGAGATTAACAATGAATCGAGGAGTCCATGTAGCTATTACTATTTCGACTTACTTGATACTGGCGTAGAGATGGAAGGGCTTGTTGGCAAGCGGGATTTGTTGTTGAGACTACAGCAAATATCCGACCCAAAGCATGATGTCTACCCAACCAAGCGCTGCTCCGGCAATGATGCGGGCTGGTTAGAGTTGGATGGGGCTGTTCTATTTGAGAGCAAGTACCGCGGACAGCAACCGGATGCAATATCCCAGTTCCATGACGTGATGAAGATGCATTCGGATGGAACCGTGGAGCGTATTTGCCAATACACGGTCTTGCAAAAGACAAAGGTGGTTAGATAGGTCAGCGCAAATTGCCATGTTGGCTCACTGTGTGAACCAACATGGCTCAACAACTATTTCTTCATCATCGTAAACACCACATACGCTTCCGCACGCAGTTCGACATGAT
>CAMLNB010000228.1 GCA_946481205.1 uncultured Kangiella sp. | reverse complement strand
GGCCGAGACTGTCGTTGATCACCTTGAAGCGATCGAGATCGAGAAACAGCAGCGCGTAGCGTAGTTTGCGCGCACGCAGATTGCGTTGAATGGCGTGGCCCAGCCGCTCGCGCAGCAGCGCCCGATTCGGCAAGCCGGTCAGCACATCATGATGGGCGTCATGCGCCAGTTGCTCATTGATCAGCCGGCGTTGCTCCAGCAATTGCTCGAGCTCGTCGTTGGCCTCGGCCAACGCCCGGGTGCGCTCGGCGATGCGCTGCTCCAGCTGATCGTTGACTGTTTTCAGTTGCAGGTGCGCTTGTCGCAGCGAATCGGCATCGCGCCGGCGTTGCAATGCGGTGGCGACATGCGAGGCGACGAAGGCGAGCAGATCAGCATCGTGTTCAGTGAAACGACTACCGGCATCATGGTTTTGTACGACAATGGCGCCGCCGATGCGGCCGTCCATGATCAGCGGCACGCCGAGCCAGGCATTCGGGCCTTTGCCCGCGGCATACAGTTCCGGTTGCCGTTGCCGCATTTCCGGTGCGGTCAGGATCACCGGCTGGCCGGTGCGCAGCACTTGTGCGGTAAACAGCGTTGACTGCTCCAGCTCGCCACGAGGCAGATGCAGCCGGCCGGGATTCTCCAGATAGCGATCAACCAGATAAGGCAGCACCAATTCGCCGCTGGCCTCATCGTAAAGGGCGATGAAAAAATCGCGAGCGTTGATCAGACGGTTGACGATGGTATGCACCGACGCATAAAAGCTGTCGAGCGCGGCAGCGGTCTGGCTTTGCTCGGCGATGTCATAACACGCTTCGCGAATGCGCTCGCTGCGTTCACGTTCGGCAATTTGCTGTTGCAGGGCATCAAGCGTGGCGCGCAGCTCATGGGTGCGGGTCTCGACTTTGGCTTCCAGGGCACGATTCAGATCGGCGAGCTGGGCATCGGCTTGTTTGCGCTCCACGGCGGTGGCGATATGGCGAGCGATATAGACCAGTAACTTTTTGTCGCTCTCGCGGTAGCGGCGGTCGCGATCGTAACTTTGCACAACGATGGCACCGAGCACCCGCGAGCCGACCCGCAACGGGCAGCCAAGCCACTCGACCGAATCAGGGCCGGTATGGCCGACTTCACCGGCCTGAACGAGCTCCTGCATTTTGGCTTCGTCAGCAAACAGCGGTTTGCCGGTGCGCAAAACATAACCGGTCAAGGTCCCGCGCAGCTGCGAGATGGGAACTTGCTGCAAAGCTTCCGGATCGATGTCGTCAACGGTGTCGATGAAGTAGGCCATGCTGAAAGTGCCAGCATCGGCGTCATAGAGCGCAATGTAGAAATTCTCGGCATACATGAGTTCGCGCATGACGGCATGCAGCGCCGGAAAAAATTCCGCCATCGGAATATCGGCCGCCGTGATGTCGGCGATGCGATAGAGCGCCGCTTGCAGCTGGGCCGAGTAACGTCGGCGATCGGCGATGCGTTCCAAGCGCTCGGCGCGGCGACGAACGGTAGCCAGCTCTTGCTGCAATGCAGCCAGTTCGGACGGAGGTGTCATGACGGCGTGGCGCGGATGACAGGTAATGGGCTTGGGTCACTACAGTGTAGACGCTGCCCGGGCCAGCACCGGTCTTAGCTGGCCTCGCTGCCGAAGAAGCGCAGAATATCGTCACGCTGGCGCATGCCGTCGGCGAAGCCGAGCGCGATCAACTCTTTGGTGTAACCGGCTTCGAACAGCAGATAGGACAGAATGGTCGAGCCGGTGCGGCCGCTGATACCGACGCGGCGGAAGAAGAAGCGGGCGGTGCGCGGTAATTCTCTGGCGAAGCGGCCGGACAGCGTCGACAAATCTTCACTCGGTGCAATCACCAGCGTTTCCACCGGCTTCAGGTTGATGCCATTGGCAGCACGCACATCCGGTGGGATCTTGTTCAGGGTGTTGTTAATGCGCTGCAACCGCTCCATGTCGCTATCGAGTGAATCAATAAACACGCTGTCGAGCACGTGGCCGGCAATTTCGGCCAGCGTCGGATAATTCTTGGCGATCACCCGGCCGCGATCTTCATTGCGCACCGGATCGACGCCGACAATCATCACTTTGCTGGCACCCAGATGCAGCGCCGGGCTGATTGGCGCCAGAAACCGCACCGAGCCATCGCCAAAGTATTCGCGGTTGATTTTGACTGCCGGAAACACCAGCGGAATCGCGCTCGAGGCCATCAGGTGCTGCAATTGCAGCCGGGTGCGAGAACCGGCGCGGCGATAACGGCGCCAGGTTTCGATTTCCGGATGGCCCTCAAAGAAGCTGACCGATTCACCGGAGTTGTAACCGGAGCAGGTCACCGACACGGCATACAGATCGCCAGCATTGACCGCAGGGGCGATGTCATTGAACGGCACCACTTTGCTGAGCATGTCGCGCAGTGGCGTGTTGTCGAGCAGCGACAGCGCCGGCACAGTACGCTGGCGACCGCGCAGCACGGCGCCGAACCAGCGCAGCGAGTTGGCGCTCATGCCCATGAAATCGGAACGGTAAATATGGCTGGCGTGGAAATTGGCCCAGACATGCTCAAGCCGGCGCATGCCGATGCGAAACCGCGAGGCATAACAGGCCAGCACGCAGGCATTGATGGCGCCGGCCGAGGTGCCGCAGATGATCGGGAACGGGATGGTTTTCTGATCGGGCAACAACTCGCAGACGGCTTTCAAGACGCCGACCTGATACGCCGCGCGGGCGCCACCGCCGGATAACACCAGCGCCGTGCGATTTCCTGCTGACATCATGTTGTTCTGTGCAGTCCCTGTTGCCAACAGTGTAGCTGGCTTGCCTGCAACAAGAGATCGGAGCGCAGCTTGGCGGGATGACGCGAAGTGGGTAAGGGGCGCAACCAAAACGGAAATGAGCTGCTGGCGATGTGGTGGGGCTGACTTGCTGGACGGCTCCAGTCAGAAGCGTCAGTCAGAAGAGGTTAGTCAGATGAGGTTAGTCAGATGAGGTTAGTCAGATGAGTTCAGCCACAAGGGTTCAGTCACAAGACCTAACGCGCCGTCGTGGCCAGCGGTGCCGTGACTTTTTGACCACCAGCGGTGTTGACGGTGCGCCGGTCCTGGACAACGAACCAGCGGTTGTAAAACGCATCCATCACCAGGCTCGGATACCAGCCTTGACCATAGGAGCCGTTGTAGCGAGCCAGTGCCGGCGCCAGCCGGGCTTTTTCTCGGGCCAGATAGATTTTCAGAATGGCGCAGCCATAGCGCAGGTTGGTATCGACATCGAACAGGTTGTCGCTCGGCTCGCCGATTTCCTCGCGCCAGAACGGCATTACCTGCATCAGGCCACGGGCGCCGGCTTTGGAAACGGCAAAGCGGTCGAACCGGCTTTCAACGTCGATCACGGCCAGCACCAGCTGTGGATTCAGATCGAACTCGGTGGCAATGGCATGGACCCGGCGCAGCACATGCAGCCGTTCGGCTGCCGGGATTTTCGGGGCCCGCTTGGCCAAGCGGCCGGTCATGTCGACCAGCCAGACTTGGGCTTCGTACTTGTCGACGAAGTCGTGCTTCTCGGTCATTGCCGCCTTGATCATCGAGCGCACTTCTTCGCTGGGTCGCTCTTGTTGGGCGGCATGGCCCGGCAAACTGGCCAACAGGCCAGCCAACGACAAGGCAAACGCCAAGCCGCGGCGGTGCAGGGCGCACCACCACGACGAAGCGGCCGACCGGTTACCCGGCCAGTGCGGTTTTGAGCTGGGCGACAACGCCATCAAGGGCGACATGCTGCGGTTCTTTCTCACGACGGGACTTCAGTTCGACCTTGCCTTCGGCCAGGCCGCGCTCACCAATGACGATGCGGTAGGGGATACCGAGCAGGTCGGCGTCGGCAAACATCACGCCGGCGCGCTCGTTACGGTCATCAAACACCACATCGATGCCGGCATTTTGCAGCTCGGAGTATAGTTTTTCCGCGGCGGCGCGCACGATTTCGGAGCGGCCGAGGTTCATGGGGGCCAGTACCACCTGCCACGGCGCGATGGCCGCCGGCCAGACAATGCCGTTGTCGTCGTAGTGCTGCTCAATGGCGGCGGCGACAATACGCGACACGCCAATGCCGTAGCAGCCCATCGGCATGATCACCTGCTTGCCCTGCTCATCGAGCACCGCGGCTTTCATTGCGGCGGAATAGCGGGTGCCCAGCGCAAAGATGTGGCCGACTTCGATACCGCGTTTGATGGTCAGTGTGCCTTTGCCATCCGGCGCGGCGTCGCCTTCGACGACGTTGCGGAAATCGCCAACGGTGTGGATGACCGCGTCGCGTTCCCAGTTGGTGCCGCTGTAGTGGTAATCCGAATCGTTGGCGCCGCTAATGAAATCGGCGAGTACGGCCGCATCGCGATCGACCAGCACCGGAATCGTCAGACCGGACGGGCCAATCGAACCCGGTTCGCAACCCAGTTTTTCTTTGATCAGCGCATCCGGTGCCAGCTCGACATCGGCGCCGAGCAGTGGGTGTTTGGCGCATTTGATCAGGTTCAGTTCGTGATCGCCGCGCAGGCAGACCGCGACCAGATGGCGGCCTTCACCTTCACCGGTTGCTGCACCTAACAACACCATTGTCTTCACGGTCTGCTTGGCGTCGACTTTGAAGAACGCTGTGACCTCGGCAATCGATTTGACGTTCGGCGTATGCACACGAGTCAGTGCCTGCGTTGCAGCCGGGCGTGCCTGAGTCGGTGCCAGTGCACTGGCGAGTTCAACGTTGGCGGCGTAATCGCTGGCCGACGAGAACGCAATTGCGTCTTCACCGCTCGATGCCAGCACATGGAATTCGTGCGAGGCATTGCCGCCGATGGCGCCGGTGTCAGCCTGCACGGCGCGGAAATCCAAGCCCAGCCGGCGGAAAATCGCCGAGTAGGTCTGGTACATCAAATCGTAGGTTTCTTTCAGCGAGGCCTCGTTGATGTGGAACGAGTACGCGTCCTTCATCAGGAATTCGCGCGCGCGCATCACGCCAAAACGCGGCCGCACTTCGTCACGGAATTTGGTCTGGATCTGATACAGGTTCAGTGGCAGTTGCTTGTAGCTGCGCACTTCGTTGCGCACGATATCGGTGATCACTTCTTCATGGGTCGGGCCGAGCAGGAAGTCGCCATCCTTGCGGTCCTTGATGCGCAGCAGCTCCGGACCGAATTTGGCCCAGCGACCGGACTCCACCCACAGCTCGGCCGGTTGCACCACCGGCATCAGCACCTCGATGGCGCCCGACTTGTTCATCTCCTCGCGGACGATGTTCTCGACCTTGCGCAGCACCCGCAGCCCGGTCGGCAGCCAGTTATAAAGGCCAGAGGCGAGCTTGCGGATCAGGCCGGCGCGCAGCATCAACTGATGGCTGATGAGCTCGGCATCATTCGGGGTTTCACGCAAAGTGCAAAGCGGGTACTGGGACAGGCGCATGGTGGGGGTATCAGTCCGTGGTCGTTATGGCCGGACCGGCGTGGGGCCGGGGGCGTCTTTAGAGAATAGCCGGCGATTCTAGCAAGGCGGGGCGGGGATTTGTTTGTTCCGCAGCCGGCGAAGGTGCTGCTTTGATTGCTCAAGCGCGGAGCGGGCGGATGCTTTGCCGGGGGGCGAGACCCGGCAAACCTGTCGGCGAGGAAACGGCATAAGTGAGCGACAGGGTCGGCGGGCTGAGCAACAAAGAAATCCACCAACCCAGCACCTGACCACTTTTCAACCACCAGCGCCCCCTTTAAAATCCGCCGCCCCGACCCTACCTAGCAGGTCGGGTGCCGCCGACG
>CAMLNB010000227.1 GCA_946481205.1 uncultured Kangiella sp. | reverse complement strand
TCGCGGCCCATCTCCTGCAGCATCTGCCGCGAAATGCGGTTCAGCTTGTTGATGGTTTCGATCATGTGCACCGGAATACGGATGGTGCGGGCCTGATCGGCGATCGAGCGGGTGATGGCCTGACGGATCCACCAGGTCGCATAGGTCGAAAACTTGTAACCGCGGCGGTATTCGAACTTGTCGACCGCTTTCATCAAGCCGATGTTGCCTTCCTGGATCAAGTCGAGGAATTGCAGACCACGGTTGGTGTATTTCTTGGCAATCGAGATCACCAAGCGCAGGTTGGCCTCGACCATTTCTTTCTTGGCGCGGCGGGCTTTGGCTTCACCGATCGACATCCGGCGGTTCAGCTCTTTGATGTCGAGCACGGCCAGATGGGTTTCTTCTTCAATCTGCGCCAGTTTCTTCTGGGCGCGGATGATGTCTTCGGCGTTGGTTTCCAGCTTGTCGCGGAATTCACTTTTCGCTTTCAGGTGCGCATCTAGCCACTTGGTGTTGGTTTCATTACCCGGGAAGCTGGCGATAAACGCCTTGCGCGGCATGCCGGATTTGTCGCAAGCCAAGCGCATGATCAGGCGCTCTTGGGTGCGGACATGATCCATCAGCTTGCGGGTCTTGTGGACCAAACGGTCAAACTGCTTCGGCACCAGCTTCAGCTGCATGAACAGATCGCCAAGCTCGGCCATTGCCGCCTTGGTGGTCTTGTGGTTCTTGCCGAATTTTTTCAGCGCTGCCAGCGCTTTCTCGTGCTGCTCGCGCAGTGCAACGAAGCGGGCTTTGGCTTCTTCCGGATCCGGGCCGGTGTCGACTTCTTCTTCTTCACCGCCGGCTTCTTCGTCTTCGTCTTCGAGTTCTTCTTCGGCGAGTTCCGAACCAACATGCGACGCCGCTTGCGGCATCTCATCATTCAGCGCATTCGGATCGATAAAGCCGGTCAGAATGTCGGCGAGACGGATTTCGCCGGCGAGGTAACGATCAAACTCGTCGAGCAAATACGTGGTGGTGCCCGGGTATTCGGTGATCGCGGTCAGAACTTCGCGCAAGCCTTCTTCGATGCGCTTGGCGATTTCGATTTCGCCTTCGCGGGTCAGCAATTCCACGGTGCCCATTTCGCGCATGTACATGCGGACCGGGTCGGTGGTGCGGCCGACTTCGACATCGAGGCTGGCGAGTGCAGCGGCGGCTTCTTCGGCGACGTCTTCGTCGGCGACCGGCGCGGCATCACTCATGATCAGTTGGTCAGCATCCGGCGCCACTTCAAAGACCTGGATGCCCATGTCGTTGATGATGCGGATGATCTCGTCGATCTGTTCCGGATCGATAATGTCCGGCGGCAGGAAGTCGTTGACTTCGGCGTAGGTGAGGTAGCCCTGCTCCTTACCTTTCGCAATCAGCAGCTTCAGCTGCGACTGCTGGGTATTGTCCGCATCAAAGTTATCAGTGGATGCCATGCCGTACGACCTGCAGAGTAGAGAAAACGAAGGGACACGTTGACCGGCCCCGATCCTGTTGCGTCAGGCTCGGAGAAGGGGTCAGGGGTTCCGGGAAAAGCCGGCAATTATACAGGGTAGTCCGCAATTGGGGGTCTGTTTGTTCACAAAGAGACCAGATTGGGCCTGCGGCCGTACCGACATTTCGGGGGCGTACAAGATGGGGCAGCCGGCCGGGATTTCAAGGTGCCGGGATGGCCGACATCGGCCATCCGCTCAGGTCTTGCCTGCTCGCAGCCCGGCCATGAACCGGGCCCGTTCCTCGGCCGTTGCCAAGCCGGAGCGGACGCGGGCTTCCAGCAGCGCTGGGTCGGCGCTGGCCTGGGCGGCCTCAATCTGCAGCCGGCTCAGGGCGTCGGCGAACACTTTTGACCGCGAAGCCTCGAATGCCTCCATCAGCTTCGGATCGCTATCGGCACCTTCCGGTGCCCAGCCAGCCAGTTGGCGCAGCGTCTCTTCATGCGGGTGATCGGCAAACAGACCGAGCAACATGCCGGTGCTGACGCCAGGCTGCTCGCGCAGTGTCTGCGCCATGATCTGCAGCAGCTCGCCACCTTTGAGTTTGCCGAGATCGCGTTCGGCCGCGACCGGCAGCTCGTCGATCAGCGTTGGCTGTTGCAGCAGCAGCGCCAGTACGGTGCGCATCGGCGTCATCGCCAGCGGTTTCAGTCGAGCCGGGGCTTGGTTTGGGCGTGGCTGGCGGGTTGCCGGTTGCGGGGTGGCGGCTGGCTGCAGGCCGATGCGCTGGTTCAGCTCCTGCTCCAGCAGCTGCTTGAATACCGGGTCGGTAGCCTTGGCGATCAGGGGTTTCGCCAGTGACGCCAGCCGGGCTTTGCCGTCCAGACTGGTGATGTCGGTCTGCCGGCTTAGCTCCTCGAATAGATATGTCGATAGCGGCAGTGATTGCTCACTCATCCGCTGCTTGAAGGCGTCAGCGCCTTCCTTGCGCACCATCGAATCCGGATCTTCGGTTTCCGGCAAGAACAGGAAGCGCACCTGCCGGCCTTCGCGCTGCAGGCTAATGGCATGGCCAAGTGCCCGCCAAGCGGCGCCGCGGCCGGCGTTGTCGCCATCAAAGCAGCAGACCACTTCCGGGCAGTAGCGGAACAGGGTTTCGAAATGGGCGGCGGTCGCAGCGGTGCCGAGCGAGGCCACCGCGTTCGGGATGCCGAACTGGGCCAGCGCGACCACGTCCATATAGCCTTCAACCAGCAGCATCCGGCTCTGGCTGTCCTTGTGCTGCTTGGCTTCATAAAGGCCGTACAGCTCGCTGCCCTTGTGAAAAACCGGCGTTTCGGGCGAGTTCAGGTATTTTGGTTCGCCCTTGTCGAGCACTCGGCCGCCGAAGCCGATCACCCGGCCACGGGCATCGCGGATCGGGAACATCACCCGTTCCCGAAAGCGGTCGTAATGGCCGCGTTGCTGCGCCGAAGCGCCGTCTTTGGGAATCAGCATGCCGGCCTGTTCCAGCAATTCGCGCTGGCGTGGTCCGGTACCGACGGCTTTCAGCAAGCCATCCCAGCCAGCCGGGGAAAAGCCAATGCCGTACTGTTTGGCGATCTCGCCCGAGACGCCGCGCCGTTTCAGGTATTCAACGCCGGGTGCGCCATCTGGCTCGCGTAGTTTGCGCTGATAGTAGGCGCTGGCTTCTGACAGGATGGTGTACAGCTCTTGGCGCAGGCCCGCCTGCGGGTCGCTGCCTTCTTCGCGCGGCACTTCAATGCCAATGCGCTCGGCCAGGGTTTCGACCGCGGCCGGAAACTCGATGCGGTCGTAAGCCATGACGAAGCCGAGCGCATTGCCGGACACGCCACAGCCAAAGCACTTGTAGAACTGCTTGCTTTGCGAGACCGAAAACGACGGGCTTTTCTCGCCATGAAACGGACAGCAGGCCCAGTAATCCTTGCCTTTCTTTTTCAGCGGCACGCGGCTTTGCACCACCTCGACAATGTCGACGCGGGACAGCAAATCCTGGACAAACTGCTGGGGGATACGACCGGCCACGGACTCAGATTACGGACAACAGCGGAGGAGGAAACTATGGTGCCTGTCGGCATCCAGCCGCAAGCGTGATCACGCCTGCGGCCGGCGAAAAGTGCGGGTGCGTTCAGCCGCCCAACTTGGCTTTGATCAGACCCGACAACGCGCCCATATCGCAGCGGCCCTGCACCTTCGGTTTCAGGGCGTTCATGACCTTGCCCATGTCCTTGATGCTGGCGGCACCGGTCTCATTGATGGTGGCGACGATCAGCTGACCGAGCTCGGCTTCGCTCAATTGTTCCGGCAAATAGGCTTGCAGCACATCGAGTTCGGCCTGTTCGCTGGCGACCAGATCCGCGCGACCGCCGGCTTCATACTGTTTGATCGACTCGCGCCGCTGTTTGATGCCTTTCTCGATCAGCGCCAGGATGGCGGTGTCATCGAGCGTGACCCGGTTGTCGACTTCCTGTTGTTTGATCGCTGATTGCAGCAGCCGGATCGTGCCGAGCCGGGCTTTGTCCTGCGCCTTCATCGCGGTCTTCATGTCT
Source organism: uncultured Kangiella sp. (assembly GCA_946481205.1). Next base: position 1,786 of record CAMLNB010000227.1, on the reverse strand, counting down.
TCGGTGATGCGTTCACGCAAGGTGGTCATGAGCGTTTCCCTCTTGTTGAATTGACCTGATCAGACTGCGCAGGATGCGATGTCATTCGGTCGGAAAAACTGCCAGTTTCCGTGCCCGGTACAACGCAAAATGCCAGGCACATGGCCTGGCACTTGGATCGACTGCACGGTGTACCCGGTGGGCGGAATTCCGAAGAATCCGCCAGATCCGCTGACTGACTGGAGATCAGCCAACAAAACTCGTCTTAGTACAGACGCTCTTTGCGAATCGACTCGCGCGACAGCTTCTTGGCATAGCGCTTCACCGCAGCGGCTTTCTTGCGCTTACGCTCGGTGGTCGGCTTTTCGTACGCTTCGCGCGAACGAACTTCGGCCAGGGTGCCCGCTTTTTCGCAGGCGCGCTTGAAGCGACGCAGGGCGACGTCAAACGGCTCGTTTTCTTTGACTTTCACGTTCGGCATTGCAAAACCTTAACTGTTCTAACTCGGGCAAACCCGGGTACACGGGTGGAACCGGCCTTGCGGCTGGTCCCGGAAAGGGGCGACATTCTAGCCAATGGCCCGGATCGATCGCAAACAGATCTTTGGTTAAACGGTGATCAGGCTCGCTACTAGCGCCCGATCGGGCCGGCGGGCCGCTACAATGCCGGCCCTAAGCCCACGGCCACCCGGCCCAACCCGATAGATTCGGCATGAAAGTCCTCGGTATCGAGTCGTCCTGTGATGAAACCGGCGTCGCCCTGTACGACAGTGAGCGCGGCCTGCTGGCCGACGCCCTCTATTCCCAGGTTGCCATGCATGCCGAGTTTGGCGGCGTGGTGCCGGAACTGGCGTCCCGGGATCATGTCCGGAAAACCCTGCCGATGGTCCGTGAGGTACTCGCGCGGGCGGGGGTCGATAAGCCGGACGCGGTTGCCTACACCGAAGGCCCGGGCCTGATTGGCGCGCTATTGGTCGGTGCCTCGATTGGCCGCAGTCTGGCTTATGGCTGGGGCGTGCCGGCCATCGGCGTTCACCATATGGAAGGGCATTTGCTGGCGCCGATGCTGGAAGCAGACCGGCCGGAATTCCCGTTCCTGGCGCTGTTGGTCTCCGGCGGTCACACCCAGATCGTTGAAGTGAAAGGCTTGGGTGATTATCACCTGCTCGGCGAATCACTCGACGATGCCGCCGGCGAGGCCTTCGACAAGACCGCCAAGATCATGGGGCTTGGTTATCCCGGCGGTGCCCGACTGGCCAAGTTGGCCGACCAGGGGCGGCCCGGCATCCACACCTTTCCGCGCCCGATGCTGGATCGGCCGCACTGCAACTTCAGCTTTTCTGGTCTAAAAACCGCTGCATTGCTCGCCTGGCAAGACTGCGATCAGGGTGAGCAAGCCAAGGCCGATATTGCCCACGCGTTTCAAGAAGCGGTGGTCGATACCTTGGTTGGCAAATGCGAGCGCGCACTGAAGCAGACCCAATACAAATCACTGGTGATTGCCGGCGGCGTCTCGGCCAATCTGCAGTTACGGGAAAAAATGCAGAAGCTGCTGCAAAAGCGTGGCGGCAAAGCCTATTACCCGCAACTCAAATACTGCGGCGACAACGGCGCGATGATCGCCTACGCCGGCTGCCAACGCCTGCTCGCCGGCGAGCAGCGTGATCTGGCCATCGCGGCCCGCCCGCGTTGGCCGATGATCGAGTTGCGCGCGCCCTGAATTCGATTCTGCCGTGGTCGGCATTGTCGAACATGCGGTCTTTGACTACGCTGTGCAGCAATGAGTCTGTACCGATACACACTACCCA
>CAMLNB010000226.1 GCA_946481205.1 uncultured Kangiella sp. | reverse complement strand
CCCTGCCATGGCAGATTTGTCGGGATTTATTGCAACAAGTTTCCTGTTTACGTGCATTTGCCAACCCCGGCACAAACCGCCCAGCAAAAAGGCACCTCGCGGTGCCCTTTCGCTGATGATTTACCGAGGCTCAGCCGTCTAGATGGGACGTATTGGCCAATTTTCAATCAACCGAAGGCCTGGATGCCGGTCTGAGCCCGACCCAGAATCAGGGCATGGACATCATGCGTACCTTCGTACGTGTTGACCGCCTCCAGGTTCATCACGTGGCGAATGACGTGGTACTCGTCGCTAATACCGTTACCACCGTGCATGTCACGCGCCATCCGGGCGATGTCGAGTGCCTTGCCACAGGCATTGCGTTTGACCAGCGAAATCATTTCCGGTTTGAACCGGTGTTCGTCAATCAAACGGCCGACGCGCAAGCTGCCTTGCAGGCTCAGCGTGATCTCGGTTTGCATATCGGCCAGCTTTTTCTGGATTAGCTGCGTGGCAGCAAGCGGCCGACCGAACTGCTGACGATCCAGCGTGTACTGACGCGCTGCGTGCCAGCAGAATTCGGCTGCCCCCATTGCGCCCCAGCTGATGCCGTAGCGGGCCATGTTCAAGCAGCCAAACGGACCTTTCAGGCCTTCGATTTCCGGGAATTCGTTTTCGGCCGGCACGAACACATTGTCCATGACGATTTCGCCGGTGGTCGACGCGCGCAGCGAGAACTTGCCTTCGATCTTCGGCGCGCTCAGCCCTTTCATGCCTTTTTCCAAGACGAAACCGCGGATCTTGCCGGCATCATTCTTGGCCCAGACTACGAACACATCGGCGATTGGCGAGTTGGTGATCCACATCTTGGAGCCGTGCAGGATGTAGCCGCCATCAACTTTCTTGGCACGGGTTTTCATGCCGGCCGGATCAGAACCAGCATCCGGTTCGGTCAGACCGAAACAGCCGACGTATTCGCCACTGGCCAGCTTCGGCAGGTACTTCTGCCGCTGGGCCTCGGTGCCATATTTGTAGATGGGGTACATCACCAGACTGGACTGCACCGAACAGGCCGAACGGTAGCCCGAATCGACCCGCTCCACTTCGCGGGCAACCAGACCATAGGCAACATAGCTGGCACCGGCGCAGCCGTAACCTTCGATGGTCACGCCGAGCAGGCCGAGCTCACCCATTTCATTCATGATTTCACGGTGAAAATGCTCGTGGCGATTGGCTTCCATGACCCGCGGCATCAGCTTTTCCTGGCAATACGCCCGGGCGCTGTCGCGAATCAGCCGCTCGTCTTCGGTCAGTTGCTCGTCGAGCAGCAGAAGGTCATCCCAGTTCGCCAACACACCGCTGGCTTTTGCATCGGTTTTCGCCGTCATTCGCTTGTCCATGTCCTGTACGCGCACCACGCCGGTGCTATGCGGAATCTCGGCCATTCTACGTCAGCGGCCGGCCCTGCTCCATCTGGCCAGACTAGCCCCGAACCGGCATTTGATCGATATCAACCGGCTTCCGCACATTGCGTCATTCGACGACAGCGAACATCGCGTGTCGACACCGGCAGTTCAGCCGGCGCTCAGCCAAGCCTGACCACACTGCCGCCTTGCACGGACCAGCGCCCGCGGTAGACTGGCCGGCAGTGGAACCCGGATCGCGACCTGTTGATGGCGACCGGCACAAGGAGATTGACCATGTTTCGTGTTGCCAAATTTGCTGTGAGTGTCGGTGCAATGACCTTGCTGTTGAGCGCCTGCGCCTCGATGGATCGCGGTACCGCCCTGCGCTGCGGCGCCTTCGCCCTCGGTGGCGCGGCCATTGGCGCTGCATTGGATGGCAAGAAAGGCGCCGGCAAAGGCGCCATCGCTGGCTTGGCCGCCTGCGCGGTGGTCGAGATCGCCAGCCGCCAAACCAAGAGCAAAGATGAAGTTGAAAGCGACTACCGCAGCGCCAAAGGCCGGCTGCCCAGCAAGGCGGAGGTGGTGGCCTACCAGACCACTCTGAACCCGAATCCAGTGCTCAAGCGCGGCGATGCGCTGAAAGTGCAGTCGACCATTCGGGTGATCGCCGGCACCAACGAGCCGGTGCGTGAAGTCAAAGAAGTGCTGATTGCCTACGCACCGAGCGGTGAAGAATTCAAACGCGGCGAGAAAAAAGCCAATGCGGCCGAAGGCAGCGGCGAGTTTCTCAACACCTTCACGCTGCGGCTGCCAGATGGCGCCCCAGAAGGCCAATACACGATTGAAACCAAGCTGCTGATCAACGGCCGGGAAGTGTCGGCGCAGCCACAGCGGATTCAGTTGGCAGCGCTTAGCCACTCTGCAAGCTACGCGACGCGCTGAAAACGCCACCAACAAAAAGCCGGGCATGCCCGGCTTTTTTCTTTCGCCACTGCCATCAATTCAAAGCGTCACAACAGCGCGCTTGAACAGGCGTTGGAAATTGGCCGTGGTTTGCTCGGCCAACGTTGCCAACTCGACTTGTCGCTCGCGGGCAATGCACTGCGCCACCTCGACAACATAGGCCGGCACATTGCTCTTGCCGCGATACGGCACCGGCGCCAGCCAGGGCGCATCGGTTTCGATCAACAAGCGATCCGCCGGTACTTTGCGGGCGACTTCGCGCAAGCTGTCGGCATTGCGAAACGTCACGATACCGGACAGCGAAATATAGAAACCGAGATCGAGTGCAGCGGACGCCATATCCCACTCTTCGGTAAAACAGTGCAGCACGCCACCAAATTCGCTGGCGCCCTCGTTTTTGAGCAGATTCAGCGTATCGGCCTGCGCTTGTCGGGTGTGGACGATCAGCGGCAAGCCGAGCTCGCGTGCCAAGCGAATATGGGCACGGAAGCTGCGCTGCTGGGCGTCGGCAGTGTCCGGCGTGTAGTAGTAATCCAGGCCGGTTTCACCAATTGCGACCACTTTCGGGTGTGCTGCAGCTGCGCGGACCCATTCAAAATCCGCTTTATGAATGCCTTCATAAAGCGGATGGGTACCGACACTGCAGCTGACGTCCGCATAGCACTCTGCAATGGCCAGCACCTGCGGAAAACTGTCCTGCTCAACGCCGATGTTCAAGAAGTGCTTGATGCCGCGACCACGCGCTTCGGTCAGCATCTGTTCCAGCGTGACGCCTTCTGGCAATTCCAGCCGGTCAAGATGGCAATGGGAGTCAATGAAATTCACAAGCAAACCTGCTGAATAAGGTTACGGTTCCGTGTCGAAGTTTGCTGGCTCTTCCGCAAGATGCTCGAAGAAGCGCAGCAAATAACCGTCACGATCACGGACAAAAAACTCGCGCTGGACATAAACACAGCCGTCGCCACGGTAGCGCGCAACATAAGGCGCTTGCTCCAGCTCGTAGCTGCGTGCTTGCAGGCGCTGCAGCACGGGTGCCAAGGCATCAACCTCAATCTGGAAATGCAAGCGGCTGGTCGTTATCGGCGGCAACGGCGGAGCATCCGCCGGGCGTTCCAGCAACATGATTTGGGCACCGGCCAAATCAAAATAACCGAAGCGGTTTTCCGGCCGCTCGAAGCGCAGCTGAAAACCGAGCACGTCCCGATAAAAGTCCTTGGCCAGATCGTAATCATTGACGACCAGCTCCGGCACCAACCGGTTCCATTCCATTTGCTTGCTCAGTCAGGCGGTCAGAAACGCTATCGGCGGGAACGGGGATGTGTCACATGGTATGGGTCGGTTTGTCCGACTGCAGCGCGCCAGCCAGATAAGCCTCGATTTTGGTCCGGGCCTGGCCGTTGTCCTGATTCGAGAATTGCACCCCGATGCCGGCGGCGCGGTTGCCTTGGGCGCCGCGCGGCGTCACCCAAATGATGCGGCCGGCGACAGGGATTTTCTCTTTCTCATCCATCAGCGTCAGCAGCATGAACACTTCGTCGCCGACGTTGTATTGGCGGGTGGTCGGAATGAACAGGCCACCGTTTTTGACGAACGGCATGTAGGCGGCATACAACACGGCCTTGTCCTTGATGGTCAGGGACAAAATACCGTGGCGCGGACCACCTGCGGCGGCTGCGCCGGCGCCTGCGCTTGCTGCATCTGACATTACCGATTACCTCGTTGTTGCGGTCGACTTACTATGGCGCATGCCAGCAGTGAAATCAAACCATTGAATCAGAACGCTTTCCAGCAAGGTCTGGCCGTGCAGGGCCGGGTTGGCGCGTAGCGCGCGCAGTGCTTCCAGCACGGTCGCGACAAACCGATCCCAGAGTGCCGGCGGGAATTTGCTGTCGCCATTGAGGCTCTTCTGCAGCCCGCGGGCAGCGATGCGTTGCAGCTGTAACAACGCCAGATTGAGATCCGACTGGCTGGCCGCGACCTGAACCGGTGACAGTTCTCCACGAGCGATCGCAATCAGCCCTTTCTCCAGCGCCTCGACCTGGCCCAGAGCATCCTGCGCCAGCAGGCCGGCCACGCGTAGTGGAGCCCCCGCCGCGACCGACAGCACTTGCTCCAAGGCAGCGGTGGCTTGCGTGGGATGCGCGCCAGCCAGCCAGTGCAACGCTGACACGCGCGCCGGGATAGCCAGCGGCAGGCGCTGGCAGCGGCTGCGGATCGTCGCCGGCACCCGCTCCAGCTGGTGTGCCACCAGAATCAGCACAATGCGCGCACCCGGCTCTTCCAGGGTTTTCAGCAAGGCATTGGCGGCGGCGATGGTCATCGCCTCGGCCGGTTCAATAATCACAGCCCGCCAGCCGGCCCGGTGCGCCGATTGCTGCAACTGCACCGACAGCTCACGAATCTGCTCGATGCCGATGCTCTGCTTGTCTTCCGGCACCTGAATCAGCACGGCGTCGGGGTGATGGCCGGCGATGCGCAAGGCGCAACCTGGGCAATGACCACAAGCAAACTGCTCATCGCGCGCCTCGCGGCACAACAGCCGCGCTGCGTAATGCCAAGCCAACCATTGTTTGCCGATACCGCGCGGGCCGTGCAGCAGCAGACCATGCACCACCCGCTCGGCCTGCAGCGCCCAGACCAATTTCTGCCACGACGGCAGCAACCACTCCGGCAACGGCGGCAACGCAGCCAAACTCGGCTCGACGCCGCTAGCTGGTGCGCTCATGACCGCGCTCCACCGAGGCGCTGTTGTAACACCGCGGCGATATCGCGCTGCACATCGGTCAGCGGCTGGCCAGCGTCGATGATGGCGAAACGCCGCGGATCGGCCGCTGCGCGTTGCAGATAGACATCGCGCACCCGGGCAAAAAAGGCCAATTGTTCACGTTCGAAACGATCCGCTTCACCGCGCTGACGAGCCCGCGCCAGCGCGATATCCGGATGCAAATCCAACAAGAAGGTCAGCGTTGGTTTGAACTCGGCCAACAGCCATTGCTCCAGCGCGGCAATGCGCGCGAGCGGCAACTGGCGGCCACCGCCTTGATAGGCAAAACTGGCATCGACAAAGCGATCCGACAGCACGGTTTTGCCGGCCGCGAGTGCCGGCTTGATCACCCCAGCCACATGCTGGGCACGCGCGGCGAACATCAGCAGCAATTCGGTATCGGAGTCGACCGTTTCGTCGCGCGGTACCAGCAACAATTCCCGGATCTGCTCCGCGAGCGGCGTGCCGCCGGGCTCGCGGGTCTGCACCACCACGTGACCGTGCTGCACCAACCAATCGCGAATGAAAGCCAGATTGGTCGACTTGCCGACCCCTTCGATGCCTTCCAGCGTCAGAAAGCTGGGCTTGGTAGTAAAGGGCTTAGCGGCCACGGACTCGCCTCTTCAATTGAAACTCGCGCACCGCCGCATTGTGTTGTTCCAGCGTCGCGGAAAATACGGTGGTGCCATCGCC